>DATHCX010000117.1:0-20106 GCA_035319325.1 Desulfomonilaceae bacterium
CCTTTCGGCAATTGGGCTTGATAACCGTCCCGTTGTTGTGTGTCACGCTATCTGAATACGTCCATGCCAGTATGTTCATCGCAGCTTTTGTAGCAGGTTTCGCCGTCCAATTCGGATTCAAGGATGCCTCTCATATCGGAGCTGAATTCACTGACGAGTGGGGCCAAGTCATTAATTATTTTGTGTTCTTTCTTTTCGGTTTGATAGTGGTCAGGAACTGGGACGGGTTTCACCCGACTTTAATTGTTTATGCAGTCCTAAGCTTAACGCTGATCAGGATGGTCCCGGTCAGTATAGCCTTAATCGGCACTCACTTGAGCAAGGCGACTGTGTTATTCATGGGCTGGTTTGGACCACGTGGGCTTGCCTCTATAGTCCTTGGGCTTGCTTACTTGGAACAAGAAGCCCGTCTCCCTGGAGAAACGACCATAAAATTGATCGTGATGATGACTATTCTTTTGAGCATATTCGCCCACGGAATAAGCGCTTTGCCAGGTGCAGATCTATATGCTAGAAGTATCAAGACCCTGAATGGATCGGCTCCTGAGCTTGATCACAATTAAGATGACTCATTCTCGAATTTTAACACCAAGGTGGACAGATAATGCAAAAGGTCGGATTTCATCGTGCCGCTTGGATCTCAATCGCTATTTTTCTGGCGTCTGGGCAAATGGCGGTAGCGTCCTCGTTCTTATTCAGCAAAGTCCCGCAATCAGAAGTAAACGCCGAGCATGTCGAAAAGGCTAGTCAAATAGTGGGTTCCCTTTACGCCAAGTGGCAAAATGGCCAATTTAAACCAGTCGGCGATGAATTCACTGCTGAGATGCGGAAAGGCTTGAGCCCTGAGCTGCAGAAGCAGTCATTTGAGCAGATCAGGTCAATGTTCGGTGATTATCAGGGAATGACCTTCGTAGAAGCGCTGACCGCACGGTTCTTCATCCCCACAGGCACCGTCTACCGTTTAAAGGGGACGTACTCACGGACATCTGAACAACCGGAAGTACGAGTGGTCTTTGATTCTGAAGGAAAAATATCGGGGCTTTGGCTGAAGCCTTGGCGGGATGAGATGCAATAAACGTTGGGTGAGACGAGGAGAGATCTCTAATGGCAGACGTTTACAGTCTTGGTCATAAGTCCAGCACCATCTTTCTCATTTGTCTGTTTTACGGTGTCCATATGGTGGAGGAGTTTGCTTTTGGCTTTGTTCCATGGGCGGATCGATATTTTGGTCGCTTCGACTGGAAGCAAAATCTAGTCGGGAACTTCATCTTCCTGGTCTGCGTTGCTGCAGCTTGCTACCTGTATTATGAGAATCCGACGAGGTACCTGTGGGCGGGAATGTCTGCCGCCATGTGGATTCTGGCTAATGCGTTTCTGCATATCTCGTGTACGATTCTGAGCCGTGAATACTCTCCCGGTGTAGTGACAGCCACAGCGCTGTACATCCCCGGTGGAGTGTACTTTCTCTCACTATGGGGCAGAAACGGATTACTGACCTGGGAAAATGTCCTCTTATCATTCCTTGTGGGGGCCATGATTTTGATGCTCATCCCCACTTTTGCGAGGGCGGTACACTTTCGTGCTCGGATTGCAGAGATTTTCCATTTGGTCAAGTGAATGAGGCTTCGAGACGTAGAGAAAATCGAACAGCAATCTTCCCTAGACGTTCTACGAACCTACGAGGACTCAAACGTCTCGATGGTGCCCGCTTTGGGTTGATTTTTCAGGGCAATAACGAAACGACTTCTGCAATAAAGGGTATCCAAAAAGAGGAGTTGCAAACAATGGATCGTCGCGAAATGCTCAAAACCTTAAGCATAGCCGCAACAGGGATGGCGGCAGGTGCGCTGCCTACTTCGGAAGCTGCCAGTGCCAAAGACTACGAGATCACAGATATGAACCCGTATGGGGCTCCGCCAGGCTCTGGGATCTCCATACCGCCCTACTACAGGCCCACCAACTCGGTGAAGAACCGCAACAATTATTTCCCTCAGAGCGAGGAACTTGGCAAGGACGAAATGCGGATTACTTTCATGGGAAGCCAGCCTTTTCCTCCGAGACTCAATCAGGCAGGTACCAGCATCATGGTGGAGCTGGGAAGCGACAAGCGATTCTTTTTCGACTTTGGCTCCGGTTGCATGCGAAACATCATCGCCAACCAAGTCCCCGTGCCGGAGATCAACGACATCTTCATAACCCACCTACACGTCGATCATTACGCAGATTTGCCCTACCTCTGGGCCTTCGCCCCATTCAATGGTCGGTACAAGCCTCTGCGGGTGATAGGTCCCTCAGGCCGCGCCCCCGAACTGGGAACAAGTGCCATGTGCGACAACATGAGAAAGATGGGTGCCTGGCACGAGCAAGCTTTCTCTGGATGCGCTCCGGTGCAAGACGGCTACGACATTGAAGTAACTGAGTTCGACTTCAAAGATGACGGCGGCATCTGTTACGATAAAGATGGCGTAAAGGTGACTCACTGGCGACGTTCGCATGCCATGGACGGAGCCTCTGCTTACCGGCTCGACTGGAACGGACTCAGCTTCGTTTGGACTGGGGACGGCAAGCCAGACAAGCTTACAGCCAAGTACGCGAAGGGCGTGGACGTTTTCGTTACCGAGATGGCCGTCGATATTGTAAACCTTTGGGCTATCAAGCAAGGAGTTCCTCCACTCGTCGGAGCGCTCACCCTTGACATTCACCATACCCCGCACTACGGGGTCGGCTATCTAGCTAATCTGGTGCAACCCAAGCTTGCAATGGCGACCCACCTGTCTTTCGACCGCGAGCTAATCGGAGAGATGGTGGCAGGCGTGAGGACTCATTACAAGGGGTTGTTCGCCTTCGGCACAGATGGGACCGTGGTCAACGTAACCAAAGATCGCCTATGGGTCCGTGAAGCAGCTCTTCCAGAATCCAGCGATACCGCCCGTCCAAATGCCGAGTGGATGATCAGGGAGATGTATGACGGCAAGATTCCGACGGCCTTTCCTAAGATGAAATATACGGTCGCTGGCAATCAGGAGCAGGCGGTACGCGAAGTGGAGATCCCACCTGAGGTTTTTACTCCCAAAGACCAGATACGAAGGTGGGTTCGGGAGTGGCCGCAGGACGCAAGCCCAGCGATGCTTTTTGGCGGCATTCCTGCAAAGGAATAGAAAGAATGGCCCAGCTTTTTGTTCCCATTTTGTTCCCAATTTTGGGGTTTCATGGGGTTCAACGGGGCTCCATAGGTGTCATCGTGGCTTGAAATCGTTGGGGTTTTAAAGCAGATCGTTTGTTCATGGGGTGGAACGACGCCCTGTCACGCCGGAGGTCGCGAGTTCGAGTCTCGTCGCTCCCGCCACAATTTAAGGCCTCCAAATTGCAAGGAAACGAGACTCTCTCTTTCCCGATCATAAACTCTATTACTCGCTCACTACCCTACGCCATGTCTCCACCCCCCTTTTACTAGCTGAAACATCTTCTGTTGCGGTGGCGGTCCATAAGTAACTTTGAGAACCTTCTCAACCGACTCCAGAGTCCAGACAACCATTTCCTCTCCCTGAAGCATGTCCCATCCCCAGTCATCTGAGAAATGCAGGTTTATAATAAGTGGATAGGTGCCCGCCGGGCCATACCGACCTTCCTCATCATACGGCATTGTCCACGCCCTGCACACCAACGAGGTGACTACATTCATCGACTGGATTACGTAGGAAGTGGCTGCAGACAAGTAAAGACCAGTGGGATAATGAGGATCTTGTGTTTTTCCCTGTTGCAGGCGCCAAGCCGGGCCGATTCGTCCTTTCAACCGAATTTCTTGAACGCCCTGCCAAACAGCATCAAGCAACGGCCCCACGACGATCGGTGCGCCAGTAGAGAAGTAACCTCCGGCGAATACTTTCTCGCCTCTGATAGATGGATCATGCATGCCAGTCCCCCCTCTCGATCAGTTGTCACCCAACGAGGTCGGGTGAAAGACGAATGCCCATGATTGGATTGGATTTGATTGGCTTCTCTTCGCTCCGTTTGAGAAGAGATGACGATGTGAGCCCCCCTATGGTAAATGAACTGCTATGGCTGCGACAACGTACACATTACTTCTCCGAGAATGGCGTCCGGTACAGTACGAAAGTATGGGCCCGGTGCTGTACTTCTCGACACCTTTTCCAGAGATTTGTTCCTAAAGGAGTTGAGAGCTTCTTGTCCATTAAGACGCCCGCTAGACCCAAACCATGTTCACAAAATGTTCACATTTTTTTAAACTCAGGCGAATTCAAGCGACCCGAACCAGATTGAATTGACTTGAAATGACTGGGGTTTTATGTCAGAGCTTGAGTTTATGTGGTCAACAAACCGCGTTCGCAACGCGGGGGTCGAGGGTTCAAATCCCTTCATCTCCACCACAGAATCGTTTTATGATAACATCAGGTTAGATTAATCATTTCGACCGGCTGTTTTTTCTGTTTCTGGACCTCGGAGCCCCACTGTGGTGATGCGCATTAGGAAAGCGTCTACCAGCGAGGTGTCCCCTTCGTTTCTGACGGCCAGCCTTATTGCGCTCCGAGGACAACCTGGCTGACTGCGGACGGAAAGCACCATTTCCAATGCGCAGCAATATAGTGACGGTCAAGAAGCCTCACGCCTTTTCTCATGTGGTCGGGTCTGTCTGCCATTGACGGTGAAACTCCCCACAATTGGCCTAGGGAAAGACCTACGTCCAAACGATTTCATCATCGGATTCTGCTTCTTTTCCAAAGGTTTTGGCTCTTGTTATTGCGGAGCCCGAAAAGCGCCCGACGTTCCGGCGCACGGGCCCCAATTCCGGACTCTCGGTTGAGCATTCAACCGTTGCACGACCTGGGACCGGCTTTTCTGCCCGGCTTCGCCCTGCACCTGAAACGTGCAGACAGCTTGGCTGTGGGGCGTTACCCTCGATTTATCCTGCTTGCCTTCTGTGAAGAATGGCTGCAACCCACTATCCTCGATGAGAAGATCGCCTGAGAGCATTTCCACAGATTGCGGACGTGCTTCTTTCAGATGTGTGAAGGCGTTCCCCAGTTCAGAAGCCACGGGAAACTTTTTAGGTGCTCGATCGTCTTAATTTTAGTAATTAGGACACGGGAACGTGGTGGTGTGCGTACGGCCCAAAGAGGCCTTAGGCCTGTGAATACTTAACGTTTTTGCGCAAATCAAGACCTGTTTACTTAAGAAATTATAGACCCTTGAGACGTTGGGGGATACATGAAGAGCAAGAAGTATTTCGTTTTTGCAGGCTTGTCATCCCTGTGTGCCGTAACTTTCCTCGGAGGTTGCAGCACGATACTCCTGTTTGACCCCAAAGGACCGATCGCGGCGGCGGAGCGGTTCGTCATTATTGCAGCCATCGTGCTCATGCTGATCGTCGTCATCCCCGTCTTTATCATGGCTTTCTGGTTTCCCCGAACGTACAGAGCTTCCAATTCTGAATCGACTTATATGCCGAAATGGAGTTATTCCGCTAAAATCGATTTTTTCATGTGGGCGGTTCCCATTGCTATTGTCACGGTTCTTGCGATTCTGGCCTGGACCAGCACCCATTCTCTGGATCCCTATAAACCCATCCATTCGGCGGACAAACCCATCAACATCGAAGCGGTGTCCCTGGATTGGAAATGGCTTTTCATCTACCCGGATCAAAATATCGCCACAGTCAATCAAATCACTTTTCCCGTCAATGTTCCGGTCAGCTTCAAACTCACCTCGGACACCGTAATGACTTCCTTCTTCATCCCGCAGCTGGGCAGCCAGATTTACGCCATGGCAGGCATGCAAACACGATTGCACCTCCTCGCTGATAAGCCGGGCACTTATGCCGGTCACAATCAGCAATTCAGCGGTCGCGGGTACGCTGACATGCATTTCAAGGCAAACGCGGTATCCCGAGAAGAGTTCCAATCGTGGGTGCAAGAGATCAGACAGTCTCCGGAAAAGCTTGATCTGGTCCGATATGAGAAGCTCGCAAATCCGAGCACCGGCCACTCCGTGACCTATTTCTCTTCTGTCACGCCCGATCTGTTCGGATATATCTTGCGAAAATTCGATCCGACCTGGGGAAAAAATCCCGATCCTATGAGCAGAGAATCCGTTTCCACACACGCAAGAACCGACGTTGCGGAGGCAAATTGATATGTTTGGAAAGTTAAGCCTTTCAGCGATTCCGTATGATCAACCAATCACGATAAGTGCCGTAGGTGGTGCGGTTCTCTTGGGCCTGGTGATCCTGGCGTTGCTTACTTACTACAGAAAGTGGACCTACCTTTACAAAGAATGGCTGACCAGCCTCGACCACAAAAAGATCGGCATCATGTACATTGTCCTTGCATTGGTGATGCTGCTGCGCGGGTTCTCCGATGCAATTCTGATGCGCTCTCAGCAGGCCCTTGCCGCTGGCGGTTCTTACGGCTTTCTGCACCCTGAGCACTTCAATCAGATATTCAGCGCTCACGGCTCGATCATGATCATTTTCGCGGCCATGCCGTTTCTGGTCGGGTTGATGAATATCGTTATGCCGCAGCAAATAGGTGCACGCGACGTAGCCTTTCCCTTTATGAATTCGCTCAGTCTCTGGCTGACCGCGGCCGGGGCGTTGCTCGTCATGACATCTTTGGGTGTGGGTGAGTTTTCCCAAGCCGGATGGTCGGGATATGCCCCGCTGACCGAAACAGAGTACAGCCCCGGCTCAGGGGTGGACTATTGGATTTGGGCCTTCCAGATCGCCGGTGTCGGCTCGACGTTGACCGGTATCAATTTTATCGTCACCATCATGAAAATGCGCGCTCCCGGCATGAAGGCCATGCGGATGCCGCTGTTTGTCTGGACGACTTTTTGCACCAACGTGCTCATGGTTTGGGCATTTCCGGTTCTGACGGCCGCTCTCGCCATGCTTACCCTCGATCGTTACCTGGGCATGCATTTTTTCACAAACACGCTCGGTGGTAACATGATGATGTATGCCAACCTGTTCTGGACCTGGGGGCATCCTGAGGTTTATATCCTGATCCTGCCGGCTTTCGGGATCTTTTCGGAGGTCGTCGCCACTTTCTCCGGAAAACGGCTGTTCGGCTATGGATCCATGGTCTATGCCACTGCGGCCATCACGATTCTGTCCTTTTCCGTGTGGGTGCATCATTTTTTCACCATGGGTGCCAGCCCGAACGTCAACCTCTTTTTCGGGATTGCGACCATGATAATTGCCGTCCCCACCGGGGTGAAGACCTTCAACTGGCTTTTCACCATGTATCGTGGCCGCATCAGGTTTGCTACGCCCATGTACTGGGCCCTGGGGTTCATCGTGACCTTCGCCATCGGCGGGGCCGCCGGCGTGCTGTTGTCTGTACCGCCCGCTGATTACGTGCTCCACAACAGCCTGTTTCTGGTCGCACATTTCCACAATGTGATCATCCCCGGCGCTCTGTTCGGGTTTTTTGCAGGTTATTATTATTGGTTTCCAAAGGCCACCGGCTTTCGGTTGAAGGAAAATTGGGGCAAACGCGCGTTCTGGTGTTGGCTGATCGGCTTTTATCTTGCCTTTATTCCCCTGTATGTCCTGGGCTTCATGGGCATGCCCCGCCGCATGGCGTATTATGCCACCCCCACCTGGCAGCCCTATCTGCTCGTCGCTGCATTGGGTGCAGCCGTGATCATGCTCGGCATCGTCTTTCAGGGAATTCAATTGCTCGTCAGCATTAAGGAGCGGAGCGCCCTGGGCGATCCCACCGGCGATCCCTGGGACGGCCACACTTTGGAGTGGATGACATCCTCTCCTCCCCCGGTCTATAACTTCGCGAACATACCCGTGGTAGGTGAGATCGATGCCTTCACGGACATGAAGGAAAAAGGCGTAGCATATAGCCGGCCGGATCAATATAACGACATCGAGATGCCCAGAAACGCACCGCACGGCTTTATCATCGGCGGATTGGCTTTCGTGTTCGGATTTGCCGTTGTCTGGTACATCTGGTGGCTGGCCATACTGGCCGCTCTGGGCATGTTTTTCACGGTCATTGCCCGCTCAATAGACGATGACATCCATTACGTCATACCAGCGGCCGAGGTCGAGCGCATCGAACATGAACGCCATCGACAGCTGGCCGCCTTCGCGAAATGACGTTCCGCAAACGAACGGACCATCCCAAAACCTGGAGCGGAGATGCACATGCCGACAACAGGCGCTTCGACCATCGCCATCGCTCATGACGAACAGTTTGAACACCCCGATACCGTCGCGATGCAGACATTCGGTTTTTGGCTCTATCTTATGAGCGACCTCATCATATTTGCGACGCTCTTCGCTACTTTTGCCGTTTTGGGCCGCAACTATGCGGGCGGACCGACGGGGAAGGAATTGTTTGAACTGCCTTACGTTTTGGGTGAAACGTGTCTCCTGTTGTTCAGCAGCGTAACGTACGGTCTGGTCATGCTGGCCGTACACAACGGCAAGAAGAAATGGGTTCTGATCGGACTCGCCGTTACATTTCTCATGGGGCTCGGATTTGTCTCCATGGAAGTCAATGAGTTCCACGGCATGATTGCCGCGGGCCACGGACCGGACCGCAGCGCTTTCCTTTCGAGTTTTTTTACCCTGGTAGGGACTCACGGTACCCATGTGACTTTCGGGCTGATCTGGATGGCGGTCATGATAGGTCAGGTGGCAGTCAAGGGGTTGACCTCCCCCGTTCAATCACGGCTGATGCGCCTGAGTATGTTCTGGCATTTTCTGGATATCATATGGATCGGCATATTCAGTATCGTCTACCTGATGGGAGTTCTGTAAATGAGTCAAGCATCTATCGACAGCACCGGCGCGAGTACGGGAAGTCTCAAATCGTACCTCACCGGTTTTGTTCTTTCCCTCATTCTGACCGCTATTCCGTTTGCGTTGGTGATGAGCGGGACCTTGTCCTCTTCGACAATCCTGGCCGGCATTTTCAGTGCGGGCATCGCGCAGATTCTGGTGCACTCGTATTACTTCCTGCATCTGGACGCTTCATCGGCGGCGCGTTGGAACGTGCTTGTCATGATGTTCACGGTATTGATCATTGCCCTCTTCGTCGGCGGAACCCTCTGGATCATGTCCAGCCTGAATTACCGAATGATGTGAGAATGCTTGAAAGGATCAAAAACTATTTGCTCGTAGCCAAACCGGGGATCGTTCTCGGCAACCTGATCTCCGCTGCAGCCGGCTTTTTTCTCGCCTCCAAAGGGCGAGTTGATGGTGCTGCTCTCCTGGCGACTCTCATGGGCATATCCCTGGTTGTAGCTTCCGGCTGCGTTTTCAACAACTGTGTCGATAGAAAGATAGACCGAACGATGATCCGGACACGCGACCGCGCCCTTGCCAAGGGCCTCATCTCACTAAAGATCGCCGTATCCTACGCAACGATTCTGGGCATTGCGGGCGTGGCATTGCTCTGTGCGGCAACAAACCTGCTGTCCGTTTTCATCGTGCTGGCGGGCATTGTGATGTATGTGGGCGTGTACAGCCTGTACATGAAACGCAATTCCGTGTACAGCGCGTTGATCGGCAGCCTGGCGGGAGCCACACCGCCCCTCGCGGGATATTGCGCAGTCACCGGTCGCTTCGACGTGGGAGCAGTGATATTGTTGTCGATCTTCAGCCTATGGCAGATGCCTCACTGCTACGCCATCGCTATTTTTCGGCTTGACGATTACACTGCTGCGGCCATCCCGGTTCTGCCGGTCAAGCAGGGAACAGCCGCTGCAAGAAGGCATATTGTTGGTTACATCTTGGCCTTTACGGCCGCCACGCTGATGCTGACCCTCGGGGGGTACACCGGTTACAGCACCTTTGCAGTGGCGAGCGTATTGGGTCTGTTCTGGCTGTATATGGCGTTGTCGGGCTACAAGGCATTCAATGAGCGGCTCTGGGCCAAGAAGCTTTTTATCTTCTCCCTTCTGACCATATTCATCCTGAGCGTCATGATGTCAATCGATTTCACCCCGCCTGTCCCGCCACACATGCTTCTGAGCTATGCCCGGTAGTCCAAACCGCTGCATTTAGAACATTGAGATCAGTAACAGCGGTATCGAAGTGTTGCTTTTCGTACGTTCGGTGCCGGATTTCATGACCAGGAGAGATTGCTTCGTCGTTGCGCTCCTCGCAATGACAGGCCCGAGCAGTGTCATTGCGAGCGAAGCGAAGCAACCTGCTCCGACAAAAATGTGCGACCTGATTTAAGAAAACCTGTACTAAATGCCGAGGATATTCAAAGAAATGTAGATCTTTATTTATGCAGGCATAAAATGGAAAGAAAATTGCGTATCAATACGTTTAATACCGTTGCGCTTTCAAATACCTGAAATCGGGGATGAACTTCATGTGAGAGATTCATCCCCCAACCCCACCTCAAGAACTGTTAGTACTCGCCGGCATCTGCGTTTCCGCTGAGGAAATGCAGATGCCGGCGCATGATAGAAGATTCTGGCAGGGGGTTTGGGCGGGACACTTTTTACAAGGGACTTATTCACTTGAGAAAGAATGTGACCGTCATTGCGAGGGTGTAAGCCCGCGGCAATCTCCTGACCGTTAAGAACAGATTGCTTCGTCGCTTCACTCCTCGCAATGACAGTGGTTCCATGAACCGATTCTTTGGCAAAGGCATGATTCCGTTTTACAAAGAGGTCCCCCCAATCTTACTTTTTTGAAAGGGCATTCGTATAAGGCCACATGACTTGAGATGCCATGCAGCCACCTATGCATTCCGCTGTGGTATTCCCGTGGAGATCGCCAGCAAGGTCATTCTGAACGCCAGCCTATCCACCACCCTAAGGAATTTGGGCAAGGTCCGCGATGTGCAAGCGGTGAGGCCGATTGAGAATCTCTGGCCATGACTGACTTGGGCGAGGTCAACATGATATCGCCCATATTCGAGCCTGCAATTTGAACTCCCGGAGTTTTTCTGGTAAGACAGCGAAGAGATTACAAATATGAATTGAAAAGAAAGGTCAATCATGTCGGACGATCCCAAGACGTTTCTTACCAGCGGAAGATTTGATTACTCCCTTAACGTGGCTCAAATTAGGGCCAGGGAGGCGGCGATCTTCGATCGCGATCAAGGCAATCCCTACGGTACCGGAATCCAGAAGGCTGTTGAAGAATTCCCTCGAGAATTGGGGGATCCCAGAATTAAGAGCGGGTACGAACAGACGTACAAAGAGACATGGGATGAGCTCGAAAAAGGTGAGCAGTGAAGTGGCGTGAGCTGACGACGAATTTGTTTCCACATGGTGTCCATGGGAAGCGTCAGTTTGTTAGATGTAGGGAACGTCAGTCGGCTGGAGCTTTTGGCAGCTGCTATACAATAATTTATCTGGGTGCGAAATATGCCACCAGAGCTATTAGGGCGATGAGCAGGAAAGTAGCTCCCACTGTTATGGCGACAACTATGCCGGTGAATGCGCTCTTCGAGATGCCAAACTGGGTCCGATACGCATCGAAAGGCAGGTAGCTGTCTTTGTCTCGCGTGCTAACAAGACGCTTGAACCGAAGCCTTTGATCGTCAAATTTTTCGACGAGAATCCAGCCGGCCTGAGCTTCTTCTTCACAGGCTTGTTTCAGTACTTGGGGGTTCTTGAATGCCGCAGTGTTCGCACGAAGAATTTTGAACTCCCATCCTTCTCGTAGATCGTTTTCGGAGTATTCGGTCATCTCTTCTTCCTCTTGTCGGAGCATTTCGGCCGCAGCAGCTGCCGCAGCTGCCGCAGCTCCCGCCGCAGCACCATTGGACATGAAAGCCTCACTCGGTCTTTTTCTGATATGCTACGATCACGATAGTATCGTTCCCATGCCTAGTATGGTGTCCCGCAAATAACCATCAAATCACCGACCTGGCCAGCACGAGAATCAGTGTCATTGCGAGGAGCGACGAAGCAATCTCCAGGCCATATACTGCAACTACGCGAGATTGCTTCGTCGCGTCGCTCCTCGCGATGACACCAATTCGCTTCTCGACCAACTCGTTGATTTTAAAGCTATTTGCGGGACACAACACTAGAGTCGGGCACAACGAAGCGGAGATTTCAAAAGTCTTTTCAGGAGGTCTATATACTGCGCTGCCAGAAAATCGCGCGTGTAGCGCTGCAAGACGTAATTTCGACCCCGCTCTCCCATGCCCGAAAGAAGTTCCGTATCCTGATAACCTCTTACCACTGCATCAGAAAGAGCCTCCGCATCTTCAGGCGGGACATACCAACCTGACTGGGCTCTTTCGACCAGCTCGCGAGCCTCCCCGTCTACGCTTACGATAACAGGTTTTTCCATACCCAGATATTCGAACATCTTTGAAGGCAATACACTTTGGAAGAGTTTCGCGGCACGCAGAGTGACGAGTCCTATATCGCACGCACCGTAGAGAAGCGGCATCCGGTGTTTCGGTTGTTGATCGATAAACTGAACGTTGTGAAGTGATTTCTTGAACGCCAAGTTCTTGAGATTGTCTTTTTCGGCTCCTTCGCCCACGAAGACAAAGAGGATATCAGGTCGATCGCGAAGCTTTTCTGCGGCGCCTAGCACACTATTGAGCGCATGTGCCATGCCGAGCGTTCCGACGTAAAGCACGACGAATCGGTCTCCCCACCCGAATTCCCGTCGCAATTCATTTTCTCGCCTTTTCGGAACAAAAAGGCTTGTGTCAATACCGTTCGGAACTACTTCCATATGGCCCAAAGGAATACCGTAGCGTTCATTGATTTCCTGTTTGTACCCGTTCCCGACGGTCACGATTCTTGTGGAGTGGCTATACAGAAAGCTAGCCAAACCTCTGAGTGAACGCACGACAAAATTCTCCTGCATCGCTTCCACTGCGAGAATGGACTCGGGCCACAAGTCTCTTACCTCAAACACAAATGGGGCCCCAAATCGTCTGGCCACGAGGTAGCCGGCCAAGCCGCATAGCAACTGAGGCGACGTTGCGATAACCACATCGGGATTCTTTGCGCGGAGAGACCCGATCACGGCGGCAGAAACCATGAAACTTGCGTAAGAAACCATGCGTTTGACGATACCTTTGTTGGCGGTCGCCCAAACGTAGGACCTGACCACATCAATTCCGTCCACGAACTCTCGACGAGTCAGCCGGTATCGATCTCCCGCAGCTTTCCGACCTGTGGGATGATGAGCAAAGCCGGTAACAACGGTCACCTCATGGCCCATTCGTACCCATTCACGGGACAGTTCGTGAACGCGGGCTGATGGAGCTCCCATTTCCGGAGGAAAATACTGGGAAATGTAAAGAATACGCATGGTAGAATTACTGAGGCGAGATGATAGTCATGATTTCGGCGGGAAGGACCTTATCCAGACTCCACTCAAGACGCGTTGCCAGTAATTCGAGTCCGAACTCAGGATGATACCATTTTCTTGATTGGGTCAACTTGAGGTGTGGTGAGCCTTCGATCCGCACGATCATGCAACCGCAAGCAGGCATTGAGACTTCCCATCCTTCGTCGAAGCGCTTGGCCGTCCATCCAGGAGCCAGGAGCCAACCACCGGTAAGTCGATGACTTCCAGAGCCTTCGCACCGATCCATTATTACGAGCTCGCTCTTGCGAAGCGTGATTTCTCGAGTGGGACGAGGACTGCCCGGCAGATGACAGTACCCCGTATGACTTGCTGAAACAGAGAATCCATCGGAGCTCTTTGTGAGCTGTATGTGTTCCGGATACGCTCGCCTGCCGCAGCGGAATATGTGCCAGACCTCGCTGGAATCAAAACCATCAACACATACGGTGTTATGTGAGGCTGTTGCACGGTCGTATCGACGCCTGTCATCCAAATCATAGCCGTATGTGCCGGGATCGACGAAGAGACGGTGCCCCTTAAAGGATAGTTCAGCAGTCAAGGTATCTGCATGTCCGTGCCCCGGCTGATAGTCAACACCAATTTGGCCTACGTCGAAGAAAACCGTCCAAGGATCTCCATGCCACGCGAAAACTCCGAAATCCGGAAAGAGCTTTCCTCCGACAGGAGATGACATCTCGATTTCCAGGTCCATCAATTCAGCCTGAGCCAGCATCTGATCCGGAGCACTGGCACCATTTAGCGACGCGTCATTGAGTATCGGTATGCGTCCGTCCGGATGTCTGAGCCAGACAAGGCATCTCGCCATACGCTCCCATGTGGAACATATCTGGTCCCGCGCCTGCTTGTCTTCCATCACACGTGCGAGATTACATAAATCCTCCATTATAAGAAGATGGTACATGGCGCTGCGCTCAAAATGCCCGCCATCCGGCAAGACCTGCTCTTCAATCTGGTCCAGCGCAAGGCGAGTTGCAGTACGCAACCACTGCTCCGAGAACCGGTCAGAAAAGAATCGACCTGCCCACCCCAAACCCACCGCATTGCGCAGGAGATGATTTGCGCGGAGGTCGTATTCAAGATGCTTATGCAGAAAGGCCGCCTGCATCCAAAGACTCTTCAAGAGTCTGTCCAGGAATTCGGAGTTACAGCTCCACCACTCTCGTGGAATCGTCTGGTACGAACGTATCCACCAGGGAATTCTGGTCGAGATGGCGTAGGAATTCCAGGCCAGATCTCTGGCTCCGGGCTCTGTAACTTCACACCGCGTAATCCAATCCATGACATAGTGCTTGAACAAGGTGGCTGCCGTGTCGGCATCCGGCCCGCCCCGCGCTGCCAATTCAGCCAAATCGTATGCCCATCGATGATAATGTAGAGTAATGGTCCACAGTCTTGACGAAGTCTGTTGCCCCAGCATCCAATCTGGGAGGGTGCGGCCCAAGTTCTTTTCCTCGTTGAGATGCCGAAAGATCCCACGATTGAGGTTCTGAATCAAATTGGGAGGTGGATGATTTCCGTCATCGAGGTTCGGCACGATGGAAAAATGGTTCGATACCGAGACATTCTGGGGCACCTCAGGAGATCGATGAAGACCACCCCGAAACACATCCCGGTCGACAATGTTCACGAGGCGCCTGAACACCTGTGACGCTCGGAGATGTTTGACGGTTCTAAGCGCTGTAAGGTACTTCTGATTGCTCATCCAATATCAAACGCAAGCCCTTCTCGGATGCTCCGTGCCGCGAGGATGGCCGCAAGCGACACCCCGCGAAGTTCGTGCCACGCAATGGGCGAGGACGTGCCTGCTTTCACGGCCGCCACAAAGGCTCCGATTGCCTGCACGTGACCTTTGTCTTGCGTCCAGCTCCGTTTTCGTTTTGCCTTTCCGCCCGAACATAAAGCGACTTCTCGAAAGTCTTCTATGACGCCTATTCTGCCGCCGCCGACCACTTCGATACGCTCCTTCGGAAACGCTTTGTCTCCTCCCGAGAGGTAGGCGACGTTTGAAATGGAGCCATCAGCGTGCCGCAGAGTAATAAAACACTGGTCCTCCGTGATCGAGGGCGCTTGAGGACCGCTGATCGACTCGGCGAAAACTCTCACTGGCGGACTTCCTATCAGAAAAGTGGCCAAATCTATTGCGTGACACGCTTCGCCTATAATTCGGCCGCCCCCGATGTCGTCATCTTGCGTCCAGTGTTCGGCTGGGATAGACCCTGCGTTGAATCTCACGGAGACTGAGAGCGGAGCGCTCACGTCCCCAAAGAATTGCTTGATTTTGGCAGCAGCAGGTGAAAAACGGCGGTTGAAACCGACCATCAAGATAGGTCGGGACGCCCCTGCTAACAGGTTTGATTCGATTTCATTCAATTCCTCGACTGTCAGGGCGAGGGGCTTCTCGACATAAACGTTCTTTCCACTTTGCAGCGCTTTGACAACCTGGCGGGCATGCAGATCGTGGCGTGTCAGAACAAAGACCATTCCGATATCGGCATCATCGAATATTTCGCCTTCGTCTGTGACGGCGGAAGCGAAACCCCTCTTTTCTCCTGCATGGCGAGCGCTCAGCCCACCGCCGGAACAAATCGACCGGAGACGTAATCCGGGAATTTTGCGAAGTGTGGGCAACATGACCATTCGCGCGAAATTGCCCGCGCCGAGAAAACCTACGCCGACGTTGTCCTTCGCTCTCGGATCGGGCGGCTGAAGATCGATTCGACGCACGGGTTGCCTGTCTTCTACGGTGGGATAGGTCAGTAAAACCCCCAGATGTGGTTCCTTGTCCGCTTCAATGATCTGGTATGCATCCTCGGCTTTCTCGATGGAGAACCGGTGAGTGATGAGAGGCGATACGTCGAGTGTTCCGGATCCCATAAGATCAAGCACTGCCTGCATGTTGCGTTGCTCGGTCCAACGAACGTACGCGGCCGGATAATCGTGGCCGCCTTCTTCGTACGCAGGATCGTACCGGCCTGGACCATATGAGCAGGAAACCACGAATTCCGCTTCCTTGAAATAAAACGCACGCCGGTCCAACTCCAGCCCAACCACACCTACCAGAACCACCCTCCCCTTTTGACGGACTGCGGTTGCAGCCAGATCCATCGGAGCCTTGGACTTGGTCGAGGCAGTGATGAGCACGCCATCCGCACCCATGCCTCGGGTCGCGTCCAACACGGCCTCAGCCGACAGGTCGGGCCGAGCCAGGTCAGCGCCCATCTTCTCAACCGCCAACGTGCACCTGGAAGCGTGGAGGTCTGTCGCCAGCACTCGAATGCCTGAGGCTTTCAGTAAGGCCACCGTCAGTTGCCCGATCAACCCCAGGCCGATTACGAGTACTGTCTCCCCAAGGGCTACACGCGAAAGACGAACGCCCTGCAGGGCAATAGCTCCTAACACACCGAATGCTGCATGTTCAGTGATAACGTTGTCCGGGATAAGCGCCGTCAGGTGTTTCGGTACGCACACGACCCCTGCGTGAGGGCCATTCGATGCCACCCTCTGGCCTGGTTTGAATTCCTGCACCCCCGATCCGCAGGCCAGTACAATTCCCGCAGACGCATAGCCCATGGCCATAGGCTCATCCAGTTTTTCCCGCACCTGGGATATGGTCTGAAAGATTCCTTCGTTTTTCAACTTTTCCAGCACGCGACGAACCTGGTCCGGCCGTTGCCTCGCCTTGCCCAGGAGAGACTTTCGTGCCAGATCCATAGCGGTCTTTTCTGTACCGGCTGAAATAACGGATACCCGGTTTTCAATCAACACATGCCCCGGCCTCACCAGTGGTTCAGGTATGTGAGCCACAGACAGTCTGCCGGTCTTGAGATTCTGTATAACCTGTTGCAAGAACCTTCTCCTGGCAGGATCCCTCGCTTCGCCGCTGCCGTAGGAATGCATTCACCACTGCCGGAACAGCACGGATGAGCTTGCATCAACCGCTGCCACTGGCATGAATATTCGTCAGTGTTTTTCGGCCACGACCAAAAACAAATTGTCCGAGTACCGCGTTAATCCCAAGGAACGGAACAAGGCAGATAGCAGAGGAGTCTTGCCATAATAGGTGCTCAACACTATGGTCAACCCGTGATTACTGAGAATTTCCGACGTGCGTTCAAGACTCAGCACATGTCGAACATATTTGTAATATTTGGGAAGCCCGGTTATTCCATAGGCTGTCGGTTCAAGATTTCTGTATATACTTGATTTATTTGGCATGGATACCATGAGAATACCCTTTCGTTTCAGCAGGGAAACCAAAATGTCCAGCGTCTTGTGCAGATCTTCCATGTACTCCAGGACGCTGGAACAAAGAACGATATCTGCTTCTCCTGCCTTGGTGCCGGACAAGTCATGAATGTCGGATTTGATAAACGTGATGTTTGCCAGATCCGTTTCTGACTTCTTACGTTCGCATATTCTTATCATTTCTTCGCTAACGTCTACACCGACAACGTTTTTGTTCTTCGTGGCCGCATAAAGGGACAACACTCCGCTGCCGCATCCGACGTCCAACACGTACCCGTCAGATTTGCTGTAATCGTCTATCATTCTCGTCCAAATGTTGTATCGTTCTATGAAGCTCGGCCTGCTGTTGCTGTATTTGGAGTCAAACTCGGCAGCCATTTGCGAGTGCCACTGGCCCACATCGTCGGGCTGGGAATCGCAAGTCTGGCTTTTTGCCTCAGGCATCAGCTGATATCGTGTGTCACCTTTGATCTCCCTGAGCTCCAGGTATTTTGCGTCAATAAGCAGCGTGTACCAAAGACCCTGAAGAAAATGGTAGATGAATGCTTCCTTGCCGTCCAGAAACCCACCTTTGATGACAAATCGAAACAGGAAATAGCAAAATGCCCTGAACAATGGGGGTAGATGCAGCCAAAGTTTTTGCCTTATCCAGCGCTTGCGCTCCGGTTGGGTTCCGAACAATCGGGCAGGCAATTCCTCATAACCGGCGGAATGAAAGTCACCGAAGAGTTCTTGCGCTTCGCGCGTGGAATATGAATTGTGCTTGGAGATCCAATCGGTAATGCCCTTGCGGTCCTCATGCATGAAATCGTTCTCGAGAAAACCAACCTGCCCTTTGACGATCATATGTTCGTTTACTTGCCGGTCTTCGCACCGGCCTGCCCCTCGTCTGAACAAGCGGAGAATCCAGGTTGGATAATACCCTCTCCGTATCCAGCGCTTCATCCAAATGAGGCGACGTTTGATGTAAAAACCGTTTTCGCTTGGTGAAGATGAGATCAACCGACTGATTTCTTGCTTGAGTTCTTCAGGCACCCACTCGTCGGCGTCAAGAAAGAACACCCATTCACTTTGGATCGGCAGCTTTTCAAGTGCAAAATTCCGCTGTTTTGCATAGTCTTCGAAGTGGTTCTTGACAACAGCGCAACTAAACCTTTGCGCGATATCCACGGTGGAGTCCGAACTGTAAGAGTCCAACACGAAGATTTCATCCGCCCATCCGGTCACGGAACCGAGAGCCTGGCCAAGGTTAAGCTCTTCGTTGTAAGTAAGGATGACCACGGCCACACTACTCATGCTATATGTCCTTCGTTCAAGCTCTTGCCAACACTATTATCTCGTCGCCCTTGCCCAGCAATTCCTGTACGCGTCGCACGGGCCAGGTAACTCCAAATGAAACCCGTACTGGGCACAGTCACCAGCTTTATTGGCAGTGTTTGAAACCACTACGCCTGGGCCACATACAATGAGATCCTTTTATTGAACTGGCAGTCTTCGGAAAACTCCGTTGCCACAAAACGGAGGGCTTCAGACCGCATATTTCGCATCGCATCCGCTGGCATAGCAAATATCGCGCTCAAGGCATGTGCCACGCCCTGGGGGGAGCAATCGCAAACGCGGCCGCAAGTTTCCGGAATGTCGATGTTGCATTGATCGCTTAGTATTACAGGCAGTCCGTGGGCCATGGCCTCAAGTACTGCGAATGGTTGGCCTTCACTCCAGGAGGTAAGGGCGAACACCGAGGCTGAATTGAACCACGCCTCTTTCTCTCCACCGTAGGCTGCGCCGTGGAATTTTATTCTGTCCTGGATATTCAATTCTTCGCACCGGGATTGAAGTTGTGCCACATACTCTCGGTCTGCGCACGGACCCACTATATGCAGCTTCCAAACCGTAAACTCGCGGGAAGCCTGGCTGAATCCGTCAATCAGCGACTCCAGGTTTTTGATTGGGTCTATCCGCCCGAGAAAAAGCACGTCGTTGTTTCTGTCGGTATTCACCGAATCATGATGAATCGCTACTCCATTGCCTATCACGGAAAAGGAGGCGTCAGGAACCACTTGCCTGGCATCGGAAATCTCCTTTTCGTTCAGGGCAACCACCCTGAAAGCCCTTTGCAACCATCGCCGGAAAACTAGGTTGAGCGCCAAGGTCTTCAGGGCACCGTTTTTAGCTAAGGCAACCGGGCGTAAGTTGCCATGCAAACTGACAAGGTATCGCCACTGCTTGAGCTTTGCGACGAAAGACAGGATGAGCCCGTTGAAAAGCCAGACGCCGTGCGTCTCGATCAGGTGGTCTTTCCGGGAAAACAGCAGCCTTCCGGCAAATCCTACCGCTCCGGGCGCGAAGTGCCAACTATCCTTGAAAAACCTCCGATGCAGAACGATCCGCGCTTTTCCGTACAGTTCCCGCAGTTTGTCGAGCGAGGGCCGTCGGCCACGCCAGGTTCCAACAACCGTAACATCGTGTCCACGCATGACGAGCCATGCGGCAAGTCTTTGAACTGTTGCGTTTGG
>DATHCX010000118.1:0-8291 GCA_035319325.1 Desulfomonilaceae bacterium
CAGATTACACGGCCGCAAGCTAAAGCCGTCAATTTTGCCATTTGTTACGGGGGAACCGCCTGGGCAATCCAGAATGCCTTGGGGTGTGACCTATCCACAGCGCACCAGATCATGGGCGAACTCTCGTCTATTTATCCGGGGGCTGCAGGATATCTGGACAGAGTTGTCGAGACTCTTAACGCGGCTCCCGACATGCAGCGCCGAGTGAAATCTCTTTATGGGCGGAGGCGCTGTTTCTACGGTGAAGACCTGCTTACGGACCGGGAGAAGCGACAGGTCAGGAATGCAGTAGTTCAAATGCTTGAGGCAGATGTCTTCAAGGTCACAGTGTTGGAGTTGCATAGGGCCTTGAAAAGCGCTGACCTACCCGTCGAAATCGTCCTTCTCCTCCATGACGGCATTTGGTTTACGTGCCCCGCTGAGCGCGCGACTGTCGCGCGTGTAAAAGAAGTGATCCGAAAGATCATGGAGAATTCGGTGAGACTTTCCGTTCCTCTCAAGGTGGAGGTGAGTTGACACAGTATCATCGATGTGAGGCATCACGTCATTTGGGTAGCATTGGCCGTGCCTATGCCGGAAGCTCGCAATTGTCTCCCATCCGATCATATGGGCTGGCAACTTGTACTTCCGAACTGTCGAAATCTCCTGAACCAATTCGTTCTGCCTCGGTCTCGGGAAGGATTGTGGGCATCTTGAAGATCATGTTCAATTCAGTTTTTCTCGGTTCAAATTCCAACGTGACGTCATAATGACTTTACAATCGTACACTCGGTTTTTCGCTGGGCATTCCAGAAGGCCAGCCCGCAATCCGAGGAAATTTGAGATTTGCTTTCTCACCATGCAGAGCGCTGGTCTTAGCCAATGCCAAGGAAATTTCATGGGTTTCCCGACTTACCGTGCCTTGTCGCGTGAATCCCCATGGATGGAAGCATACGCATTGATTGCGTCAGCTCTGAAGATACGCTGAATCGATGTCAATGGTGGAGGTTTCCCCCAGGCTTACGTAATTTTTCTCGAGCCATTCGGTGGCTGCACGATAGCCCACATCATGCAAATGCTCGAGAAATGCCCATTCGGTGTTTACCTTACTCGATACGCCGAGCGGCTCGATCTCCGCGTCGGCGTTAATGCGGTGGAACAGTACGTCTCTGTAGCGTTCATGTTCCAGATCTCCCGCGTCGATGAGCCTCTTCAAGAGCGCCATAGAACGGATGTCCTTTATCAAGCTTGAATTGAAGGTGATCTCATTCAAACGGTTCAGGATATCGCTAGCGCTACGAGGGAGTTTCTTGCGCAGTACCGGGTTAATCTGTACTATTACAATGTCATGCGACTCGCATTCGTCCACCAGCGGGAATAGCGATGGATTTCCCATGTAGCCCCCATCCCAATACGCCTCACCATCTATTTCCACCGCCTGAAACATGAATGGCAGGCAGGCTGAGGCCATGACCATGTCCGCGGTCATCTCGCCTCTGCGAAAGATCTTCAGCTTACCCGTTCGCACATTCGTGGCCGCAACGAAGAGCTTTATGCCTTCAGCATGGCGAACGTGGTTGAAATCTATAAGCTTGGCGACGAGACTGCGAACCGGGTTAAGGTCAAGAGGATTAATTTGATAGGGTGAGACGACACGTGTAAGGAGATCGAACATCATATAACCGGGGGACCAGTCCAACGTCCAGCGGCCGAACAGGCGATCCAGGATAGTCCTTTGCAAGGGAGAGAATGATCCTGCTTTGCTTATTTCCCTCCAGAATGTTCTGAGCGCCTTCCTTGCGCCCTCTTTGCCGTCGCGATCCAGACCGTCTGCCACGACCACGCCATTCATAGCCCCCGCACTGGTTCCAGAGATTCCTTCTATCAGTATTCGATCATCTTCAAGGAGACGATCCAAGACTCCCCAGGTGAATGCGCCGTGGGCTCCGCCGCCTTGCAGAGCCAGTTCTACATGTTTTAGCTCGGCCACAGGATCCTCCGTTTATCATCCAACTCTCGCCGTTGGAACAACGTGCCCTGAAACGGATTATAGACTGCTTCGTCAGGGATTCGTTAGCAGCCCCGTTCGACAGACCCAAACGCCTTTTCCCCCTGGAAGGTACACCTTATCTCTACAGCGGACCTCCGACATCAGTGCGGCTGCACAGACGCGAAGAGTTACAAAATTGCATCAAATCTCATCTCGTTCGTGATGGAGCGTATCGATCAATGCATCAATTGTTCGACAACGAGATTCGTTGAGTTCACTCGTCGCCTTCACGTGAGCCAGGGAGGCGGTGCACATGGTTAATTCTAGCTTGTGTGCCACTTCCGCGTGCTCATCAAGTTTATCCATATATACCGTGAAGAGAACCGGATCTCTACATTCTGAGAGTGACGGCAGTCTAAATGTTTCGACCCCGAAATGGGCACTCACGTCAGAATCGATCGGAATTCGCTCCATTGACCTTAGAGGACAAAAGGAGGCACCAGATCGTTTCCCGTGATGTCCATGTTCCTGGACTATCGTGGCTTCGATCTGGTTCAGTAATTCCACACGCTCTCGTCCTCTGCGGTCATGACGTCCAGATTTAACGTATTGTGCCTCAAATTGACTAATAAGTTCCTGAAGATTCGAATCGTTCGACGGGTCAAAACCGAGCAAGTTGGTAGCCTTTCGCAGTGGGTCCGGTCTTGTCTCTTCAGCGGGCGTATCCTGCTCGCTGCCCAATTTGTGGGGCACATCGATTCCATCGTCCTGAATACACTTGAGGCAAGGCAATTTCTTGTCGTGGCATAAGCAATCATGTGTCAGAATGCCCAAACTCTGGAGATCGCGACAAGCCCTCTCTATTGCGTGGACTGTGCCGGCGACTGCTTGGTGATATAGATAGGTCGAGTCATCCTCAACTTGCTGCCCTGTCAAGTACCATTTCCAAAATTTCTCACCAGCTTCATAAAGATCTCTCCAGGTTGAGGAGGTTGATCTGCTAACGACTTTGGCGGTCATTACACTCAACTGCTGGATAAAAGACTCGACATCAAATCGTCCTTTGAATTTCCCTGTCGCTATGGTCGATTCAGGGTTGATAGGCGGCGTGCTCATGATTTTTGATATCAAAACATAGTTAAGGCTTATTTGGCGAGCATAAACTCGCGACTGGACATAATTCTCCCAGGCTTGGTGCCCGAAACCGAGGGCAGGGCGTACATGCTGCGGAGAGCAGGCATCAGCGATTGCGTGAAAAACCGGTCCTAGTAGCTGAAGTCCTACCAAGTGTGAGTTGGGTCCTCTTACCTCAAGAGGGTTATTTTGATCCAAAAGAAAATGGGTATAGTAGAATTTCGCAAGGACGGTCCAGGGCACAAAGGACGTGTTTACGAGTCCTCTTTGAAAATTGGCCTTCCATTCAGAGGCTCCCTGTTGCCAGGCGGGTCTGACCCGATCCAGGACCAACGAATTCTCCTTATCCACCAGTCCTCTCAGGTAGCTGGATATTCCTTTAACGACAAAAGAGTCAAAACCCCGCTTGGAAGAAGAGTTATATGAATAACCGCTACCGCTAGACCACTCCTTGTTGATGTCAGGGTGAGGATTTATGAAGTGATTGAATGCAGTGAACGTGTGCCCGAAAAGTCCAGCTACATTCCTTTTGGATCTCCAAAGTATTCCCGGCAGACGTAGAGACAGGTCAGCGAACTTATCCGTGTGCCATGCTTCAAAACCGGCCAATCGCTCAATTGCACTTTCAGAAGATGGAATGTCCTCTATGGATTTTCGTTGGCCATAAGCCAATTCCAAAGACTGCAAGGCTTTCTTCTGCGAGGGTGTACCCGAATTCTTTATGTAGGCTATTGCATCACAGACTATCCAATAGTGTACTTTCGCGTTCATAGATTCCTCGCGACCTTCTTTTATCGCGAATCATTCGTTATCTGTTCTGACTCACCGTGCGTGTCGTCAGACAAAATGTGAAGAGCGCCGAATGAGCGTTTCCCGTTTGAGAGTTTTGCGACAACCCAAAATGGCCTGCCGCCTGAAGTATTATACGCCATTAGATGTGACGGTGCAAAGGGCTTCGTGAGCCGGCTCGTGTTGGAGTAGTCGACGCTTCGTGATGTGATGCCCCAGATCCTTGGGTTAAGCCCGGACATTGGAACAAATATTTTCCAGGCAGGATTCCATGATACCGTCCTATTCTACCCGCCTCGTTCTGATCTCTGAGGCGCTGGACCTCAGCTTTGGTTCTGGCATTTTTGTAGGGAGGGAAAATGCATCACGCCCTGTCAGTCAAGTTACGCTGCAGAGGGAATCGAATCTAGCTGCAATGATATTCGTCTCACGCTGTAAAACCCATTTGACGGAATATTCCTGCTGCCATTTTCAAAAGATTGAGGCCGATCTGAGGATATATCCGCATGATCTCGTGGAACTGGCTTTGCGGCAACACAAGCACTTCACTTTCCTCAATTGCCACAGAGGTATTCGCGGGTGGCTCATGTGCGAACATTGGAACGAAGTTGAGATATCCATTTGCCTCAGTGACACGCAACTCTTTTTGATCTGGAGTCTGATAATTCTGATAAGTAGCTATCTTACCGGAAATAATCAAGTAGATAGACGGATTTTCCTCTCCGGCTCTTATGATGATGTCGCCACCCCGCAATGCCTCGCGCTTGGTAACTGATCCCACTGCATGAAGTTCTCTTGTTCCCAGTCCTTCAAACAGTGAGAATGTTTTGAGTCTGGCCATGAGGTCGATAATTTCCGGCATTTGGGACTCCTTTCCCGCAGCTTTTTTTGATGCATATTCGGCGACTTGTCGTACAAATGGGTCTTCGTCTTCCAGTTCAGATTCGATGATGGGTATGAGAGCCGTATTCGGCAACAAGTCCGCAATTGCATAGACGGTGAGCATCCTGGTGACCTTGTCATCTGAATGATCCAATAATGCCAAGAGCCTCTCCGTTCGATCGTGTGAAACGAGATTAAAATACTTCCTTCCTTTGTCGATCTTTTCGTCCAGCGGCACGTCATCGATGAGAGGAATCAAGTAGGGAAGATTGTGTCCCCGGATAGAGGTCTCCACCATTTCGATCGCTACTGAAGCATTTTCGGATTTCAGGGCCTGATACATGAGACGCATGTCAGCGTGATACACCCATAGGGCATAAAAAAGCAGACTGAGGATCTCGTCGTTCCTAGCCAGCAGGTGTTCTCTTAGCATTTGGGGTCCCGGACACTGTTCGGATCCCTGGAGCCGACGAACGACCATCAGGTTTGTATATGCCTCCTCGACTTGCCTCGTGAAGAAATGGGTGATCTCGAAATCACTGATCTCGGGTGACAGGCGCATGATCTCAAGGATTGCTTGCTTGCCTCTCGGACTGGCATCCATGAGGGAAGCTTCCAGGAATGGCACGATTTCGGGAGGATACGCTATGAGCGCTTCCATTGCACCGTCTCGAACACGATCGTCAAGATCTTCCAGGCATCTGATGAGCTTTCCGGTTGCTCTCATATCCGGGTTGCTTGCCAGGGAAAGTGCGGCTTGGGTCCGGACTGCCGCGCTCGGGTCATCGAGTAGCTTCAGAGCCACATCGGGTTCCATGGCCGGCCGTCTTGCCCCGTCCTCGATCCCCTCTTCCACCACCATATCCACAGTCTTGGACTCCAAGCCCATGGGAGCCCCGCCCGCATCAAAAGTTCGTACGGCCTCTATTTGATCGAAATCGATCTTGTCCTCCACAATGACCTGTTTGAGAATGCGCTTGTACTCTTTTCTAAATCGCAGGGTTTCGAATATCCAGTAACCGGCAAGAACGACCGCTATATACGAGAAAGCCTGTGCTCCCATGAACGGTTTGAGAAAGATCATGAGCAGGGACCCGGCCAGCATGCCGACCTTCAACACCGTGCCGCGGATAAAGGTTCTGCTCCACGCCACCAGCGTCTTCGGGATCACATTGAATAAGATTTTGTTCACCGGTCCGGCAATAGCCCTCTGAATGAGAATTATGGTGAACTGCCCGTATGCCGCGACATATATATTGAAAAATGCTATGAAGCCGCCAAAGACAATCGCAAAGTTTGCCGGCTGGACGAGGGAAGCGTTCGGCAATCCCATTGCCGAGTAGACACGGCCGGCGAAAAGAAGAATCAGAAAGGTCGTGAAGGTAGTTGCGCCGCGAAACATGCTGAGGAATGTGATCAAACTCTGTTCCGAGGCAAAACTGCTGTTCGCGATCACGGCGAACTGATACGAAAAGATGGGTAGGAGAATATTGGGGATAAGGCCGCAGATGATGAGAAAGCGTATTATCGGGAACTCTCTCATGATGCCGGGAATCTCGGCCAGGCGTTTCTTCTCGGTTTCCTTCTTTTGAACGGCCGTCTTTGGCTTGGTTTCTCCCACGACTTTCCGACCGGTCACGAGCATGAAGACCGCTGCAAGTACAAAAACCACGGCGAAAACCAGGAGCGCGGCGTCCTCGCCAATGCCGTACGTGATGGGACGAGTCAGGAAGCTTCCCACGGTAGTCCCGAGAACTTGGGCGGCAGTCACCAGGGGAAAGATTCTCTTGCCCTGTCTCGCGTCAAACAGATCGCCGGCGATATTCCACAGGTAAACCAACAGAATGGCATCCAGCAAACCCATGAGCTGGTACAGGGCGGGATACACGATGCTCATCTTGGCCTTGACCATAAGCCAACAGAGCACACCACCTGCGGCGTATCCTCCCAACACCAGGATCATGAGATACGTGTCGGAGGAGCGTTTGGCTATTTTATCGGCAAACCCAAGGACAACCATCGTCAGCAAGGCGCTGATGACCAGCATCCATGGGATGTAATTGGGGCCATACCGCTTGAGAAATGCCGTGTCCACATAGTTGCGGAAGATCGCTGTTACAAAGAAGACGGCGAAGAAGATTACAGCGAGCCACACGAACCGCGGGATCTCATGCTCATAAATTTTCAAGGATTTTTCTAGGAAACGCTTCATTTCAAACGGACCTCCTTAAACGAGGAAAGCGATATCCCCGTACCCCACTGTTCGCAACAAGATCCGGCCCAATACATATGTTGATGATCGAATGTGGTGACGTACAGTCGGCCTCTTGGAACCGAACCGACAAGCCCAGCATCCGCCGGAGAGACCGGCGACTCCCGATGAACATGTCACACTTTCGACCTCGTGCAAGCCTGTTATCACGCATGGTGGCAACCGCGCACATCCACCAAACGCGATACTCTCTGTTTGATGGACAGAGAACGAGGCTAGGATTTTTTCCAAGAGGAGATCGAGGAACTCCCAACCTCGCAGACAAACGTCTACTGGCCCGTTTCGGCCATCGCTTGTTTTGCCGCATCCAGGGCTTCCTGGAGCTTCTTTTCGTCCTCTCGCGTCAATGAAGTTTTCAGGACCTTTCCTCCCGTACCCTGGAGTTCTTCGAGAACCTTGTCAGGCGTTGCATGCCTCACTAACACAAATAGGGCTGAAGTGCCGGGCTTGAACGACTCCGCAAGATCTTTCATGAACTTGTCGTTGATACCCAAGTCTGTCAGGGCACCTGAGACTGCCCCAGCGGCAGCTCCTGCGGCGAATCCTAATAGCGGATTCAAGAACATCAGTCCGATAAGCATCCCCCAAAAGCCCCCACTTGCGGCGCCGGCGGCAGTGAGACTGTGAATCTGGTTCAGTTTGACCTTGCCATCTTTATTCTTGAAGGCTACTACTGCATCTTCCAAGTCAATGAGGTAATCTTTCTGCATTCTTAGCAGAAGAAGACGTACTTCCTCTGCCTTGTGAAGATCCTCATACTCGATCACAACCAATGTACTCATGAGTCTTTACCTCCTTTATTTTGGTGATATTATACTTCGCATACCACAAAAAGGGAAAAGTAAATGAACATCGCAACGTCTTCATTTGATATATCCGAGTCTTCTGCTCTCCGCTTCGAGACCGAGCAAGATGCGATTGACTATGCGACTAAAATCGTCGAGGACGCGAACGACTGGTTGGTTTTTAACGATGTCAATTTCGCCGAACGCTATGCCAAGCAAGATCTCTGCCTTGTATTCAACCGTTTCATCAGGACCGGTTATGGCGTATACGATCTCGTTTTTGTCGCGATTCCCGAAAGGAATGTCTCGCGATTCCAAGACCAAATTAGTGACGAGATTTGTGACTCGGGCACCAAGCCCGAGGGGGGTGAGCATGTGATGCTTATCGACAGTACATACCTTATTGAGTGCCCAGAGAAGGCCGTTCCCTGCCTTATATGGCTTGAGAGATCTAAAGAAA
>DATHCX010000119.1:0-4031 GCA_035319325.1 Desulfomonilaceae bacterium
TCCATGAGTGCCCAGAGAACAGTGGAGAGCCCCTGTTAATCAGGCACATGTTTGATCTCTTGAGCAATATGCCCGTCTGCTCTGCAAGGAGGCCCCTGCAATCGTGAAGGAAGCAATCAAACTCGAATCGGACGTGAGAACTCTCCTGGCTTCGCAAAGGTTTGCCGTCCTGTCGACCCAGGAAAAAAATCACCCGTATATGAACCTGGTGGCGTTCGCAGAGACCGGTGATCTCCGGACGATCCTTTTTGCCACCGCAAGGGCCACGAGAAAGTACGGTAACATCTCGGCCAAATCCGGTGTTGCATTACTCGTTGACAACCGGTCTAACGAGGTAGCTGACATCCGTGAGGCCACGGCCGTGACGATAATCGGGACTGCCTGTGAAGTTTCCGAATCCCTAAGGGAAAAGCTTGAGCGAGTCTACCTGGAAAAGCAACCTCACATGGAAGAGTTCTTGTCCTCAACCTCCACGGTTCTGATCAAGGTAGACGTGGAATCCTATATCGTCGTCAGCCGTTTTCAGAATGTGACCACACTAAACTTCAAGTCATGAGCCGGGTTCATCCAGTCGAGAACTCATGTTGAGCGGGAATTGTCACCTCATGCTGTTCTTTGTGGATGAAAAGCTAAAGAATTTCCGTGAGTGCAAGCTTGGCGGCAAGGTGTCCACACATTCCGTGTACCCCGCCACCGGGCGGCATTGATGAGGAACACATGTAAAGGCCTCTTACTGGTGTCGAATATGCACTCCAACGCCCCAAAGGTCTCACAAACAACTCCCAGAAACTCTGTACACCACCCGCAATGTCTCCGCCGATGTAGTTGGGGTTGTACGCCTCCATCTGGGATGGCGACATCGTGTGTTTTCCGGTCACGAGGCTTTTGAATCCGGGGGCGAAGCGCTCCACTTGGTCTTCTATTGCCTGGGTCATGTCCACCGTGCACCCGTTAGGAACATGACAATAGCCCCAGGCAGTGTGAAACCCTTGGGGAGCGCGGGTTGAATCGAAAAGACTAGGTTGTGAAATGAGCACGAATGGCCTTTCGGGAGGGATGCCTTGCCACACATCGAGTTCCGCTGAGGCGATTTCCTCAAGAGTTCCGCCGAGGTGGAGTGTTCCTGCTTGGGAACAACGGGGATCTTTCCATGGAATTGGGCCGCTCAGAGCCCAGTCCACTTTGAACACGCCGGACCCGTAACGGTGTGTTTGGAGCCGCTCCAGATAGCCCGTGGGAAAGGCCGACGCTGCGATTCCTGCGAGTTGCCTCGGCGTAACGTCGAAAAGAAGAGTTTTAGCCCTTGGGAGATCAGTCAGGGACGAGATTGTCACTCCAACCCGGATTTCGCCGCCGAGTGATTTGAGACACGAGGCAAGGGCATCTGCAATCGTCTGGGAACCGCCACGGGCTATGGGCCATCCCACGGCATGGCCCGACATCGAAAGCATAAGACCGAAGCCGGCGCTTGACAAGTGCTGTAGTGGAAAGATCGCGTGGGCGGCATTTCCCGCGAACAGGGCCTGGGCTCTAACCCCTTGGAACCAGGAACGAGCCAGACCGACAGCGGACCGCATTGCCCGGGGACCAAAGCGCATAAGCGGAACCGGGTTTCGAGCGATTCCAAGAGGCCTCAAGAGTTCGGGGACGATCCGCGTCCAGTCACGGACGGCAGGACCTATCAGCCGACGATAGCCGTCCTCGTCCATACCAAGCCCCTTCGCGGTTTCCTCCAGTGAACGTTCGAGAAACACGGCCGGTTCGTCGTCCAAAGGGTGTGCCAGCGGTACCGGCGATTGGATCCACTCAAGCCCACGAGGCCTTAGATCGAGTGCACGGAAGAATGGCGACATAAGCGCCAGAGGGTGAATCGCCGAGCAAACATCGTGACGAAAACCTGGCAAGGTGAGCTCTTCGGTTCGTGTTCCCCCGCCTATGGTATTCTTTGCCTCCAAGACCAGGACGGAGCGGCCGGCCTGAGCAATGGTTACTGCCGCTGCCAACCCATTAGGGCCGGAGCCCACCACCACGGCATCGTACTCTACTCGAGACGGCATGCAGCTAACCTCGCGGACAGTCTCTCACTTCCTCCGGAACCATCTTTTGGGCTCGTGAATAAGCGTTCTGATCTGGGCGTTGTAGTAGACGTTCGCAGCTTGAGACCATCTCAGGCCTTTGTCCAAGCACTCTTGCTCAAAGGTAATGTCGGCTGGAACTCCTAAATCCACGGCAAGCGATGTTAGCACATGGGTCCATATTCTAGTCTGGATCCTGGAGCCGATCAATCGAAACGCTGCTTCATAAACCGGGTCACCGGCCCTTGCCAATCCGAGTATCTGCACGATCGTTCCCGAACTGCTTTTATGCGCACTGAAGCTCACGAACCCGCACTCCGGATGGCCTTGAGGCGTATTAAAGGTGAAGGAGCGGTCATCTGAATATAGGACCATGATCCCTGTGGAAACGGGTCCCCCAGGAGTAATGGAATCGATGAGGACCACTTCACCCGCCCGAATGCCCCTAGAAGAGGGGTAGAAGCGATTCAAAGGCGGCTGAAAACTCGGGAAATTCTCCTTAAGCTCTGCGACGGTCTGTTCAGGAGTTACAACGGGATCGTTGATATGAAGACGAAAAACTTTCTGGCACAACTGGCCAAACCCGTTGACCGGACCGACTGCTTTCAGACCATTTACGTTGAGATTTCTCGCTTCTTCGGGCATCTGAGGCACAAACAACTCGGAAACCGGTTTAGCCCAGTTTGTCAAATTCATTAAGGCGCAAGGTTGCTGGTCCCCATGGACGGGCGCATGCTCCCTCGAACTCCCTATACCCGACAGCGCCTCAGTCTGACTCGCGTGGATCTGGATCGCCTGATCGAGCTCTGCAACCCGGAAAATCTCACGAAGGTCTTTGCCGACTCCGAACGCGCAAAGGCTTTGACCTTTGTTGGTGGCGTGGGCCGACAGCTTCACCAGCATGCTGGCGCCTAGTCCATTGATGCTGCGAACCCCTGCACAGTTGAGAATCAAGTTCTTTGGATCAGTAGCCCTATTCCAGGCGCAAGCAGCTATCAAAGGCCGCTCGTCATGGTCCATGAGATCTTCGGGAAGGTCTATAACGGCAGCCTCATCACTCAGGTACACGGCTTTCATCCGGATATGTCCAGGGGAACTGGTTTTCGTCTCCAGGACAACATCTATCCTTGCCGTCTCATTCTCTGACCAGGCAGGATGCTTTTCTGCCAGCCGATCTCTCGCCAGAATCAGCTTGTTTTCAAGGTTCGGAAAGACACGAAGCGCTGTATCAACAAGAAAACTGCCTCCCATCTTGTCGAGAAAAGCCAACTGGCTCGCTCTACCTAAAAGCGCCTGGGCATACGTTGGGTAAGCATGAGTCACCAGATTGAACTTATGCAGCGGCTTTCCCAAGGCTTTGATCACTTGGGCCTCGTGAATAACCTCAGCCGCTGACTCGCCAAGGATGTGGGCTCCGATGAGTCGTCCACGACCGTCGCAGAGGAATTTCGCCAACCCTGTAGCGGTTCCGTCTATCAAGGCCCGGCGCATGCTCGAGTAATCAAATCGGTACACCTTGAGCTTATGTCCATATTTCGCATGTGATTGTGCTTCCGTCAGTCCCAGAAATGCCAGGGTGGGTTCGGTAAAGATCACGTACACGTTGTTCCGGTAATCCACCTTTTGTTTCACAGGCAGAACCGCGTTCCTGGCCGCGAGGATTCCCTGATACTCAGCCATGGAAGCCAACTGGTCAGGACCCGCAATGTCTCCGCACGCGTAAATGTTTGGAGCGGACGTCCGGAGGGCTTTGTCCGTGATGATGCCCCGAGAAGTGCAATTAACACCGGCGCTTTCCACAGCGAGCTCATCAAGATCCGGCCTCCTGCCAAGAGCTACGAGAATGCGATCAGCTTGGACTTCTCCTGCATCGCCGTCGGTTCTCTCATAGGCCAAGACCACCTTGCCTTGGTGGTTCCTCATGCTCTTCGCCTTAGTTCCCGGCATCACTCGGAT
>DATHCX010000120.1:0-4709 GCA_035319325.1 Desulfomonilaceae bacterium
TGCCTCAGGGACAGCCTCCGGTGCAATATCAAACGTACCAGCAAGGAGCGCCTCAGCAGTACCAATCTCCCCAAGCCTATCCCGCGGGGACCCAGTACCCCATGGGGCAGGGCCAACAATAGGAATCTGCCGGCTACAACCGCAGCAAAAGGGCTGTCCGCAAGACAGCCCTTTTTTTCGTGTCACGCGCCAAGGACGGTCACATTCCACGACCTTTTTAAGCCAGTTCGCCTTCAATTCCTTGAAATCGGTGAGGTGCTTCTTGTGAGACGTTCCTCCACGAATCCAACCTTAAGAACTTTTATCGAGATTTTTAAGCGTATTGTCGGCCTTGATTACGCGAAAAGAATCGAAGACTGTCATTGCGAGGGCAAAGCCCGAAGCAATCTCCAACTGACCAAGACGCATACGCATTCGCCACAAGATTTATAAGATTGCAGGGCTGGGGGCTCTCCTGAGCGAAGTGATGAGACGGCTCTGCGTCGTCAGCAGCGAAGGAGTGCCGCCAGCCTGTGCCCAGAATCGGGTTACTTGTAAAAAAGCGAATCCGTATCAGATTGCTTCGTCGTTCCACTCCTCGTAATGACAAGATTGGACCACCGGATTACGGGCGAGAATTATGAGAGATTCTACACAATATTCGAGAACCGCTCTAGCACTTGCCGAAATCTCCGTCTCCTCGGCGGAAATGCAGGTTTCGACGCAAGATATTGGGATTCTCAAGAGTAGTGTCGGGCCGGTATGATTCGGTTGAAACCGGTCTCGTTAATGGGACGCTAGGGACTTGAGCTTTCCGCTTGCAAGACGCCCTTGTGCCGTGTGGGGAAATTCGCTGACGAGCTTTTGGTAGATAATTTTTGCGGATTTTGCGTCTCCCATTTTTTCGAAGGCTTGCCCCTGGTTCAAAAGCGCATTCAATTCCTTTTTCGATCCGGGAAATTCCTTGAGGACTCGGTCGAACTGCAGCACCGCCTCGTCAAAGCGGCCTTGGCTCAGGCGCGCTTCGCCTATCCAGTAGATCGCGTCCGGGACCAGTTGGCTTTGAGGATGTTTCTTGAGCAGATCCTCAAACTGAATTGCCGCCTGATCGAAAGATCCATTCTTGAAGAGGGTGTAGGCATCCCGATAAACCTTTTCATCAGGAAGTATCGGATCGTTTTGAATTTCCACGGGAGCTGCCGATTGCTCGGGTGTTTGCGGGGAGACTCTGCCGCCGGCCCGCGCTTCTGTTCTGGCCTGGATTGGAGCGCGTTGATCGCCGGACTGCACCGGCTGGCCAGGAGACGCAACGCGGCCTGAATCTATCCCCAGCTGGCGTTCTATGACCGCTACCCGGTCCTGAAGATTACGGATTGCCTGCTCACTGCCGCCTGTGACCTCCAGGCGCTCAATGGACCCTCTGAGCCGCTGGATCTCGGTTTCCATGTCTTCCACGCGGGAAGCTATGCGAATCGGGGTGGGATCAACCGGAGCCACCGACTGAGCCGGTTTGACGTACGGCAGTGTGGGCCCTGCAGTACGCGTAAGGCATCCGGCTGCAGAAAGCGTTGCCACGAGTGCAATTGCGATCAGTGACAACCTGCGGCAGCTCTCGCCCCCTGTTTTCATACGGGCTGCTCCTGCGCTCCCGGTCATCGAGCGACCCGCAGGTGAACGCGCCTGTTCTTTGACCATGCGGCTTCGTTGTGGCTGGGATCCACCGGCAGTTCCGAACCGTACGATACTGTAGACAGCCGATCCGGCTGTACGCCCGCTCCGGCAAGGTATTCCACTGCGGACCTGGCGCGTCGATCACCCAATGCTAGATTGTATTCGGCTGTCCCTCGCTCATCGCAATGCCCCTCGGCTACTACGGCGACATTGGCCCTTTTGAGTATCTCCGCGTTAGCCTGGAGCGTCTGCTGAGATTCCAGGGAAAGAGTGAACTGATCGTAATCGAAGTATATCGGTTTCAAATTTGCTTGCAGTGCCTCAATTTCCCGCTCCGACACTTGTCCCCCCAGATGGGGGCCCCTGAATCCGGGCATACCGGGCTGCTGGCCGTCGGATCTGACTACCGGCCTCGAGCATCCCGCTATCAGTACGCATACTGCGACTATGAGCATAGCTGTGTGAATCACACTGCGAGACGACATAGATGTCTTCTCCTTTCAACCCGGAATTTACCGGAAGTTCCGGGACCAGGCAGCGCCCTTCCCCGCGATTCGAGAAACCGGCTCCTGGATTTGCCCTCGTGCATCCATGATGTAAATCAATTTCCTTCCATCCCGATCCGATGTGAACGCGATCATTCTCCCGTCGGGCGACCAGGCAGGGTCGTGATTCGCTCCCTTGCTCGTGAGCACGCGAAAATCAGAGCCGTCAGGCCTGATGGTGCATATCTGGAACCGCCCGTCGATCCGAGCAGTAAAGCAAATGAGGTTTCCTTTAGACGACCAGTCCGGATCCGTGTTGTAGTTGCTGTTGGACGTCAGCCGTCTCGGTTCACCCCCAAGAGCCGGAATCGTGTAGATCTGAGGCGTTCCCGCTTGATCGGAGACGAAAGCGATGGTCGACCCGTCCGGCGACCATGTGGGAGAGATATCATTTCCTCGACCGTTAGTCAATTTATTTATTATGTTTCCTTGAGTAGTTATAATAAATATCTTAGGTATTCCTTTAAAGCTCATCGATAACGCGATTGCCTGCCCGTCCGGAGAATACCGTGCCGAAGCATTCAAACCGGCCCTGGCCGAAATGGGAAATTGCCTTAAGTTCGACAGATCCAGCACCCACACATCCGGCTTGCCGTTCAAATAAGACGTAAAGACGATCGAGCGGCAATCCGGGGACCAATCCGGCGAGAGGTTGATGCTGCCGTTGCGTGTCAACTGGAAAGGATTCTGGCCGTCGAAATCCATGAAATAGAGTTCCTTGGGCCCTTCCCCTGCGAACGCGATTTTTCCGGAAAAGCATCCCTCGGTTCCCGTGAGCTTTTCCATGACTCTGTCAGCGAACCGGTGAATCATGCGGCGGTGATCCGCGATCCTGCCGGTAAAGCGTTTGGCCATTTCCTGTTTCTTCAGCGCGGCGTCGTAGAGTCGAGCTTCAAATACGAGTTCATCTCCAGTGACCTGAAAGGCCCCGGTGATCACCGCTTGAGCTCCGGATTGGGACCACGATTCGAAATCGGGCTCATTGTGTTGGCCGGACCTTGAGACATCGACGATCTGGAACAGCCCAGTAAGGTACAGATCTCTTTTTATGATGTCCGCGAGAGTGCGCCCGTTCAGCGGGCCGCCTTCGCCCACGAAATCCGCCACGGCAATGGGCATTTTCGTGAGGTTTGGGTTGTCCACGTCCAGTACGAGTTTTGATTCTCCCGGCGAGCAGAGTATCGTTGAGGCGAGTATTGCGCAGATGAGAATCAATCCGCTGCGGCTCATCCGTCTTGTCGGCCGCCTGTCCCGGACGGTTCGCGGGCCATTGATGGAAGTCTTCACTGCGCGCCTCGAGGTGTGAATCGTAGCGCCAATCCGCCTGCCTGGCTGATCTTGGCTTTTGCCTGGGGCGGAAGAGGAGGGAAGGGAGCGGCTTGCATGACGGCCCTCATTGCGGATCGATCGAACACCTGATCGCCTGAGCTTTCGTCCACGGATGCATTGATAAGCTCGCCGTTCTCGGCAATTTTGACTCCGATGACCGTGAACTTTTCCATCTGCTTCGGGTCCATGAGGGACCAGTGGGAGTTGACCCGACTTTTGACGCCGTTGAACCAACGCTGGAGATCTTCGTCCGCACCCTCTCCGTTACGCTGTCCATTTCTGCCGCCGCTGCCGGGTTCCTGGGTTTGGGCCGAAGCTGTTTGGGCTTTCTTTGTTTCCACTTCCGTGCGGATAGCAGCCAGTCTTTGCTCCAGGAAGGTCTTGGGATCCTCTTTTTTCTTGGTAATGTCCTTCTTTTTTTCAGCTTCCTTTTTCTTGTCCGGCGTCTTTTCTGCTTCCAGTCTGCGTATGGGCTTCTTTCGCTTGGTAAGCTGTACCGGTTCGCCCTTCATATGGGTTGCCGCCCGTGGTTCGACCATTTCCCTCGAGACCTCAGTCACCTGCGCAGGATGAATCGCTTCCACGTCTTCTGCCGGGGGTGGTGGGATAGCGTCCTGGACTGGACCGCGTTGCATCTTTTCCGCCAAGACGGGACCGGCCGCGGAGTCAACGAGCCTTACCCGAACTTCTTCTCGTGCTCTGGTGTAATTCGATACTGAAAAGGAAACCGTCACGACCACAAGAATCGCTGCCGCATGCAGGCATACCGAGATGGCCACCATCCAAGGTGTAACGGTATCTGTTTTTCTGGGGAAGACCGTGATCATTGCGTGGCCGGAGATTCCTCCTGCGGAGACGTGATCATGCCCAGATTGGCTATTCCCGCATTCTTCAGGGCTGCCATGATCCGGACAACGATGCCGTACGGTACGCTCTTGTCTGCCCGCAGATATACCTCCCGAGAGGGATTTTGCTTGATGGCCTCAAGAATCGTATCCGCCAGCTTTTCTTCTGCAACCGGCGATTCGTTGACGAAAATGCTTCCTTTGCCGGAGACCGCTATGATGATTTCTTCGTTCTTCTGGTCTTTTTCCAGCGTAGAACCTTTTGCCTGGGGTAAATCAACCGACAGCCCCTCCTGCATCATGGGTGCGGTGACCATGAAAATGATCAACAGCACGAGCA
>DATHCX010000121.1:0-2797 GCA_035319325.1 Desulfomonilaceae bacterium
CCTCAGCCAAGGGAACAAGCCAGAGGTCGACAAGGAGGATTAGAGTGCCGGACCAGGTCGCCAATACCCGACCTGGATATCAACCATCAACATGCACAAGTGTAATTGTCGTCAGTGCATAAATGTAATTGACGTCGGGCATATCCCGACCAAGCAGATGGCGGCTCCTATCCAGTCATACAAGTCAGGGGGCTTGCGATCTATGCCCCATCCCCACAATAGAGCCAAGACAATAAATATGCCGCCGTAAGCAGCGTAAACTCTTCCGAAATGAGGGAAACTCTGCATTGTGGGGATAATTCCGTAGAGGAAGAGGATCACACCCCCGACAATTCCGTACCAGTACGGTTTGTCTTCCCTCAGCCAAAGCCATACGAGATAACCTCCACCGATTTCCGCCAGTCCCGCAAGTAAAAAAAGAAGGGCAGCTCTTATCATGACCGCTACACCCTTTTCACCACTTCATCCCACTTCATTTTGGGCAACATATCAAATGGTCGACTGGAAAACCATTCGTTTCTCTGTCAGCGAGAATCTACATGTCATGACTTTCGTCCAGAGTACAGAACCTTGAGGCGTCGTCACATTGACGGCCGAAAAGCTCGGAAAAATAGAGACCTTCAAGTAATGGATCAGCTGACGGAGCTTCGGATGCGCCTTGAAGGTCGGAAGACGGCTTTTCCAGACCTTATCGGCAAACATCACGCCTTATGTGCAGTTTTTGTAAGAAAGGGATTGAAGTAGAGGCGACAGTGCGATATAAGCTCGACCCACGGTAACAATAATTTGGCGAGTCCTTCACGTCGTGGTCAATGTTATGAAACAATTTAAGTGAATTAGGACGCTAATTCGTCCCCCCCCTGCCCAGGTGGCTCGACCTGGGCAGACTATCAATTTTGTCGCCTCTATTCAGTCGTTAACACCTTGCAATTACCGCGCCAACATGAAAAGTAGCCCATATGGAGGAAATTTCCTCAAGTTCGAAACCAAAGGCGAGTATTTTGCGCCCGCCCGAATCTCCCCTCATCTCTCGTCTTATGAACTTTCATACGTTTCGTGGCTCTCCTAGATGGTTTACCGATTCAGTAGGTCGTGAGCGCAAAACGCTCCCATTCACTCGCTGCTGCGGGTTTTTGCTCTCACGTTCAAATCGTTCGCGGAAAATTCATCATCTCCGAATGGGTGTGAACTGTTTCGGCAGGAGATCGAGGACGAGATCGGAAATGACTCCCTGAAAAAAAGCCGATCAAGCCGTGTTGCTAACGTTTGCGAACGAACGCAGTGGCAATATTTCGTTTTTCCAGCACTTGCCATTTGTCTGAATTCAGAAAGTACTCCAGTGGAGCAGTGTACCCGTTCTCAACAATTGCCGCGCCCACGTAGGTCTTCGCGACGATTTCGTCAAAATCCTTCGGACCTAATGGACGCTCCCATTTTGCGGGCCTGTCCAGTGGCCGTTGGGGACCTTTTTCAACCATCCTTCTAACCCCTTCCAGATTTGTGATGCAGCCTTTGATACTCATACCCAGCGGAGCGTACTGGCGAGGCCGAGGTGCAGAGTACAGGTGCACAGTTGAGATACCGTATTCCGAGCCCAAGTTCCCGTACAGGAAAATGCGAGGCTTCGCATGAAAAAAGGCCTCCGAGCGACACACGTTAATCACGTACCCGGATGTCTTGAGAGCATCCAAGGTAGGCTTTGTCCAGGTCTCGGGATCGTCAAGCATCGGGGCTGCCCGGTACCAGCTCTTCACGGGAGATCGCACAGAGGCGAGATTGAGTTCCAGAGCCAAGGAAATGACACAGGTCAGGGCGCAGAGTACTGGCACTAGCGTCTCACGGTTTAGCTTGAAAAAGGTACGCGATTCGCAAGCGATAACCAGGAATAGAAACACAAAAAGCGTGTGGAAGGCGGGGATTCCTCTAAACGGCCAGCGGAAGGCGCTGAGAATCGGAATCTTTGAAAAGAATTCCTCGAGATCGAAGGCATTCGGCGATAGGAAAACCACCATCACTCCTAATCCCACAAGGAGAGGGATTGCCGTCCTTTGTGCAAACAGGAGGGGAGATCGAATCGAGACCAAGAGCAGGTACCACGCAGGCACAATGCCGCACATCATCAGGATGTTGCTGATGGGAATGCCGTTTGGATAGAAAGGGCCTTGCCAAATGGAGTACGTGTTAGGCAGGAGCAATCCCAAGTACGCCTGCAAAGGGACAGCGAACAAGATCCAGTGAAACGGCTCATTTTCACGGGAACCGAGGTATTCATAGAGTTCCCGCTGGCCAATCAGGAATGGAATCACCACCGCACTGAAAAGGAGACATTGCGGAAGAAGCCGCCAAACGAGTGTCTTCAGCACCTGCGGGTCCTTAACAAGGATGTAAGCCACAAGTGACAGGATCGCGAGAGCCCCGAAATACGCGGCAAAGAGGAGGCCCGTCATGAACAGGCCCAGCACAGATGCCCCTAGAAGAACCTCATAGAGGAAAAGCTGTCGCTTGTCCGAAGAATCGAGCAATCTCAATATGCTGCCGATAGTCCAAGGAAGAAATGTGTGCGGGATAACAATAGTGCTCCAATTCCCACCCCACACGAAGAAGAACCCGGAAAAGCAAAGGGATATCGCTGCGGTGAGCCGCGCCCACCCGGGGGCTCTCAATGCTGATGCCATGAACCATCCGCCTAGTGAGAAAAGCGCCACATGCAACGAAAGGATCATGTTCATCATAAGTTGGGGATCATGTCTAAAAACTATGGCTGGAAGCGCGACCAACGGATCATATAAGCCAATGA
>DATHCX010000122.1:0-4672 GCA_035319325.1 Desulfomonilaceae bacterium
CGGGGGCTGAAAAGATCTTCCATTGATCAAATAGGTTCCGCGTTTGTGAATCATCTCCTCGAGCACGACACCTTCTTCAAAATGATGACCCATTTCATGATTACGGGGCGCATCGGAGAGGAATCGCTGAAAAAGTTCAACGAAACGGAACGCAAACTGCTCGATGTTTTTGATGGGATCTTTGAGAATGCCGGAGCCACAGAAAGTGCCAGACTGATATCACATGCGTTTTTTGCCGCGCTCAATGGAGTTCTCATCACATTTCACAATTATCCGGGCCGACCCGCGGAAGACACACGGAAGCACATGCACCGACTGGTGCGAATAATTTCCACGGTCTTCAGCAACTCCAACGCGCTGAACCATGCTGTCGATGCCTCTGGAGGACAAGGAGCAGCCGAACCCCGGAACTGAAATCCGTGGCCCGGGCGCACTCCAGAAAAGTTTACAGGGATTCTCGGAAGTACTGTCTGTTTTGATTACGGGAAAAGAATGGATGATTGTCCTTGCGAGGGCAAAGCCCGAAGCAATCTCCAACCGGCCAAGATCGAGATTGCTTCGTCGCTCCGCTCCTCGCAATGACATGATTGGACCACTGCTATGCGGGCCGGAATTATGAGAAAATCCGACACAATTTTCGAGAACTGGTATAGTACACGTGCGCTTTCGGAAAAGCAGGAGTGGGGGGACCCTTTCCGTAAAGTCCTCCCCGATGTTACGTACTCGAAAACCAAATCGTATCGGCAAGACGCAATCGGCAGCCTCACGTTTCCTTTCTCAGTACGGTTTTCAAGACCTTGCCGACCGGATTCCTCGGCAAAGCGTCCACGAAATGTACCCCTTTGACGCACTTGTATGCTGCAAGCTTCACTTTGCAGAGGTCTACAACCGCCGAGGGGTCGAGGTGCGCGTCCGGCTTTTTCACTACGAAAGCCACCGGGATTTCACCCCACTTGTCGTCGGGAACCCCTACCACGGCCACTTCCGCTACGGAAGGGTGCGTCTGTATGACTGCTTCCAGTTCAGCAGGATATATGTTCTCGCCACCGCTGATAATCATATCCTTGAGACGATCAACGACCGAAAAATAGCCGTCTTCGTCCCGGCGTCCCAGGTCTCCGGAACGGTACCAGTCACCGACAATCGCCTTACTGGTGGCTTCACGGTTACCCCAATAGCCTTTGAACACCATGGGTCCCTTGCACAGGATCTCACCCACATCGCCAATCGGCAGCTCGCGCCCGGTCTGGGGATCGGCAATCATTAATTGAGCGGAAAATATGGGCTTGCCTTGCGTGTTGCACTTTTCCAGAGGCATGTTGCGAAGCCAGAACGTCACGCCTCCGGAAAATTCCGTGATTCCGTAAACCTGCTGAACCGTGATCCCCATTTCCAGGTACGTCCGAATCAGAGATTCCGGCACGGCCGACGCACCGCACAGCAGCCACCGTACACTTGCGGCATTGACGGGCTTGGACTTGGCCACCATGAGCATTGCCTGGAGCATGAGAGGGACCGACATCATGGTAGAGATCTTCTCCTCTGCTATGGTGGTCCAGGCCCCGACCGGATCGAAATTGGGCATGAATATTGTCGTTGCCCCTTTGTGCACATTTGTTACCAGGGGAGCCAGACCTCCGATATGAAACATCGGAGCCACCAGGAGAAAACGATCCCGGTAATTCCATTCCAGAGTGTGGGAAAGGCTGAACGAAGACCACAACAGATTGTTGTGGGAGAGAACCGCGCCCTTGGGTTTGCCCGTGGTTCCCGAGGTGTACATGATCACCGCAGGGTCGTCTCCTTCCCCGATCAATTCCGGTTCCGAAACAGGTTGGCGGCCGAGCGTGGATTCGAATTCCGCGTCAGCACCGTCACCGCCCCACCGGACGTAATATCGGGGCGGTATGCTAGCCTTGAGCAAGGCCACCGTTTGTTGGAACTCCGCGTCGTAGAGCAAGAGCGCTGCTGCGCAATCGTTGAGGATATAGTCGAGTTCCGGGCCTTGCAGACGCCAGTTCAGCATGACCGCGATGGCTCCGATTTTGTTTGCCGCGTACAGTGCGATCGCGGCATGTTGATTGTTCTTGCAGAGGATGGCAAGGCGCTCTCCCGCAACCACGTTTTGTTCTTTCAAATAGGATGCAAATCGGTTTACCCGATCATTGACCTCCTTGAACGTGTACCTGTACCCGTCACCGACGAACGCCTCGGTATCTGGCGTCAGCCTGGCCCTGTGAATCAAGATATCTCCGGTATTGCAGTTCATCATCATCCTCCTGCTATGAAGAAAATAGATTCTGGACGTACGGACCGACCCAAGCGATGAAAGTTGAGATTTTATCCCGACTCAGGACAGGTGTCCTTCCGATTTCATTCAAAGCCTGATCCTGGTACGATGTGAACAGCGTGTCGCAGAATTTTTCCCACTGGGCCGCACGTTCCATGGCGCCAAGCCCGAGTTCCAACAATGGAGGCTTGATCAAGAATTCCTTCAAATTGGCTGACAACGGCTCTACCACTTCCTCGGGAGCCCCATCGAGGACACTGCGCACAAATTCCTCAGGAGGATACCAGGCGGAAACACGCTGAATATCTCGAAACACCTGCATGAGCAGGACGTTTCGCGGCCCTTCCCACAACTCGTTCACCGTTGCATCGCGGAAGAGCCTTGGTAAAGAGGAAAAATCCTCGATTACTCCGTGGCCCCCGAAGACGGACATGGCTTTTCGCACGACATCCACCGTCTCGTAGGCGGACACGAGTTTCTGTAAAATAATCAGTTCCCTGAGATTGAATCTCCGTTTCCTCGTCTCCAATGCTTCAGCGGATTCCAATCCGGCCTGAAGCTTCTTTCCCAGACGGATGAACAGATCGTAGACCTTGAATACCCCTGCGGTGGTGCGTTGCGCCGCTTCCGTCAGGTCATGGAGTTGGCCGGCTGCAAGCGGCCATTCACCGATCTTCTTACCGAAGACCTCTCGAAACTGGCTGTAGAGGACAGCTTCCCGGGCGCAGCGTGTCATCGCCGACGCGCTGGATGTTGCCACCGCAATTCGTGACAGCGTCAGCACTATTCCCACCGCGTTGGCCACTCCGCGGTTCGTGGGGCCGACCGCATAGGCAACGGCCCCATCATATTCTATTTCCGCAGTCGGAAGCTCCGCTGTTCCCAGCTTCCATTTCAATCTGTTGATTCGGCATCCGTTGCGCCTTTCGCGCGTTTTATCTTCAGGAAGCCAAGAAGGCACCACGAATGTTCCCACGTCCTCGGTACCCGACACCTTCGCGGTGACCACACTGTAGTCCGCGTGCATTGCAGAACAGAAAAACTTGCTTCCGAACAGTGTGTAGTGATCCCCCTGCGGTTCGGCCTCCAGAAGATTGGTGGGAATATCCGACCCCCCCTGAATTTCCGTCATAAATTGAGCGCCGATTCCGAAATCTCCTTCAATTCCCTCAGTGCAATGGCGAAGGATGTCCGACACTTCCGGATGCCGGTTTTCGGGAAATTCCTGAATGAGCGCTATGAGTCCTTCAGTGCACGCTACGGGACAGGTAATACTGGCCTCCCCCATCTCATGGAGCAGGTAGCGTTTGACAAATCTGTCCCATGGTTCGGTTCGGGAGGAGAACAGCGCCTCCGAGAAAATCTCCTTTTCCATCACCGTGGTTTCCTGGGGGCGCACGATCCTGTCCACCCGATTATTGAATGCGTCGTAATGCTCGATGTACGGCCGCACTTCCGGCCGTGCGATGCGGTCCGCGAGATGACGCCACCGCAAAGACACCTTGGAGGAGAACTGAAGAAGTTTGTCCTGCAATTCCGGCAGTTCATCGGAACAATAATGACGTACGGCTCTTTGCAAGAAGACGTCGTCAGCATAGAAGTCGACGGAGTTGAGTATCTCGATGAAGCTGTCGAATGAATAAGGGTTATGTCTATCGGGAAAAGTCATGCAATCACGTCCTCGGGAGTTGAGGTCGGCGGAAGTGGGAACACCCACTTCGAGGATATTATGAACAGCGTTTTGCGTCAAGAACCTTGTTCACTGTCGAGCAACCTTCAAATACTAATTTGAAGGTTGATTACCTGGGCAATCCCGTGTCATGATCTCACGACGCGGGATATCCAATGAGCAACATGATAGATTCCTCGCGAGCAATGAGCGAAAGGGGCCGCTTTGGGTCGATTTTTCACAAGAACCTGTGTTTGGATACTCATCTGGATCGCTTCGGCCGCAACGGGACTCGCCCGCGCAACGGAAGTTTTCACACCGGGTGAGTCGGGGCTCTTTGCGCAGACATTCATGAACAGCGATTCGACCGCAGGCCCAGGTAAACGGCTCCCCGGATTTGAGCTCTTTGACGACGCTATGCGTCTTACGAAACAGCACTATGCGGATCCGGTAAATGAGAGAGAAGCCCTGGAGAGGACGCTCGAGCGAATAACCTTGAGCCTGCCTCCTCATTGCACGGAAGATGCGATCAGTTTTCGGGATTGTTCCCGAAGCGCGCAAACGTGTTTCAAAGAAGTGATTTCCCAGATTGCGGCACGATGCAACATCAAGACCGATCGACTCGTTGTCCGGGCAGTGAACATCTTCATGCAGAGCCTTGACGCAAATTCCAGCCTGCTGGACGCGGAGATGCTCAAAGAACTGAAAATAGG
>DATHCX010000123.1:0-4201 GCA_035319325.1 Desulfomonilaceae bacterium
CTTCTCCAAACGCCGCTGCCGCATCCGTATATTTCCTTTCCCAGTATTTTATCCACGCGGTCTTCCATTTCACGTCCGCCTTCATGGACGGCTCCGGAAGCGTGTTCAACAGTCGTTTGAAACAGGCATCCGCGTCGGCGAAGCGTTTCCTTTCCATGTGGTGAACGCCGAGATTAAACAGTGCCTTTCGTTTCAGTTTCGGCGGTGCTTTTTCCGTAAGGACGTTGCAACAAAGCTCAAAATCCTTGTCACGGTCGATCCTCCAGTACACGAGACTCAGCAGATGGAGCGCCTCCATCTTGTCGGTCTCGGAGACCTCGCCTTTGAGCATTTCTTTGAGAATCGCTATTGCCTTGTTGTTTTGGCGGTCCTTGAACTTGCAGCGCGCAAGTTTGAGTGTCAGCTGCTTGTCTCCGGGTTTCGTTTTCAAGAGGGCCTGATAGGTCTCAGCAGCGAGATCGAACCTGCCTTTCGCAAATAGCCGGCCTCCCCGCGCAAGCTGTTCGCTCTCGGAAAACTCGGGCTTCGCAACCTTGCTGTGAAAAACCATCCACGCGAGGTCGTCGCCGGCTTTCAGCCCCTCCACCGAGGCCGGGTAATTCAGGAAAAGGCTTCGGTAGTGGGATGCCGCAGACGGATAATTTCCAAGCCGTTTTTCCAGTTCGGCGAGGCGGAGGGTAAGCCCTGGTTTGTCCTTGTCCGGAGCTTTGGCAATCATGTGCGAAAGCAGGCTGGCTGCTTTAGGATTGTTTTGGTGATAGAGCGCGTCCGCCAGTAATTCCTGACCCAGATTTTGATATACGCTATCCGGGTGCTTCTTCAAGAAATCCTGAACGAGCGTTTCAGCTTTTGCATGTTCGTTCAGCTTCTGTCGCGCTCTGGCAAGAAGGATATAGGCTACGGGGCCGTACGTGGGCTCGGAAAACACGTTTTCCCAGGTCTCGGACGCCCCGTCAAGCTCGCCGGCTTGATAGCGCTTCAAGCCTTCCGCAAACAAATACTCGGGAACGGGCCCGGTGCTCAGAGTGATGGGCCAGACTACGTCGCCAGCCAGAAGTACGATGGCAATGCCAAGTACCACGACTTGAATCAACGCGGCCATGACACCGTTGAATCGCCGGGCACAGCCAGGGGGAACCGAACTTTTCGCCTGCACAATCATCAGGTTAGTCTAGGATCTCGGGTCCCATGGGTCAAGGAATACTTTACAAAAAGTGCAAACTGAACGGAATCCGCAGTGTGTTTTTTCGATTGCACAGGAGAGCGAAAGGCTTTTCTCGGAAAGCCGCCACTATTCAGTCAGGGGTGGGAGGAAGGCCGCCATTGAGCGCGAAGCGAAGCAGTATACGCAAATATCAAGATTTATCCGTGGTTTCACTCCTGGCAATGACACGGAACCGGTGGTTCCCTCGCGATGGTGAATGGCTGCGTGCAGCCTGCGCGTGGGTGGTGCGAAAACGCGGCAAACCGGGACGGGCCCCGGTAAAGCCATGTTGTCAGGGACGATAGGGGATTTTAGGCCCGACAAAATTCCTTTTTGACAGATTTTCATTCTCGTCCTACAATCTGGTATGATTCGTATCTGAATCACTTCTCCTCATCTTTTTCGGAGACGAAATGGAATACGTTAAACGTGAAATCAAGGAACTCCTGCTTCTTTTCGAGATCAGTCAGACTCTCGACCGGAATATGGACCTGCGCGACGTAGTGGGACCGGTGCTCGAAGCAATCGCAAAAAATATGGGAATGATGCGCGGCACTCTGACTCTGTTGAACCGAGATTCCGGCGAAATTTTCATCGAAGCTGCCCACGGCCTATCTGAAACCCAGATGGAACGAGGTCGGTACAGGTCCGGTGAGGGAGTCACCGGCAAAGTGGTGAAAACAGGCCGACCCGCGGTCGTTCCCCATATTTCGGACGAGCCTCTTTTCCTGGATCGTACGGGAGCGAGAAAAGATCTGCGAAAGAAGGACATTTCCTTTATTTGCGTGCCGATCAAATTGGAAAACGAAGTCATCGGCACCTTGAGCGCGGACAGGCTGTTCGCGGAAGGAGTGTCATTTGAGGAAGACGTTCGTCTCCTCTCAATTATCGCTTCCATGATCGCTCAGGCAGTCCGATTGAGGCAGTCCGCACAGGAAGAGAAATCGAAGCTCCTGGAAGAAAACGAGAGGCTCCAGAGCCAGCTTAAAGAGCGCTTTCGGCCGTCCAATATCGTGGGAAACTCTAAGAGCATGCAAATGGTGTACGATCTGATTGCTCAAGTCTCCAGAAGCGACACCACGGTGCTCATCAGGGGGGAAAGCGGCACGGGCAAGGAACTCGTGGCTCATGCGATTCATTATAACAGCCTCAGGTCGGCAAAGCCGTTCATAAAGGTAAACTGCGGCGCGCTGCCGGAAAGCGTTGTGGAAAGCGAACTGTTCGGCCACGAGAAAGGGGCTTTCACCGGCGCAATTGCAACGCGAAAAGGCAGGTTCGAATTGGCCCACGGCGGGACCATTTTTCTCGATGAAATCGGAGACCTGTCACCCACTACCCAGATAAAATTCCTCAGAGTACTCCAGGAAAGGGAATTCGAGCGCGTGGGCGGGACTGCGACCATAAAAACGGATGTGCGTGTGATAACCGCGACGAATCGTGATCTCGAAGAATTGATTACCGAGGGGAAATTCAGACAGGATCTGTATTACCGCCTGGATGTGTTCCCCATCCATATTCCTCCCCTCAGGGAACGCAAGACCGATATACCCCTTCTTGCCGATTTCTTCGTGGAAAAATACAGCAGGGCGAACCACAAGAATATCAGGAGGATTTCCACGCCGGCCATCGATATGCTCATGAGCTACCACTGGCCCGGCAATGTGCGGGAATTGGAGAACTGCATGGAGAGATCCGTCTTGTTGAGCTCCAATCACGTCATCCACGGCCATCACCTTCCTCCGACGCTCCAGACTGCCGAAGCCAGCGGTACCATGCATTCGGGAACGTTGGAGAGGACCATGGACAACATCGAGCGCGATCTCCTCATCGACGCGCTGAAAGCTGCGCGGGGCAACAAGGCGAAAGCGGCTCGCGCGCTGGGCATAAGCGAGCGGATCATGGGTTTGCGCGTACGCAAGCACGGGATCGATCCGCGGCGATTTCGTACCATAATGTAGCCCGATCAATTTATTCGTACATTTTAGTGGTCGATCTTCCGAAAACTACGGTTTCGTCACTCTGACCTTGTCCTGAATCCCACCCTGATAACGATCACTTGAAGGCCCACTGCTCCCTTGTCCGTCATTGGCATTTCATTTGCTTCTTAGCCCCCGAAAGCTTAAGCCGTCGATCGCGGGTCGAATACAGCCACGGGTTGAACAGGCCGGCTTGATGTCGAAGTATCTTTCGGAGGTGTTCTACGATGAATGCTGCGGATAACGCATGGGTTTTAGTTTCCTCGGCGTTGGTGCTCCTGATGACTCCGGGGTTGGCCATGTTCTATGGCGGTATGACCCGGTCAAAGAATGTTCTGTCGACCATGATGCACAGTTTTTTCCTGATGGGACTTGCGTCCATAATCTGGCTTTTTTACGGCTTCAGCCTGGCGTTCGGTCCTGACGCTTTGGGCGGATTCCTGGGCGGTTTGAAGCACTTCGCACTGGAGGGGGTCGGAGCCGAAGTATGGCCGGACCAGACCATTCCCGGTCTGACGTTCATGATCTTTCAGTGCATGTTTGCGGTAATCACACCTGCTCTCATTTCCGGAGCGTTTGCAGAACGGATGAAGTTCAGTTCCTTCATCATCTTCATGTTTCTCTGGATGACCTTCGTGTATTGTCCCGTCGCGCACTGGGTGTGGGGACCGGACGGATGGCTTTCCAAAATGGGGGCTCTGGATTTTGCCGGAGGAACAGTCGTCCACGTGAATGCCGGTGTGGCTGCGCTTGCCTGCGCGCTGGTGATCGGCAAGAGGAAAGGTTACCCCACCACCGCGATGATCCCGCACAACTTGACTTTGACTCTGCTGGGAGCGGGACTGCTGTGGTTCGGATGGTTCGGTTTCAATGCCGGCAGCGCGCTGAAAGCTGATGGCGGAGCCGCAATGGCGTTTGTGGTCACCCATATGGCCACCGCAGCTGCTGCACTGTCCTGGGTGTTTGCCGAGTGGATCATCAAGGGGAAACCCACTACTCTCGGTGTGGCCTCCGGTGCGGT
>DATHCX010000124.1:0-17480 GCA_035319325.1 Desulfomonilaceae bacterium
GAGGGAAGGCCCGCGGCCAGGACAGCGGGACTCTGACCGAACGGCAGTTCGCGAAACCTTGTCCGCGTCATCGACTTCGTCTGATGATAATCACTCATACGGATTCGCTTTTTCACAGGTAACTCGATTCCGGCCACAGGCTGGGGGCACTCCTTCGCTGCGGACGACGCAGAGCCGTCTCATCACTTCGCTCGGGAGAGCCCCCAGCCCCGGAATCTATACATCTTGTGCCGAATGCGTATCGGTTCCTCGGGGGAATTGCCTGTTGTCTGTCATTGCGAGGAGTGGAACGACGAAGCAATCTCTGTTTTGGTTAATTGGAGATTGCTTCGGGCTTCGCCCTCGTAATGACAGTCTTCGAATGTTTTGGCGTAATCCAAACCGATACTACTTTTGAGAATCCTTATATTTTTGAAAACCAAGATTGCTTCGCTCCTCTTACAGCACTGACAGCTGTTCCCGCCCGCAACTCCATGAATGGTCTGACCGTCAAATATTCTTCTCCAGCCTGGAAAAACCTTGACAAAGACCTTCGGAAACCGTGAGCTTGTTACCGTATACGATTCACGATTCAGCGAGGTGATCCACATGAACAGTGCCCTCGAAAAATACGCTTCCAAGCTGATTTCGCCGGAAACGGCCGCCCGGAAAGTCAAAAACGGCGACAGAATATATCTCGGGAGCATGTGTTCGGAACCCAAGACGATCCTGAAGGCTCTCGAGAAGTCTTTTGTTCAGGACGTGGAAATGGTGCAGTTCATCGCGGGCACGGAAGCGTCCCGGTTGGCTTCGGAGGGGTGGGAAAGATTCAGAATGAAAACGTTTTTCGTGGGATCGGGTGAAGGGGACCCCCGGAATCTGCCGGAGTACAACTATGTCCCTCTCTACCACTCCCAGATCCCGTTTTTTTTCCGAAACCGTCGGATTCCCATCGATGTGGCCATTATCCAGGTCGCAGAGCCCGACCGATTCGGGAGGTTCAGTCTCGGGATCTCAGTGGATTTCTCCGCGGCCGCGGTCGAGGCGGCTCGCATGGTCATCGCTCAGGTGAATCCTCTCATGCCCCGCACTCACGGAGACACGTTCATTTCCGCGGACAAAATCAATTACCTGGTGGACGCTGAGGAGCCGCTGGGAGAATTAGCGGAGGAACCTCTTGGAGAACGGGAAAAAACCATCAGCGCCTATTGTAGTGAACTCATCGAAGACGGTTCCATCGTCCAGTTCGGGTTTACCGGCATATCCAGGGGTCTCATGGATTTTCTGAAACACCATCAGCATCTCGGGCTGCACACCCAGATCTTCACCGATCCGCTCATCGACCTCATTGAAGCGGGCGTGGTGGATAACAGCACGAAGAAGCTGTTTCGGGGTAAATCTCTTGCCACCTCCTGCATGGGTACCCGGCGATTGTACGATTTTGTGCACGACAATCCCGTGATTGAATTATACCCGTCGGACATGATCCTGGATCCCGCCATGATCGCGTCTCACGATCGCATGACAGCGGTAAACATCGCGGTCCAGGTGGATCTCAGGGGCCAGATCCGGCAAGGTAGTCCCACCTGGACTGCCGTCGAAGGAGCCGGCGGAGAAAGCGATTTCATGAGGGGAGCAAATCTGTCCAAAGGCGGCAGGTCCATCGTGTGCATGCGGTCTACTTCGCCCAAGGGCAAATCCAATGTAGTCCCGACCTTCGGGCCGAAAGCTTCGGTCATAGCCAATCGAGGGGACGCCAATTACGTCATTACGGAATACGGGATTGCGTACCTGGGCGGAAGATCCATCCGCGAACGGGCCATGGCTCTTATCGAGGTCGCGCATCCGGACCATCGTGAAGATTTGATGAAGTCTGCCCGGGAAATGGGATACGTGTACCCGCAGCAGGTATATTACCGAATCTGCCCGCCAGAGCTTCGCCGCCGAGTACGCACCGCGCGGGTGTTCAAGGGAGGCATCAAAGGCCAGATCAGAGTGATCAAATCCACCGATGAAGCCATGCTCCGGGATCTCTTCTATAATCTGTCTGAAGAATCCGTGTATTTCCGGTATTTTTCCACTCGCCGGAGCATGCCGCACAAGAATCTCGAACAATATATCAACATCACCGAAGCCGACGGATTATCCCTGGTCGTGACCATCGGGCCCAGAGAGGATCGCAAGATCATCGGAGAGGCGCGCTACATGATCAATCCCGGCGATCCGTACCCCGACGTGGCTTTCATGGTTGACGAAAATTATCGAGGCCGCGGTATCGCAAGCGCCCTTGTCCATTATCTCATCGACATAGCCCAGGAGAAAGGAATAGAAGGATTCAGAGCTGAGGTCCTCATTTCCAATACGTCAATGATGCGGGTGTTCGAGAAACTTCCCTACGTGCTCCACAGAAAGACTGTAGAAAACATGATCTCATTGACGTTCCTCTTTGACGAGTTGAAATCCTGATCTGGCCTGGAGACAAGGCGCTTTCGACAGCAGGCGAAGCACTGCGTGCCTCATGCGACGGGCCGCGCGAAAACCCGGTCATACGAACTTTATTCTCTCATTTCATTTTATTACATGGATTCTCAAACGTAAGGTCGGATTTGATTAGGCCAACAGATTGAAAGATTGTCATTGCGAGGGCAAAGCCCGAAGCAATCTCCAACTGACCAAGACTGAGATTGCTTCGTCGTTCCACTCCTCGCAATGACATGATTGCATGGTCGGAATGTGGCCGAGAGTCGGGAACGAATCCGACAGAATTTTCGAGAACTGCCATAGAATAAATCATACACATTCGCCGCAAGATTTATGAGATTCCGGGGCTGGGGGCACTCCTTCGCTGCGGACGACGCAGAGCCGTCTCATCACATCGCTCAGGAGAACCCCCAGCCCTGTGCCCAGAATCGAGTTATCCGCAAACAAGCGAATCCGTATTACTCACTGTATTTTTCATGGCTTCGCATGGATCTTATCATATTTTACTTTAGTTTTATCGTTGAAGATTTCAACTTTACTGTTTTTTCTTCTTGCATTCCTCGCGTTCTGTGATATGAATCCTTCCACGAATGGGACCACGCGGTTCCACATCATTGGAAAGAGGAGTTGCATCATGAAGAAAACCGCAATCTTGGCGATGGCCGTTTCCATGCTGATCGTCACATTTTGCCTGAACTGCTATGCGGATGATTTTGCAGGTCAGATCACAGCCCTTGAGCAAAAGGCCGGCCGCCTGCAGAACCAGATCAACCAGGCAATGCAGCAGAATGAAGCGACCGTGGACCAGCAGGTCAAAGCCCTGGCATCCTCGGTGGACAGCCTGGTAAAGCAGAGAGTTCAGCTGGACGCCTACATCACGAAGCTCGAGAGCCAGATGGACGATCTCAAGAAGAACGCTCAGGTCGATCTGAACCGCCAGATCAAGTCTTATACGGAAGAACTGGGAACCGTCAAACAGCAGCTGTCGAGCCTCATGTCCAAGAAGTCGACACAGGCCAGCCAGACGGAAAACGCTGCCCCGACAGCGGCCACACCTGCCCCTGTTCCTGCTAATTAACAGCAATAAGACCGGCGGAGTCACATCGGGCATTACGGGCGTGCATGCAGTATTGAGGTGCAGAGACACAGGGGGCGGAAGAAGCCGATCATGGTCTTCACCCTGTGTTTTTGCACCTCGGTCTTATTGGGGCCGCGACATTTCATTAAACCATTTTCTGGAAATTCATAAATCGTTATCTTGGAAATTTGAATTACATGCTAAATTTATTGACTTTCGTCCTTGTTTTTGGTACCCTTCTGCTTCATTGAGTCATTCCCTCTTGGAGAAGGTATGGAGAGAAAAATCACATGGTGTGCGGCGATAATCCTGCCGTTGCTCGCGTCCTGCTCTTCGCCATTAGGAATTATAAAACAATCTCAAGATTTATCTACAACTTCTAATCAAACACTTGATGTCGCCAGATTCGACGTCGCTGCCACGTCATCTCAGCAGGAGGGTGCTTTTCACATTGTCGGATCCGGTGAAACGCTCAAGCATGTGTGTGATGTGTACGGGCTCGATTTCCAAAAAGTCGCGAAAATTAATAAAATCATGCCGCCCTTTGCCTTGAAGCAGGGTGACACCATTTTCCTGCCGGCCCAGGCTCTTCTGCCGGAAAACAAGATATGCTCCCCATCCGGCTCACCCTCGGAAAAAAGCTGCATCATCAAGGCTACGCGCCAGACCGTAGCCGATGCGATTCTCGGGAAACGAGATCCTCGCGTTCCCGAGCTGAAGTTTCCGGTTGTGGGAGGGGTTCTCACGTCTCCCTTCGGCTATCGCTGGGGGCGGCTCCATAAGGGGCTGGATATTGCGGCGCCTATAGGGAGGCCCGTTCTTGCCTGTGCGGACGGCCGAGTGATCTTCACGGGAAGCAGGAAGAAATTCAGGCGATACGGAAACACGGTGCTGGTCGATCACGGCCGTGGGGTGTACACATATTACGCTCATCTGAGCGGAATTTCGGTGAAGAAAAGCCAGAATGTCCGAAAAGGGCAGAAAATAGCAACCATCGGAAATACCGGTCGTTCCACAGGACCTCATTTGCATCTGGAGGTCCGCGTTACCAACAGCATGTACAATCCCCTTGCGTACTTCTCTCCGAATGAAATTGCCGGAACGCTGATGGCCAAACGCTTCTCCGACCCCCCCATGGGTCCTGTGAGGGCTGGATGGCAGATTCCGGATCTCCTGACCGCAAGTCGATAAACACATCTCCATCGCGACGAAACGGAAGCCGACACGCACGTAAATCCCGGAGGATTGCAACGGGGCAGCGACTTTGCATTTTTCCCTACACCTTGTAAAGATTCCTGACAGGCATTCTTGGTTACAGAGGACGTTGCCCTGAGACGATGCGCAAAGAGTCATCGAAATACCGGTGGGTTGTATATTTTTGCCGTGGCGGCCCGGTTTGGCACGTCGATTGCCTGATGCTTCCAAAGCATCGCGGTGCCCAGAGAAGAATGCTGCTCACAGGGGAAGCGAACATTTCGGACGGCTTTTTCCGGTGCGCTCTCGAGAATGACTCATTGTTCCGACGCGTGATGATATAATATTTGCGAAAAAACGGTTTGGGTGTACACAAAGTATATTGGAATTAGCCGAATGATTTAGGAGGTTTTTTGTTCTTGACAAAAAATAGTAATTTTACTATAAATTATTCTTTCAATGACTATCATTCGTTTTCTCGTTATCTCAACGGAATTCCAATTTTTGCTAGGCAGATAAGGTTTTCTGAAAAGCAGGGGATACCTTCTGCAGTTCGGGAAGCAAATGGGTGAAGCAATACGACTTCTTCCTGGAGTCGAGCAGGGCTGTAAGGTGGAGAAAGGAGAAAAAGGAATATGGCCGAAATAGGACATGGCAAGAAGGAAATCGTCGAGCGGATCATGGAGCCCAAAGAGGCAAAGGAAAAGATCAAGGGTCTCAAGGAAGTTCCGATCCGCAGCCAGCTCGCCAACGAAGTAATCGACATAGCGTACGGTTTTTTTACTCCGCTGGAGGGCTTTATGGGTAAGGCGGACGTCGATGCGGTCTGCAAGAAGATGCGGCTCGCTAACGGCGTGGTGTGGAGCATTCCCATCGTATTTGATCTCACCGACAAGGAGATAGCGGACTACGGGATCAAAGTCGGCGGCAGTGTTCTTCTGACGTATACCGGCAACCCCATGGCGATTTTCGAAGTTGAAGAAATCTTCGATTACGACAAGAAAGAAATGTGCAAATCCGTATACGGAACCGATGATCCGAAGCATCCCGGATGCGCCCGGACCTATTCGTATAAGGACAAATTCATTGGCGGCAAGATTACTCTGGTGAATAGGCCGAAAATTAACCCGCCCTATGACCCCTACTTCATACCGCCTCTGGAGATGAGGAAAAGATTCAAGGAAAAAGGCTGGGAACGCATTGTTGCGCATCAGACCAGAAACGTGCCGCACACGGGCCATGAGTGGCTCATGAAAGGCGCCTGGTTCCAGGCTTATGCCGAACTCCCCATCGAAAAACCGCTCGTGGGAGTGCTCGTAAATGCAATTATCGGTGAAAAGCGCAAAGGCGACTATATTGACGAATCCATTATCCTTACCCAGGACGAGCTGAGAAAATCCGGTTACTTCGGCGACCATAATCACCTGACCTCACTGACATTTTGGGACATGAGATACGCGGGCCCCAGAGAGGCCGTGTTCCATGCAGCGCTGAGAACCAACCTCGGTCTGACCCACCACATGTACGGGAGGGATCATGCCGGTGTGGGGACCTACTATGGCGCATACGATGCTCACCATCTTCTCGCCACAGTTAAAGACGAGTTGGACATCGTTCCGGTGTACTCCATGAACTGGTTATACTGCCCGCATTGCGGTGAAATTACCTCTGAAGGTCTTTGCAACCACAAGAAAGAATGGCAGAAGTTCAGCGGCACCGTTATTCGGAGCATCGTGCTCGACGGAGTGAAACCCCCGCGGTTGATCTACAGACCCGAAGTATTTGATGTCATGATGGAATGCGGTGAAAAATACGGGTTCGGATCGCCGTTCGTGGGCGACGACTACCTTGAAAAGAGAATTCCGGTTTTCGAAATTCCACCTATGAAGTAGGAGGTTACTACTATGGCAGAGGAAAAATTTCCCATCAATATTTGGATCAACGAAGAGAGACTGGAGAAACTCCGCAAAGCCGGTTTGGGCGAATTGCCGGAAGAAATGCTTGCCGGCCTGAAAGTGCTCAGAGTTTATGCGAACGCTGCAGAGCGGGACAAAATCTTGAAGGTATTCCCCACGGCCAAATTCGACAGCGCGACCACGAAAAGCATCGAACTTCTACCCAAAGACGTAAAGGACAAGATCTTCGACAAGGTCGTGGAAAAAGAATCTGTGAACATTATGAGCGATTTCTTGAGCGCGTATTAATGCCTTAGGGCAAGTGCGCCCGTTATTCGACGCTGATACAGGAAAAGGAGGGTCTCTCGAGGCCCTCTTTTTTCATTGGCTCCGGTGCTTGTTCCGGCGGGTGCTCAACATTCTTGAGGTGGGGTTCGGGGAGGAACTTCTTACAAGAAGTGCCTCCCCGATTTCACACATTTGAAATCGCATGGTATGAAACGGGATACCGTTATTGTAAGCGTTCCTCGCATCGAACTGCTTCGAAGGTGCATTCGCGTGAGTTTGCTCCGGCAACTTGACGAATTCCCGCTGGGGAGCATAAAATACGCCGCGGCTCTGGCACCGACCCTAGGATGACGGAATCACGTCAACTCGGCTGCCAAAGCCTGTTTCGGATATTTTGAACTCCTTCGCGGCGCTCACGGATTTTTGGACAGACGGTATGTTGCTTCCGGCCGGGATGTCAGACGGCCGGCATTATCTAAACCTAGGAGAGTAGAGCCCGTTCCTTTGTTCACCGTATCTGCCTTCGGGGAGCCGTGAACGAAAAAATGGACGGGAAAAGCGCAGATGGCCGATCTTTTCGAGAAGTGCTTTTCGTTCAGCCGTGACACGGAAGCAATCGCTGCGGGAATTTATCCCTATTTCAAAGCGATATCCCGCCTCGCCGGGACCCATGTAACGGTGGACGGCCGTGACATGATCATGGTCGGTTCCAATAATTACCTTGGTCTGACTACTCACCCCAAAGTGCAGCAGGCTGCAATGAAAGCCCTGGAGGAATATGGTACGAGCTGCTCTGGTTCGCGATTCCTCAATGGCACTTTGGATCTACACGTGGAACTGGAAGCGAATCTCGCCGAATTCATGGGCAAAGAGGCGGCGCAGGTTTTCTCGACCGGTTTTCAGACGAACCAGGGTGTCATTGCCCCGCTGATTTCGAGGTCGGATACCGTCATAATAGACAGACTGGTGCATGCAAGCATATTGGATGGTGTCCGGCTCTCGTTCGGGAAGGTCAGACGATTTCGGCACAATGACATCGAGTCGCTCAGGCGAAACCTTGAGGCCTCTCGGGATTCTGGCGGTGTTTTGGTCATCGTGGACGGCGTGTACAGCATGGAGGGAGATATTGCACCTCTGCCGGAAATCGTGGCGGCGGCCAAGGATTTCGGAGCCAGGATCATGGTGGACGACGCGCATGGAATCGGTGTCCTCGGCGCAACCGGTAGAGGGGCACTCGAGCATTTCGGTTTGATGGATTCCGTGGATCTCGTCATGGGAACGTTCAGCAAATCATTCGCGTCGCTGGGAGGCTTTGTGGCCGGTGACGAGCGCGTGATTTCCTACATAAGACATCATTCCAGGGCATTGATTTTTTCGGCTGCAATGCCGCCGTCCGCAATTGCGGCCGTGCGAGCGGCCGTGGAGGTAATTCGCACCGAACCGGAAATCCGGGAGCGCCTCTGGAGAAACACGCGTTTTCTCCTGGAAAAGGTCCTGGCGATGGGATTCGATACAGGCCCTACCGAGACACCCATCGTGCCATTGATCGTGGGTGATGATTTGCGGACGCTTTTTTTCTGGAGACGGCTCTTCGAAGAAGGCATTTTTACCAATTGCGTCTTGTCGCCGGGCGTGTCTGAAGGCTCCCAGAGAATCAGGATGTGTTTGATGGCGACGCATACCCTGGAAGATCTGGAGAAGGTAGCGGAGATCTGTGGACGAGTGGGACGAGAGCTCGGTCTAATACGGTGATGGAGATAGGACAATGAGAGACGGAAAGTTAAACGGACGCATCTTCAAATGGGCGCTGAGTCTTGGTCCTGTGGTGGTTGGGATTGTCTGCTGCTTGATCTTTCTGGCAGCTTTCACGTTGGTCGGTGAATCGGCGGATGAACCTGCAGCTCTGTCTCAAAGCCCCTCCCCCGCCCGTGCCGACCAGTCCGTACTGACTCCCGAAGAGCGGATCGAAGTCATCGAAAAGACGCTGCAATCCGTGAAAAGCACTGGTGAAAAGGCAGAAGGCAGGAGTTACGAGAACAAGATGATGGCAAGGGAACTCATTCGATACGTTAAGATCATGACCATCATTCTTGCCGCCGCTGCTATCGGATTTCCCCTCACCATCTGGTTTCTCAGCAGAAAGAGAATTCTAGGACTTTCAGGACTTTCAGGCGAAGTAGCCGCCACTCTCCTGCTTGTGGAAGAACGCCAGGCCAAGCTTACAAATATTTTGAAAGACATCCAGGGGGAGGTCGACTACCTGCATACCATGTCCGTTCCTGATCTGAAGAATTTGATTGAGCAGGCCGAGAAATACCTGAAGCAGAATGCGCAAGATCTGGAAGAAGCGGGATTAACCAAGGAGAAGCACAAGTAACACTGAAACGCTCTGCGGACTTCTTGCGGGTGGATCTCAGAGTTCCGGCTAGAAGATGAATTCAGGATGCTGGATCTCGCGAACCCGGTCCAGGAAGAGTCCCACGCCACACATTGCATCCCGGGGAACAGTGTTGCGACGCAGCGTATGCGGGTCCGGCAAGAAGCAGCGCCACATGCGTGATCTTCTTCCGCCTCACCCCATTGCGATGTCAGGCGCCGCAGGACTTACATTTGACGGCCGCCTCCTTACTGATATGAAAGGTGTGGCCGCAGCTTCTGCATTTGTATCCTTTGTCTATTTCCAGCACATCTTCGGAAGTCAGTTCTGCTTTTGTGCCGCATGCCTCACAGACGATCCAATCCTTTTCTTCGCGGGGCCTGAACCCTACAGTCACGGTGTCGCGCTTGAGTTCCACCGGTTTTGCTTCCAGCAGGATGTTGAGGGTCGAGGATGCATCCGTATCTATTTCCGCACCGCACTTGGTGCAGAGAAGCCGGTTGTAAATTCTCCCTATTCTGAGCTCGTTGGCAAAACCACACGTAGTGCATTTTACTCTAAATTCAGGTTCCATAACCACTGCCTCCACTCAAGACTGCAGGCCCTGCCGAGTCGCCGGTTCGTACTCGCGATCGTTGCTAATTCGTCGCATCCGGGGTGGAAATTACTAATCGCCTGTCCTGGTTTGCCGGATGAATCCGCTTCGCATTCTGCCAACCGAATGCAATCTTTTCCTCCGGACCTGAAAGAGGAATCCGCTACCAAAGAGATGGTCGAATTATAACCGTTCAGCTATGTGGGGTCAACAAAACAGCGGAATCTGCTTGAATAACGGTAGATTCCGGGGGAAACGAGAGGAAACGGGAGACCCGTCGGTGCCGGCGACGTAACATGTTCTGCATCCGCAGTTTTGGGGCCGCGAATTCAACCTCTAATTTTTTTCCACTTTCCCGGCGGGATCATAAGTTCGCTAAGTCGTTGCATGGCCGGCTCGTTCAGGTAAAACGAGTCCGGATTTTCAGGACCCACCAGAACCACCGGCGCCTTAAATTTTGTAGCGAATGATTCGATGGGCTCTTTACCCCCGAATGCGGCACCCTTGTGGTTGTACCCGATGACGAGAACCTCGTACGCGCCTTGTCTGAAACATCTCTTGAGTTCCCATTCATCGTTGCCTTCGCACATACGAAATCCCACGTTTACGTAGTCGCCCAGTCGTTCGTCAAACATTTCACGAATTTCTCGGTCTTTTTCCACGATCAGTTCGGGCGTCACCGGCGCTGTGAGAGTTTTTTCCACGTCAACGAACACGAGATCGCGTCTCAAAGTGTAGGGTGATTCGAGGAAATGAAAAATGTTCAGTTTCGTCTGGTATCGCCGTGCGAGAGCCAGAGCGTAATCAAATGCCCAGTCTCCCTGTCGCGAAAATACTGCGCACAGACCCACGCCGCTCATGGTCTGTCCCGCTTTCCGCCTCAGGTACTGAGACATGCTTATGATCGTTCCGGATGGAGCCACGGCTAGAGGTACCCTGCCAGTCGTTCGTGATCTGCAGATTCATCCACATGTTCTCAGATTGTATCGCCGAAATGATGTCAATTCAATCTGTTTTGCGAACCCCCTCGTTCCACTGCCTCGTCTTGGGCCGGAACGACGGCTGATACTATGCGGCTTCAAGTACGTGAAATGGCTCGCGGGAAAATTTGTGTATTTTTTCGGACATGCTTGGGTTCCCTTGCCGATTTTTAATGATATAGTGCGTTCACCTTGGGGGATGTGATGGAAGCCGGAAGCAAACTCTGCGCCAGAACCCTGCTGCTTGACCTACGCAACGGTATGACCCTAGCGGGAGTCATGGAAAAATATAGTCTCTCCTTGGCAGCCGCTCAGATGATCTGTCGAAAGCTCGTTGATGAAAAACTCGTAAACCCGGAAATATTATATGGTAGAGCTCGTCCTGTTGAAGATTCGAGGGATTCCGCAAAACAGCGCCGCCTTGCGCGGGTTTCTCCTGATCAGTTCTTGGAAATTTACGACGTGGAAAACCCGGACAACAGGGGACGAGTAACCGACATGACGGAAACGGGTGTGGGGGTGCTGGGACTTCGAGCAGAGGTGAACGAATACAAAACCCTGGTGATCCCGCCACATGATTCGTATCTGACGGGCAAGTTTGTCTTCAGGGCAAGATGCTGCTGGACTCGCATCCACGAAGAAAATCATGAATCGGTTGCAGGTTTCGAAATTACAGAAGTCACAGAGGGATATTTTCTCGATTTTGTAAAGCTCATGGGGGGACTCACGTTCGTGAGGTGATGTTTCGCGTGTGGACCGCGCATGCGCGCAAAACAATATGGGGAGGAAAGATCTGTGGCCGGACGGGAAATAAACGCAAAAGAAGTTCTCACAGACATCAAGTCGGGCATGACTGATGCTCGTCTCATGAAAAAATACAAAATTTCTTCCAGCGGATTGAGAGATCTGTTGCAGCAATTGTCAACAAGAGGATTGTTGGCGATGTCGCCCGTTCGGAAAATCAGCATGGCCGAGATCATCGGGGATATCCGGGGAGGACGGAGCTTTTCCGATTTGATGCATAAATATCAGCTTCCCCCTCATAGCATGCAGCATGTGCTGGACCAACTTGTGGATGCTAGGGCCATACGATTGGATGACTTGAAGGGAGAACTTTTCTTGCGTTATCTCGCGATAGTTCCGGAGAATGTTCGCCAGGCGAAGAGGCACAGCGTCCACTTCGATGTGCCTTTCTGCATTGCAGATGTACATCATGTCAGGGGTGCGGTCCGGGACATCTCCGAAACCGGTGTCGGACTGACAGGAATCGAAACCGAAATAGATGTAATAAGGCAGATCATCGTACTGGGAGACGAACTGGGACAAATTGAGCCCTTTGAACTGGAGGTGCGATGCCGCTGGTTCAAGAAGCTGGACAATCATTGTTTGTCCGGTTACCAAATTACGCGAATCGCTCAAAGAGACCGCAGTGCCCTGGAACGCCTCATTGAGCTGGCGGATTTCGGGAAATGCATTCAGAAGGGCTAGGGTTGGGTGCTCTTTTTTGCCAATTTTATCAGATTGCGTTTCGCTTTTTTCAAATCTTCTTTGGATACTGCCGGGTCGCTGCCGAATCTCCCTTTTAAGTACGTGTCCATGAAGGCCGCAAGAGGGTCCTTGAGTGCGGGATCGTTTGCAAGTATCTCCGCTGAGTTGAGCTCGTGCCAGGAATGCACCCGGGAAAGAATCCCCTTTTTCACCAGCCTGTTCATGGCGGAGCCGTAAACGGCCGCAACACCGTGAGATACTGCGAAATATCGATATGACCACAACACAATGATAAAAAGCAAGACAGCCGCAATGAAAAGAGCCACCGAATAAGAGCCTATTTTGGAGCGTATGGCAACCTGTATGGGGAGTTCACCTTCGAACAACTGGCGTACGCTTCTCAGCATGTTGGCCTGGTCCGCTCGATCGAAGTAGACCACGTATTTTATCCAGTTGTATTCCAGTTGATCGTATGCGTCCGAGGCCAAACGCAGAAGATGGTTCTCTGTGAGATCTCTGCGCGCTGGGGTGGCGTCCAGACTCGTCCACGTCTTGCCGTCGAGAACAGCCTCCACCCACGCGTGGGCTCGCGAAAACCGGACAATGAATTCACCCGGTTGATCCGTACGCTCTGCACCTGCAAAACCTTCCACCACCCTGGCGGGGATACCCACGCTTCTCAACATGAGGCACAGGGCGCCGGCGAAGTATTCGCAGTTGCCCATCTGCGATTCAAACAGAAAATGTTCTATGGGGTGTGCGTCCGGGGGAGGTACCGGATTCTGCAGCACATACTTGAATTCACCTTTCAGTCGAGAAACAAGAATCCCTGCCTTGTCCCGGGGGGTGGGAAATCGCGCGGTCCACTGTGCAGCGAGATGCGCAATCCTCTGGCTCACGCCCTCTTTGCTGAGATTCGCATCCCTGGGTTTCACGGTAGCGGGAATGGGCAAATCCACGGTATTCAAATCGTAATAATCTGAAACGAGAAAAGGGGTGTCAATGACAATTTCCGCGTTGGAGGTGACATACAGAGGTCTGCCTGCATGACCCAGAGCCCAAACAGGAAGGCCGAAGGCATGGACGACGTTCGATTGCAGCTTGTACGGCATGATCTGATACCTGACCGTGGGAGCCCCACCCGGTTTGATCAATCTCCCCATGCCTCTCACTTGCGAAACCGCGTACCATCCTTGGCCGTCCGTTTTCTCCAGGACTCGCCCCCGCCAGTACGGGAAATCGGGAAGCACTCCTTTGGTAACGGTTACCCGGAAAGCAATTCTCTGGTTTCCGGCCGTTCCCGAAGTCCCTCGATAGCGGATCTGTTGTTCCAGGTCTGAAAGTCCCCCGGCCTTTGCCATGGCTGCGGTGAATCCGGGGATCACTAAAAACGGTCTCGGCAAAAACACGAAAAATACTATCGTTGCGAACACTACGAATAACGAGTACTTTGCCAGGCTCGCATACCGGCTCTTGTTGACGATGTTCGGGGCTTCGGATTCGCTGGATCGGCCGCTCAGCGCTGTGTGCCGGGCAAGGTGAAACAGGAGGAGCGCAGCCATCAGACAAAAGACATATCCCGGCAGCAACAAACCGAACACCACGTGGTTGGTGAGTATGCAATTGATGAGAACAAGCCCGATGCTCAAAAAGATGAGCTGCCAGATGTTTCTGTCCGTAAGCGGAGACAATACGCGAACCACGAGAATACCGAACGTGAAATACACGATGAAAAAAGGCAGCGAAACGGACGCCCGAAGCAGGTACATGAGCAGACAAGACGCAGGAACATACAGGAGAAACACTACTGTGCCCGTCTCTTCGGACCACAGGAACGGCTCCCGATAATCGCCCCGTGTGAGTGCCATGAAGACGAGAGGCAAAATCAGCAGGACCAAAGGATGAAGACCGTTTTCCAGGCTCGCTGCAGCGATTGCAAGGCTGACGACGGCGAACAGAAAATACTTGAACGCTCGCCAGGTTCCGGGAAACACCGATACTGGAGAATAGGCTAGTGAACCTTTGGTGGGGGCCCTCAATTCCATTGGAGTTTGCAAAAACATCGACGAACCTACGATGTGCCGGCGGACCCGGGTATTTCGCCATGGAACGTATCCTGATACTGCCAGTGAAATTCTCCGGAAGCGTCCACATTCACCACGATGCCTCCGCAGCGGGCAAGAGCCTCACCGTACAGGCCTCGATTTTCCCAACACGCAAGGATGGTGAGCAGTTTTCTGCCGAACTCCGGGCCTCTGTCAGGACCGATCACAAAACCCGGTCCAGCAAGCGTGAGCGGGGTACGGGCTCTGGAAAAATGCACCACCAGCGAAGCAGCCCGAGTAATGGCCCGTTCCGAGGCGTTTTCGGGCACTCGAATTATGATCTCCCGCGCTTGCTCGTCGGAGAGTACTTTACTCATGAGGATACCGACCTGTGCGCTTTTCTTCCATTCGATATGCTTGTACGGGTCTCCGGCGACATATTCACGCAAGTGAAAGGGAACTGTGCCGAAGGGGCCGACTTTTTCAAGATTTTTTCCCGCACTCCCCACCCAAGAGGGAATGTCCACATCTACGGGCTCGATGCGGGGAAATACCAGGATCCGGGCAAGTACGCCGCTATTCCGGGAGTACGTGGCCAGACCGAAGGGAAACGACGACGAAATCGTGCCCGAGCCGACACTCTGGTAGCCTCTGGCGGACACATTCGCCAGGTTGTGTACTGGCGTCGTCTCATCCGGCAGAACCTGAGGAAAAACTATAGACTTCCCGCCATCCAGGACAGGCTGTTCCCCGAATACGACGGCTGATGCTCCCCACGGACGAAATTTCGTGTTCACGAGATACGTGACCACGAAAGGGGAGCCTGCGAAGATCTCGTCCGGGAAGCGTCTTTCCACGTTTACTGCCCTTACGTTCCGCTTTCCCAGCCGGTGCGAAACATAGGCCACGCCCATGAGCATGATAAAGACTATGAACAAGAAATTGTTTGCGGTTCCCACTGCGGTGAAAGGCACCCACAGCAGCAGGAACATGAGTCCCCACCCGTAAGGAGTCGGCCGAACCGATATTTTGCCTCTGCCTCGCGATGCGGCCTGCACGATGTTCCGGTCGGTGGCGTCCGATTGGGAATGAAATATGGTACGCATGAAAGATCAACTTGCCCGATGGGGAGAATTACGGATGCCCAGTTCGTTGCAGCTCGGCACCACTGTAGGGGCCTGCAAGGCAGGCCGTCTCACATCAGATCAGATGAGCACGCCGGGATCACACCGGACTCTTTACGGATTCCAAGATTTTGTTCAGGATTTCTCGTTTGCGAATTCTATCTGGCGATCCTCCCGCCAGAAGAATCCGGTGAAGCGACACGGGCAGAAAAACCTTCCTCAGATCTCCGGGAATGACATACGTACGGTCTTCCATGAGTGCAAGGGCTTGCATGCAGCGCTTCAGGTGGAGTCCGCCTCTGGACGACAGGCCGAGCTTGATATCAGGATTTTCTCTGGTAGCCTCCACCAGGTCCAGCAGGTACTCCATGATGCTTGCTTCGATGCGAACATCACGGACCTGATGTTGAAGCATCCGTATGGTTTCCACGTCTGTGACCGGCTCAAGCTCTTCCGCGTCCAGGTGTCGCATGTCCCGGGTAAAGATCTCCCGTTCGTGGCTTCGGTCAGGGTAACCGAGAGTGATGGACATCATGAAACGGTCAAGCTGGCTTTCCGGAAGGTCGAAGGAACCGAAGCGTTCCACCGGATTCATGGTGGCCAGGACAAAAAACGGAGCTTCAAGTTTGTATGTGGTGCCGTCTACGGACACCTTCGCTTCCGCCATCGCTTCCAATAGGGCAGATTGAGTCCTGGGAGACGTTCGATTGATTTCATCTGCAAGGAGTACTTCCGAAAAAATGGGGCCTTGCTTGAAAACGAAATCCGACGTCTTCGGATCGTACACGTTAACCCCGATGATATCGGATGGCAGCGTATCACTGGTAAACTGAATCCGCCTGAAACGTACGCCCATAGAGCGTGCGGTAGCCAACGCGAGCAGTGTTTTTCCCACTCCCGGGATGTCTTCTATCAAGACGTGCCCACGGGCCAACAGTCCGATGACCACGTTTCTCACCTGCGTTTTCTTGCCGATGAGTACCTGAGATATACTTTCAACGAGTTGGTGGGCTATTTCTCCGGGTCGATTCATGTTCGGTTTTGCCTCGGGTCGTGTAAGAGCGAGCCAATTCGTTCACGATGCTCAATGGTGCGCTCGAGCGCCGCACAAAGGGATTCGAAACGATGACCCAACGTTTTCATGGAGAATATCCAGGATGAGTATGCGTGTCAACGGACGACGAATCTCGATTTTCGCAGTTGAAATATCGTACTGCGAATAAGGAATGAAATCATCAGCCAGGTGTTCCCTGCGCTCCGGACGGGCAACCTGACTCCGCTCCGGAGACAACCTGGCTGACTTCAGACGAAATAACCATTTTGAGTGCGCTGTGGAACAACATCGATTCAAGCGGAAGTTTCTCTTCCGGGTCGCAATCCGCTTTCGTTTTGGAACTCGTCGTTTGGTATTGATTCAGTCACGGGCGGGAAAGGCGTCATTGCGAGCGAAGAGAAGCAATCTCCGGCTCTAAGTGGCGAGATTGCTTCGTCGTTTCACTCCTCGCATTGACAGAGATTAGACGCTTCCTCCGAGTAGCCTAACAAATGACTACGTCTCGCCCGTTTCGAATTTGGTTCTACGCGGTATTGAGGTATACTTGGATCAAGCGTTTCATGGATGGGATTCTATCCCATGGCGCAGCGATTCATACGGATTCGCTTTTTTACAGGTAACTCGATTCTGGGCACAGGCTGGGGGCACTCCTTCGCTGCGGACGACGCAGAGCCGTCTCATCACTTCGCTCAAGAGAGCCCCCAGCCCTGCAATCTCATAAATCTTAGTGCGAATGCGTATCACGGGAGGGGAGACCATGTATCTGCCTGAGATTTTCAAAAAATTCATGGAGAAAAACGCCGAAATTTGCGAAGCGTATCGGAAAGTCGGTGATTTGTGCGCGTCCTCAGGGCCTCTTGACGCAAAGAGGCAGCATCTGATTCAGTTGGGAATCTCCATCG
>DATHCX010000125.1:0-9994 GCA_035319325.1 Desulfomonilaceae bacterium
GGTTTTGATGCGTTCAGGATAATATTTCACTTCAATGGCGTCGCCATAGCCCGGCTGATGTCTTTTCAGGATTGCCGAAATTCGGCGGTGGAGATCGCCGACGGCATTCCAATCCCGCGCCCGTACGTAGATCGTCCGTATTTCGTACATCCCCGAAACACGCGATCTCGCGACAGAAAACGGGATGAGCACCGTTTCCATGTACCCGGGGTCTTCCACGCCGCCTATGACGCCGATTACGGTGAATGTTTGTCCACCTACGGTAAGGACTTTGTTCAAGGGGTCATGAACGTCCTTCAAAAGGGTTTCCCACACCTTGCGGCCGATCACGCATACGTTTTTCCTCTCGTTCACGTCCTGTTGAGAGATTCTCCTTCCAATGGAAGTAGGGATATAGATGGTATCGAAAAAATCCTCTTCCACCCCCATTAATCTTCCTGAGAATTTCTTTTCGCCGAAGGTGAATACCATTGGATTGGCGGAAACTGCCGGGGATACCCCCCGGACGTTCGGCAGGCGTTTGATGGCATCCACGTCTCGCGCGTAATACTGTCCGTGATGCCAGCGTGTGCTTCTATCATAATCCCACGTGGCCGTAACGATAGTGGCACTGCCGAGCAGTTCCAGGTTTTTTCCCAGGTCCTTCTCGACCGAATCGCCCATGGTGAACACGGTCATCAGTCCCGCGATGCCCAAGGAAATGCCCATAAGGACGCTCTTATAGCGCCGCTTGTTTCGGTAGACCTGACGAAGGGAAATTTTTGCAAGATCCGAAAGAAACATGTCCTTGTCGAATTCCTATTATGCAGAATGTGCAATCAACGTGCAATAATCGGTATATTGTTCTTGCCAGAAGAATCGCGCCGCTTCTGTATCCATTGAAAGAGATTCAGCGCCTCGCAGGTGGCTTTTCCGCGAATACCCCGAGCATATACTTCCGAGTCTATATTATTGCAACTGCTCGATGGATTTCAATGGATGATTGGCAATTGGCCGGGACGTCCATTGCAACAGCACATAGGATCGTTCCTTTCGGAACATGTTGTGAATCCGTGTTTCTGGAACTTATTTCGCACCTTTTGATTTCAGAAGTTCGATGACCTTCGGATGCCCTGCTGTGGTCGCGAGCATCAGGGCAGATGTTCCGGTCGCGTTCTTCAGGTTGACATCGGCCCCTTTTTCTATCAGCAGCGCCACCGCATCGACGTGGCCTTTTTCTGCGGCATGCATGAGAGCCGTCATGCCACGGGAACTCTGGACGTTCTGCTTGGCGCCCTTTTCCATGAGAATTTTCATAATTTCAACGTTTCCTTCACGCGCTGTCTCCATGAGGACAGTCATGCCCGACCCGTCTTTGGAATTCACGTCTGCGCCTTTCTCCACCAGTTGCTTAACTTTTGGAGCATCTCCTTCGATGGCGGCGATGGTGAGATTGTATTCCAGTTCACCTCCGAAACTTTGCCCGAAGGCTGCTCCGCACACAAGAACGGAAAACACCACGCATAATGCTGTCTTTCTCATTTCTCCTCCCCGCGAGAGTTCCGTGGACTAAAGCGTCTGAACGGCTTTGGGCTGCTACACGAGCAATCCTTCCGTGGATTCGCCGGAAACCGAAAAGCCCGGTTGGATGGGATGCTTGCATCAGGAACCATGCTATCAAAACCCAGGTCCCATGTAAGCAAATTGTGTACCGGATCATAACGGTCTGTTTCTGCAGATAATCAAGTTCGCAGATACCATCGCAATGCGTCAACTTTTCTTACAGGATGTAAAGAATGCGCGTCTTTCTCTTCAGACTTGCCAGGAATGAAAAACTCCCGTATTACAACGGATAAATACCACGCGACGAGGGAGGTTGCATGGCGGCAAACCCTGATCTGACGGGCAAAGTGGCCATCGTCACGGGCGGAGGCAAAGGTATAGGAAAAGCGATTGCATTGGGTCTTGCGCAATGCGGGGCAAGAGTGATGGTGGCCGCGAGAACCGGCCACGAAATAGACGCTGTTGCCGACGAGATCGTCTCTCGGGGTGGAGAGGCTCTGGCCAGGGTGACGGACGTTACCGTTACCGATCAGATCGACGGTCTGGTCGAGGCAACCGTGAACTCTTTCGGAAGAATTGATGTTCTCGTCAACAACGCCGCGAGGAGTTTTTTCCGGCCGCTCATAGATCTCCGGGAGGACGGATTCGACAAGATTTTCGATACGAACGTCAAGGGAGCATTTCTGCTCAGCCGCGCCGCTGCAAAAGTGATGATGCAGCAGGGCGGCGGTCGCATCGTGAATGTTACCACGGTGGGTGCCGAGCGCGGTGGCCCCATGATGGGGGTGTATCACGCGAGCAAAGCCGCATTGAAGATGCTCACCATGTGTATGGCAACGGAATGGGGGCCGGCAAACGTTCTGGTGAACGCGGTGGGTCCGGGCATGACACGTACTCATTTCAGCCAGCCTATATGGGCGAATCCTGAAATCGAACGGCAGTTGGTCTCGCGTATTCCTATGGGCAGGCTTGCAGAACCCGAGGACATAGTCGGGGCGATCCTGTTCCTGTGCTCCGATGCGGCCAATTTCATTACCGGACAAACTATTTACGTGGACGGCGGCATGCTTGCAAATACGTAACGGAGGCGTGATACATCAGGTATGGAGGATCTCATGACCAACGACGATCCATGGAGCCCGTTTCGAGAGGTGCTGAAAGCTCCGTGGGAACACGCAGGCGCCTGGAAACGACGAACGGGCGGAAAGGTGGCGGCTCATCTGCTCCCGGACGTACCGGAAGAGATTATTCACGCAGCCGGTGCCCTTCCCGTTGCGGTGGCGGGCGCGGGCGTCCAGGTATCCCACGCTCAGGCCCACATACCCGGATACACGTGCAGCCATGCGATGGGAGCGCTGGAACTGGGTTTCAAGGGAGACCTGGAAGTGGCGGACGCGATGATCATCCCGTACGTATGCGATACTACGAGAAATCTCTTCCATATCTGGAATCATTGCTTCCCTGATATGACCAACGAGTTTCTCAGGCTGCCAAAGAGAATCGATTATCCTGCTGCAAGGGAATATCTGAAATCCGAGTTCACCCGGCTCCTGGCATCCATGATGAGGCTCACAGGCAGGGAATCGGCAGACGTCGGATCAAGCATAGATCTGTACAATCGGAGCAGGGCGCGGCTCAGGTCTGCTTACGAGATGCACAAACTTCAGCCTGACGTGTGGACCGCGGAGCGGGTGCGCCTCATGGTTGAGTCGGCAATGCGCTCCCCGCGCGAAGATCATCTTGCCTGGATGGACGCACTGCCGTGGGGCGAGCCTGCCGCTTCGCAGGATGAATCTCGGGTTCCTCTCTACGTTCGAGGCAAGGTGTGGGACCCGCCCGGGATCCTGGACCTCATGGATCGGTTGGGGTTTCTTGTCGTGGAAGACGAGATCGTTTCGGGATTCCGCAGCATAGCTCTCGACTCCCGATCCGACACCGAACCCCTCGATGCGCTTGCGGATCGCCATGTGGCGACCGTTCCGTACGCGGGTTATCATTTGGAACCTGATGAAATGGTGCGCAAATTCGTGCACAGAGTTCTGGACAGCGGGGCATCCGGGGTTCTGTTTCTGAACCCGAAATTCTGCGAAGCCGCGGGTTTTGACACCCCTGATTTTCAGAAGGCCCTGGAAGAACATCATGTTCCCAGCCTCATCCTTGAGACCTCCTCGCGCGGGGTATCTCTGGAACAGGTCCGGCTACGCCTGGAGGCATTCAGAGAAATGATCGCAGGCGATCTGCCCTAGTCCGGAGGTTATGTTGTTCTGCACGATCGACCGGTTGGAAGGTCTGCCTACGGGCATGTCACGAAACGATTATGACACCATTACGGGCTTCTCGGCATGATGGAGTGACTCCACTCTCCGTGGAAATCGTTCTTCGGGAAATGGGCTCTGTGAGACATAACGGAGAGCGAGCATAAAAGTGACAGTATGGTCTACGAAACGAAAGGATTCTGATTCGGATTCGCTTTTTACAGATAACTCGATTCTGGGCACAGCCTGCGGGCACTCCTTCGCTGCGGACGACGCAGAGCCGTTTCATCACTTCGCTCAGGAGAGCCCCCAGCCCTGCAATCTCATATAGGGATTCTCAAAAGTAGTGTCGGTTTCGATTACGCGAAAAGATTCGAAGACTGTCATTGCGAGGGCGAAGCCCGAAGCAATCTCAAATTAACCAAAACAGAGATTGCTTCGTCGTTCCACTCCTCGCAGTGACATGATTGGATCGTTCGAATGTGGGCGAGGGGCATGAATGAATCCGACAGAACTTTCGAGAACTGCTATAAATCTTGTGGCGAATGCGTATGAACGGTTTGTCGCAATAGAATCGGAATTCCAAGCGTCCACGGGATAAGGCACATGAACAACACAAGAACGGATGCAGAGAAGAAGGACAGAGCGATCACTTTTTTTGACGATGAAGACGGCGTGCCGCGAATCGAGCTTCCTCTAGAAATACGGGTGCATGGACGCGGCGGACAAGGAGGGGTGACCTGCGCAAAACTCTGTGCCTTGCTCTATTCCAACCTGGGCCTCTTTGCTCAGACATTCGGAGATTACGGAATGGAGCGGGCGGGAGCCCCGGTCCGTGCGTACACGCGAGTTGACCGCAGCCCGATAACGAACCGAAACAAAGTCTATTCGCCCGGTCACCTGCTGATATTAGATTCGTCTTTGCTCGGCGATGGAATCCTGGACGGCGCACTTCCGGGATCGCTCATTCTGCTCAATACGCAAGAAGAGTTCTCGCAATTTCAGGGAATGTACGAGCAGTTCCGGTTCGCTACGGTCAACGCAACTGCCATCGCCCGCAAACACGGGATAGGTTCCGCTTCCGTGGTGATAGTTAATACTGCCATCGTGGGAGCATACGCCCGGCTGGTTGATTTGCCGATACACGTAATAAAAGAAACGTATTCGGCGCTGGGATTGCAGAGTGACATTTCTGCCGCTGAGGATGCTTACCAGGGTGTTTTCGTGCGCGAGGCGCGTAAAGAACCGGGCGAGTCCTCTTGCACGGTCACGGCACCGCCAAAAACTTCAACCCGAGTCATAGCTTTGCCGGATCACACGTTTGATATGCCGACGCCTCTGAAAACAGGATCATGGCGGACTCAGTCACCGGTTTACGCAACCATGCAGGCTCCGTGCAATGCCGCTTGCCCAGCGGGGAACGACGTGGTCGGTTTCATTCAAGCCTTGAAACAGAACGGGCTGACAGCTGCAGCACGCGTGCTTGCCGAAACGCAGCCACTTCCGTCAGTTTGTGGACGAGTCTGCCCTGCCCCCTGCATGTCCTCATGTAACCGGGCCGTTTATGACGGAGCTGTCAACATCAGGGGACTGGAAAGATGGGTGGGCGACCACGTGACCGAGGGTACGCTCGACGTGCAATCGTGCAAGAGACCTCGAAACATGGCCATTGTAGGTGGAGGACCGGCAGGTCTAGCGGCTGCGTTCTCCCTTGCCCTGGCGGGACATGACGTAACGGTTTACGAAACCTTGCCGAAGTTGGGTGGAGTGCTGCGCAACGCCATTCCGGCTTACCGTCTCCCCGCGGATGCATTGGACCGGGACATACATCGCATCCTTGAACTGGGGATACGGGCCAGGTTAGGAGAACAGATAGACGGACAGCGGGTGCGCGATCTGGCCACCTCGTACGATGCCGTGGTTCTGGCCACGGGGCAAGCCTACCCGAGAGCTTTCAATGTACCTGGAGCGGAACTTCCAGGGGTCGAAGAGGGCCTTCATTTTCTCCATCGGGTAAAGACCGGCGGCTGCGAAAGGCTCCAAGGAACCGTGATCGTGGTGGGGGGTGGCAACACTGCGCTGGATTGCGCTCGCACGGTCTTGCGCAGCGGCGCGGACAGGGTTGCCCTTGTGTATCGCAGAAGCCGGGAAGAGATGCCCGCTATAGGAGAAGAGATCGAGGAGGCGATTGCCGAAGGCGTACAGCTCGTTGTGCATCGGCAACCCGTGAAGTTCGCTGGCGACAATCGCGTAACGGGAATCGAATTGGCCGAGGTTGAATTGGGCGAACCGGACTCGAGCGGTCGAAAGAGCCCAATAGTAACGAATCGCATAAGCGAAATTCCCTGCGATCACGTTCTGCTGGCGCTGGGGCAGGATGCAGACCTCGGAATTCTCCCCCCCGAATGGACCGTCAGGGAGGGACGTGCCCACGTCTCCGACCGTCCACTAAATGTCTGGTTGTCGGGGGATCTTACCACTGCAGCAGGAACGGTCGCTCATGCTGTGGGCCACGGGAGAAACGTCGCGCGCCGGATACTCGGCTACGTCGGCGACACTGGGAGTTCCGAGATTGAGGTCAGCGCCCCCTCGCCGGACGTGGTCAAGCCTGAGAACATACGATTTTTCCATTTTCCTCCCATTGAGCGCCACCAGGACCGGCACCTACCCCTGCTCTCGAGAACTCGTGATTTCCAGGAGGTCAATTCGGGCCTCGCCGATGCCGCGGAAGCAGAACGCTGTTTTTCATGCGGCCATTGCACCCGATGTGACACCTGCCTCACCTTTTGCCCCGAGGGAATCATCAGCGGAGAATCCGGCAGTTACGTCATCGATGAGGAGTACTGCAAGGGCTGCGGAATATGCGTGTGGGAGTGTCCTCGTCAGGCAATGCACGTGACTGCTCAAGGTTACAGGAGTAAACCTTGATGAACACACAAATGATAAGCGGTAATCATGCCGCCGCGTTGGCGGCTGTCCTTGCCGGAAATGCGAACCGATCGGGTCGCGGTTTCTGCAGCGGAGTATACCCCATCACGCCGTCCACGGAATGCATGGAATTCTTGTGCCAGCAAAGCATCCAGAAGGGCCACGTTGTGCGTGTGGAAAGCGAACACAGCGCCATGGGTGTTTGTATCGGAGCCTCGGCAAGCGGAGCGCGAGCCTTCACTACGACGGGCGGTAACGGCCTGGTCTACATGGCTGAAAACGCTGTTGTTGCGGCTCTATTGCGTCTGCCTGTCGTCATGGCTGTGGCCAATCGTACCATAGGCCCACCTTGGAACATTTGGACCGATCACAATGACTCGTTAATGTTCCGGGATTTCGGCTGGGTACAACTTTATTGCGGGGACAATCAGGAAGTCTTCGACAGTGTGCTCGCGGCTTTTCGTTTAGGGGAAGATCGCCGAGTGCTCTTGCCGGTCATGGTTTGTCAAGAGGGTTTCATATTGTCTCACACCATGATGCCCACTGCGATTGCCAAACAGGAACAAGTAGATGAATTCTTGCCTGCATTGGATCTGCCTCATCGGCTGGGCGACTCGCCGAGGACATTGGGCAGCTTTGACACGCCCCATATGACGGAAGTGCATCGGAGACAACACCATGACGTTATGGCATCGGTGTGGGACGTGTACGAGGAGGTGCAAACCGATTTCCAAAACGTCTTTGGGCGTCGCCCTCCTGATCCGGTAATTCCTTACCGGGCGGATGATGCCGAGTTGCTCATCGTATCTATGGGGACTATTGCCGAGACCGTCAAAGGCGTTGTCGACAAAGCCCGATCTCGCGGCTTACGGTTAGGCGCTGTCAGGGTCATGATGTTCCGGCCGTTTCCCGCTGCGTTGCTGAGCCGAGTCTATTCTGGGGTCCCTCGCATCGCGGTTATCGATCGAAACATAAGCCTGGGTTTTGGGGGAGTGCTGTGGGGCGAAGTGCGCGGGCTTGCCGAGCCGGGGGCTATTGTTCAGAACTATGTGGCGGGCATAGGAGGCGGCGATGTCCGCCCAGAACATATTGAAGAAATGGTGACCGACATCATGTCTCGCAAAGCCGCCGGTGAGCCGGTTTTCATAGGAGTAGGCGAATGAGCGAACTCAATGTTCATCGAGTTGGCAACAGCGATAGTTCATGCTTCGAGCATCTCCTGAGACCGGGGAACACCAATTGCGGGGGCTGCGGCATGTCGGTGGCTTTGCAAACGTTTAAGCGGGCAGTCGGCGACACGAAGGTGCAATTGGTAATGCCAGCGTGTTGCGCAGCCGTTGCTGCCGGAGGATTTCCTTTCACCGCTTACGGGGCTCCGTTACTCATGTCCACGTTTGCATCCGCCACAGCCTTTGCGACGGGTATGGCGCAGGTTGCTCGGTTGAATGGGGACAACATGCGAGTGGTGTGTTGGGCCGGGGACGGAGGAACCTACGACATTGGCCTGGCATCCATCTCCGCTGCTGCCGAGCGCAACGAAGACATTCTTTTTGTCTGCTACGACAACGAGATCTATGGCAACACCGGTGGCCAGCGCTCTTCAGCCACACCCGCCGGCGCCAGCACGTCGAACACTCCAAAAGGAAAATCGGAACCGAAGAAAAACATTCTGGGCATTATGGCTGCGCACAGAATTCCCTATGCAGCCACCGTCTCTCTGGCCCACCCGGACGATGCCGTCAGAAAGATGCGACGTGCCATTGATTCGACCGGATTTCGGTTCCTTATCATCCTTAGCCCGTGCCCGACAGGTTGGAAATCGGAGCCTTCGATGGGAATAGAGTTAGTGCGCCTGGCAGTCAGGTCAGGGCTGTTTCCTGTTGTCGAAGTCGAACAAGGGAGCCATTGGACGGTGAACATAGAGCCAGAGTTTTCGCGGCCTGCCTTGGAACGCTATATTTCTTTGCAGCGCCGCTTCCAAAAATCCGGGATCACGCCGGACGATTTCACGAGGGACATAGACACGCAGTGGCAGGAACTCCTCGTCCGGACAGGGAGTGTCTCACTGTCTGAACGTCTTGAGTCTCGGCAGCTTCCAGTGGGGCAGATATAAAGTGGAGGAAGTCGGTGCTGCGTATCAGCTTCCGACTTGAAAAGGCTCCCTGCCGTGATAGTTCAAGTCGCGGATCGTGACCGGTCGTTGCTCTCGCGGTTTGTTGTAGAGCCGTGGCCGGACTGAAGCCTTCTTCATAGCCAAGTCATTGAGTATTCCTTGATGGGTCCTCCTGCTACGCCGACCGCGTCGTGTTACCTCCGGAGGACCGCGTCGATCTCCTTGAACGTAGCACCCCCCACGCATCTCACTCGCGGGTACGAGACGACCAGTCAACTCCAGAGCCGACGAACCCGATTTTTCCTCCCCACGTTATGTGGTACACGCAGGTCGGGTCTCCCCTCTTTACACACTGTGCCTGCTTCACGACACCATCTCCTATTCCACAGATGTGCAGAATTCCTTCAAAGACTCCCTCGATCAGAGTGCAGTTATAACCGGGGGAAGGGGCATCAACCACTATGTTTCCGTCTTCGGTCGTCACGAATTTTCTCGGGATCACATCAGATCCCCTGTGATTCTGAAGGAATCCATCTGCCTCGAACGTAACGAAGTCGAGGGGTGTTTTCAGGTGCGGAGGAAGGCCGGCGGTCGTCTTTATCGTCGGGTAGACCAATTGTCCTATGACTTTTATGGCAGCCCATCCCATGATCCCTGCGGCACTGGTCTCAATTGCAGTGAACACTGCATCGAACACTTTTGTGTTGTACCAGCCCTCCGGGTCCAATTCGTAGGGGTCTTTGCCAGTCAACTTTCTTACGGCGTCGATGGCCGCTTGTCTCGCTTCGGGTTTTGACTTGATCAGGTCACAAGCTAGGGTTATGAATTTTCCTTTGACTTCGGCCATGACGGGTCTCCTTTCTTGGTCAGCCTTTGTTCCGAGGTGCAGGCAATGGACCCCCGGGTTACCCAAAAACCCGACAACGGATTGGGCCTGGATTGCCCGGCATGATACCCAACCTAGCCGCCTCTTGTCCACCTGGATTTTGCGGGCACTGACATCGGGCTGTGGCCAACGTATGGTTCTACAGCGGTCCTCGCAAATTGTGTCGGATTCTCTCATAATTCTCGCCCGTATTGCAGCGGTCCAATCGTGTCATTGCGAGGAGTGGAACGACGAAGCAATCTCGGTTTTGGCTGGTGGAAGATTGCTTCG
>DATHCX010000126.1:0-14342 GCA_035319325.1 Desulfomonilaceae bacterium
CGCTTTCTCCAGGAACACGGCCAGCCTGCGGAGAATCGTATCCAAAATACCGCCTGTTTCGCCTGCGTGCACGAGATTGACGAAAAGTTCGTCGAACACCTTGGGATGGGCCTTGAGTCCGTCGGCGAAAGTGCTACCGCCTTCGACGCTTCCTTTTACCGAAGTAAGAATCTTCTTGAACGTCTTGTTTTCTTGTTGGCTGGCAAGAATCTCGAGGCACTGAACGAGAGGCAAGCCGGCATCGATCATTGTAGCGAACTGACGAGTAAAAATAACGACATCCTTCGTCGTTACCTTAGGTTGGAAAAAATCAATATTTTCAAAAAGGTCTTTAGGTTTCTTCTTGACCGAGATCTCCACGTAGTTCATCTTGGCGAGCTTGGTCTTGACAACCGACTCGTTGACCTCGTTCATTTCGCCTTTGACGAAGTTTCCTGCGGTGGACTTGGCTTTCCAGACAAATTCCGGCATCGGCTACCCTCCTCTTGATCCAAGCTCTTATGCTTAGAAGAAGCCGATTATTTCAAGGTTAACTCTTACGGACGCCCTTGGCGACTCCGGCCATCATTTGCTTGAGCTCGTCCGGATCTCCGGACCTTGACATCGCGTCGTCAAAAGAGATAACTCTCCTCTGGTATAGCATCAACAGAGACTGGTTCATGGTCTGCATTCCCGATTTCGCCTGTCCCACTTGAATCTGTGAATAAATCTGGTGAATCTTGTCTTCTCTGATGAGGTTGCGAATTGCTGCGTTCGGCACCATGATTTCCAGAGACAGGGTCCTTCCTCTGCCATCCATGGTGGGTATGAGCGCCTGACACATCACGCCTTCGAGCACAAAGCTCAACTGAGCCCGAACCTGCGGCTGCTGATGCGCAGGAAACACGTCGATGACCCGGTTAATGGTCTGGACACAGGAATTGGTGTGCAGAGTCCCGAAGGTGAGATGGCCGGTTTCAGAGACCGTGAGAGCGGCTTCGATGGTTTCCAGATCCCGCATTTCTCCGATGAGGACGACGTCGGGATCCTGCCTGAGAATGGATCGAAGAGCTGAATGGAAGCCTTTCGTATCCTGGTGCACCTCCCGCTGATTGACGATGCAGGATTTGTGCTGATGGGTAAATTCGATAGGGTCTTCGATAGTTATTATGTGCTCACGCCGCTCGGTGTTTATCTTGTCAATCATGGAAGCCAGCGTAGTCGATTTTCCGGACCCGGTTGGGCCGGTGACAAGAATCAGCCCCCTCGGTTTTGCGCACATTTCGTTCACAGCCGGAGGGAGGCCCAGTTCTTCAAAGGATCGGATCTGGTAGGGAATCAGTCGAAACGCGCCGGCCAACGCTCCGCGCTGCATGAAGATGTTAGCTCTGAATCTGCTCAAACCGCGTACGCCAAAGGACAAGTCCAGTTCCTGATTTTCTTCGAAGCGGTGCTTTTGCGCGTCAGTGAGAACGCTGTAACAGAGTTGACGCGTATCCTGTGGCTTGAGTGGCGGATAATCCAGGGGGATAAGTTCGCCTCGGACGCGGATCATTGGAGGCACTCCCGGAGTCACATGGAGGTCCGAGGCACCGCGTTCAACCATCTCTTTCAAGAAATCATGAAGGCTTGCCAAAATTTTACCCTTTCACACAACCGTTCTCGAGAGGAGACGTCCCGCAACGTGTGCATCTTCATCGCAGCGGGATCTTCTTCAAGCCCCGCCTGAACAACAGCACGCGGCTCGGATGCCTTCGACCTTAGTCTGCCATGGTCGATCTGGCAACTTCATTTATTGTGGTAATTCCTTCTTTCAGCTTGTTGAGGCCCGCCATGCGGAGGGTGTCCATGCCGAGCCGGATTGCCTCTCTCTTTAACTCCATTGCCGAAGCTCCTGCAAGAATAAGTTCCTTGAGTTCGTCTGTGATGGGCATAACCTCATACAGTGCGACCCGGCCTTTGAATCCGGTGTTGCTGCAGGTATGACAGCCGCGTCCTTCATATACCGGAAAAGTGCCGATCTCTTCCATTTTCACTCCCAGGTCCCTGAGCGCCTCGGCGGGCGGATCGATTTCCACCCTGCAGTTGGGGCATATACGACGCGCCAATCTCTGGGCGATGATGGAATTTACGGAACTGGCTACCAGAAACGGTTCCACACCCATATTCAAAAGACGGTTTATGGTCTGTGGAGCATCATTGGTATGGAGCGTCGAAAGCACCAGGTGGCCTGTGAGGGCAGCTTTGACACCGATTTCGGCAGTCTCGAAGTCACGAATCTCCCCCACCATGATAATATCGGGATCTTGCCGCAAAAAGGAGCGCAGGGCGGATGCGAACGTGAGCCCTATTTCCTCGTGCATCTGAACCTGGTTGATTCCATGGAGGTTGAACTCAACGGGATCTTCCGCTGTCGATACGTTCACATCCGGAGAATTCAATTCGGACAAGGCACTGTAAAGGGTTGTGGTCTTACCCGAACCCGTGGGGCCCGTAACGAGAACCATTCCGAACGGTTTGTGTATTGATTCCTTGAAATGCCTGAGAGGTCTCTCTTCGAATCCCAGCTTGGTCATGTCCAACTGCAGGTTGGACTTGTCCAGCAGTCGCATGACCACTTTCTCGCCAAATAGCGTAGGAAGCACAGATACCCGGAAATCCATGTCGCGGCCTTTTCCGAGTTTCAGCTTGATGCGGCCGTCTTGAGGGAGCCGGCGTTCGGCAATATCCAGTCTGGACATAATCTTGACGCGGCTCACAACCGGATTCCTGAGCTTGAGAGGCGGCTTCATGATTTCATACAGGGAGCCGTCAATGCGCAGACGGACGCGCAGCACCTTTTCATACGGCTCAATATGGATGTCGCTCGCCTTTTTTTGAATGGCGTCTCGTAGTATGTAATTGACGAGTTTCACCACAGGAGCTTCTTCCGCCATCTTGGCCGCGTCCTGGGTGTCCAGATCGGCAATTTCCGCTCCCACCGCCTCGAGGTCGTCGTCTTCGAATTCTTCGAGCACGTTGTCCACCGCAATTCCCGTGTCATAAAAAGCGTCCAGCGCTTTTCTTATCTGGGATTCGGTTGCGATGCTCACTTCTACGGACAGGTCCGTCATGAACTTGATATCATCGATGGCATTCAAATCGGTGGGATCGGCCATCGCGACATGCAGAGAGGCATTGACCTGATTATAAGGAATTATCATGTATTTTTGAGCGGTCTGGCCAGGAATCAGTTTGACCGCATCCGGATCGACGTCAATTTCATCGAGAGAAACGGTAGGATATCCGAGCTGCCTTGACAGAAACTCCACCAGATCATCTTCGTCAATGTACTGCAATTTCATCAACGCACCGTAGATTTTGCCTCCCTGGCTGCGCTGGTATTCGAAGGCCTTTTCGAGTTTTTCCTCGTCGATCATCCCGGCCCTTAAGAGCATTTCTCCAATACGATCTTTCATGTCCCGCTTCTTATGCTATGAAGTATATTGAGTTTCTAAAAACATCTTTCAGATTTCGCACTATATTACCGCGTTCCGAGGTTTTTTCAAAAAAGTTTTTCTTGTGATTTCAACCGCGGCGAGAGATAATTTTTTGGCTTCACTGGAAAAACCGGAAGGAGACTTAGTCTTGCCAGCTCGCGTCTTCATGAGTGATTTGTCTGCAGGTTGGAAGAAAAACGTGTTGGGTAAAGTGTCCGATCTTTTCAACCGTCTCGGTCCCGAGGGAATTTTTCACAGGAAAGATCTGGTCGCTGTCAAGATCCACTTCGGAGAATCGGGCAATACAGCATATATTAGACCGCAATACGTCAGGAAAATTATCGATCGGTTGAAAGAACTCGGGACAAAACCATTTCTCACGGACACCAACACCTTGTACGTGGGATCGAGAACCGAGGCATTTTCTCATCTCATCACCGCATATGACAATGGGTTCACCCGGGAGATTACCGGCGCACCGGTTATCATCGCCGATGGGTTGAGAGGAAGCAATCGCATCGAAGTCAAGACCGACGGGGAGCATATCAAGAGAGCCCATATTGCTGCTGACATCCATAATGCGGACGGACTTGTCGTCTTGACCCATTTCAAGGGACATGAATTGTCCGCTTTCGGGGGCACTCTGAAGAATATCGGTATGGGCTGCGCTGCTCGTGAAGGAAAACTTGAGCAGCATTCCAATATTTCACCGAAGGTCAGCCGGAAAAAATGTATAGGCTGCGGCGAATGCACGGTCTGGTGCAAAGGCCAGGCAATCGAAATCGAAGGAGAAGGCAAGGAAAAGAAGGCTCGGATCAATCCGGAAAACTGCGTGGGATGTGCGGAATGCATCCTCACCTGCCCGAACGGCGCTATTCAAGTGCAATGGAATGAGTCGATTCCCACGTTTATGGAAAAAGTGGTGGAGTACGCGGGTGCAGTCCTGGAGCACAAGAAGGGCAAAGCCGTGTTCATGACGTTTGTTACCGATGTCTCACCCCTGTGTGACTGCACGCCGTTCTCAGACAGACCCATAGTTCCCAATCTCGGTATTCTGGCTTCTCTCGATCCCGTGGCCCTGGACCAGGCGTGTGCGGACCTGGTAAACGCCGCTCCCGGCAATCCGGAATCCTCTCTTCAAACCGCTCTGGCACCGGGAGAAGACAAATTCAGAGCGCTCTATCCCGGCATCGACTGGGAGCACCAGCTCGTCCATGCAGAGAAAATGGGATTGGGTACTCGAAAGTACCATCTCGAAACAGTGTAGTCGAACTCCGCACACAGCACTGATGAACGCGGCAAACTGCCGTCGAACGACTGTCCCTCACGACCGGGATACCCCGCTCCGTTTGTTGCGCCCGCGCCTCATGATACGGATTCGCTATTTTACAGATAACTCGATTCTGGGCACAAGCTGAGGGCACTCCTTCGCGGCGGACGACGCACAGCCGTCTCATCACTTCGCTCAGGAGAGCCCCCAGCCCTGCAATCTCATAAATCTTGCGGCGAATGCGTATGAGAGCGAGTCCAATCGATGCCCATGCGCTTTCAGAAAAGTCGGAGCTTTCTGAGGAACTTTGGACAAGAAGTGCCTCCCAGATTTCACTTGGTTGAAAGCGAAATCGTACAAGTTATTTCAGCGCCGACATGAATTACGCCATGTATTTTGAGAGTACCCGGCGAGTTATCCGGGAAAATTCAAGGATTGCCTTGACACAAGCTATTCACTCAAGTAAAATGACATCCGATAAAGTCCGGATACGTGTGCCTGTTCCTCACCCGCTGCCTCAACCGATTCGGTTGAGCCGTAAGGAGAATCAATGATGTTGAGAATAGGACTGTGCATTGTAGTACTCATTGCGGCAGCCCAAGGAGTCTGCTTCGGGCAGGGCCTGTTGGATTCCGTTTTTGGCCCGGGAGGCCTGGGCGTGTGGGGCGGCGATAGTTCCAATTTCGGAAATCAGCAACCTGCACCCGGCCAGTTCCCACAGCAGCCTGCTTATCCGCAGCAACAATCTTACCCGGGACCGGCTGCGCCGGGATATCCTCAAAATCCTTTTTACAACCAGCAAGGAGTCTATGGGGACTGGCAGAATTACCCGCCTGCTACTATGGGCGCCCCCGGACAGGAACAGTACCCGGACCAACAGTACGAGCCGCCGCAATATTCGAGCCAGGTGCAGACTGCACCGCCGGTTCAGTATCAGCAAGGAGCCCCCCAACAGTGGCCGGCTCAGGGACAACAGCAACAGCCCCCACTGAGGCCGGGACAGTATGCGCCCGGACAACCGCCGGTACCAGGCGGTCCGCCGCAGGTGAGAGCCGAAGACTTGCCTTCCGGAGCGGTAAGGATAACCACCACGACACCCGACGGCACAACGGTGGAGTTTTATCCCCCAAACGGAGTTCCTTCTCAGGAACCAGGGGTTGCCCCTCCTCAGCAGCCCAGGCACCTTCGCGCGCGACCGGCTTCTGCCAGGTCCGGAGGAACCAAAGCGGCTCAGTCCAGGGGCCAGGCGGGGACGCAGGGAACTCAGGAAGGCAATATAGCCATGCCCAAACCCGTCGAGATACCTCAGGGCCAGGACCCGCGGCACGGATGGGGAGCGGCGATTAACCGTGCCCCGATGGCTCCGGAAACCCGGTGACCGGGTCGGAGGAGGAGATCGCTTCAAGTTTGCTTGTCGAACATACATGGCGCAGTCGTCGACGGTTGACGGAACACGGCGCTTGCCATTGTCTTCTTCAAATGTATAGCCGGCTCGATGTGACGGGGGTTATTGAGCCGGCCTTATTCTTTATGGTGCGATCAATTGATATCAATAGCTTCTTCGATTATTCTGGATTGATAATGCTCCATCGCATCAGATTCTTGACGACTTGAGGTCGTGACACGGTTTGACCGAAGTCCAAATACCAACTAACTTCTCGCCAGGAGAGACTCACATGTTTGATTCTCCCTCAAAAAAAGAGGCGTGTGGAATATTCGGCATCTACGGTGCCGACGATCCCGCTCGACTCATATATCTCGGGCTGTACGCTCTGCAACACCGCGGACAGGAATCAGCGGGCATCGTCGTCAGTGACGGAACCGGCGTTCAGTCGCGCAAAGGCATGGGGCTGATTTCGGATGTGTTCAAAGAAGGAGCACTCCAGGAGATGAAGGGGAAGATGGGAATCGGCCACGTGCGCTATTCCACGACCGGTAGCTCGATGTTGCGCAATGCCCAGCCATTCCTCGTAGAACAAATCGACCGAATATTCGCATTGGGACATAACGGAAACATTGTGAACATTGCGAATCTTCGCCGCAAGCTGGAATCTCAGGGTGCAATTTTTCAGACTTCCACGGATTCAGAATTGATCGCCCATCTGGTGCTTCATAAGAAAGGATCGCTGGAAGAGCGCCTGGCTAAAGTGTTCAACGAATTAAAAGGCGCGTGGTCCCTGGTATTCTTGACTCCGGAGGGAATTCTTGCCGCTCGCGACCCGCACGGGTTCAGGCCCTTGTGCATCGGGCGCAAGGGAGACGCGATCATCTTCACGTCGGAAACGTGCGCGCTCGATATTATCGACGCTGAATACGTCAGGGACGTGGAACCGGGAGAAATAGTCATCGCGGACCACAACGGGTTGCGATCGATTCCAGGACCCAAGAAATCGCATCCCGCAATGTGCGTATTCGAGTACATCTACTTTGCCAGACCCGATTCCATGATTTTTGAACACGGCGTATACAAGGTCCGTAAAGAACTCGGCCTGCAATTGGCATTGGAAAGCCCCGTAGACGGCGCGGACCTCGTGGTCCCCATGCCCGCTTCCGGCAACTATGCGGCTCTGGGTTTCGCACAGGGGAGCGGAGTGCCCTTTGAGTACGGGGTGATCCGCAATCACTACGTCGGTCGCACATTCATACAACCTTCACCTTCCATCCGAAATCTCGGAGTGAGACTGAAGCTCAACCCCGTCCGGGAAATACTCAAGGACAAGAAGGTGGTGGTCGTGGATGATTCCATTGTGAGGGGCACCACGAGCAAGTTGCGGACCAAAGCCCTTCGAGACGCGGGAGCAAAAGAAATACACATGAGGATAAGTTGCCCGCCCATCCGGTATCCGTGCTTTTATGGCATCGATTTTTCCAGTAAAGGAGAACTGATTGCGTGCTCGAGCACCGTGGAGGAGATCTGCGGGTTCATCGGAGCGGATTCCCTGGCCTATCTGAGCCTGGAGGGGCTGTTCAAAGCCATGCCGTTGCCTGCCAAGCACTTTTGCGACGCCTGCTTCACGGGAAGATACCCGATAAAAATAACGGACGATTCCACCAAGAACTGCCTTGAATGTCACTCCATCGATTCGGTTCGTTGGCCGTAGAGCAAACGGTTCGTCCGGCCGCGGATCGCGCATGCCACACGCGCGACGCATCAGCATGAATTGGTAAAACGAAAAGATCCTCAACGCTGGTGCAGGGAAACCCTGTCGAACAGGAATCGTGCCAGATCAAGATCTCTGGGTGTAGTGATCTTGATGTTTTCCTCGGAATCCTCCACCAACTTCACCTGAAAGCCCATGCGCTCGATCAGGACAGCGTCGTCTGTTCCCCGGTACCCTTCCTGCTCCGCTTTTCTATGAGCCTCCAGGATCAGAGAGGTTCGAAACGTTTGAGGCGTGTGTGCGAGCCACAAATCTGATCGAGGAACGGTCTCGAGATGGAGATCCTTTTTCTTCTTTACCGTTTCTCGTATTTTCACCGCAGCCAGGCCCGCGCCGAATTCCCGAGCAGCTCCCAGGGTTCGAGTCACCACGTCGGGTGATACCAGCGGCCGCACTCCGTCGTGGATTGCTACGATATCAGTACCGGCAAGCTGTCTTAATCCGTTGTAAACGGATTCCTGACGGGTTTCACCTCCCGCGATGATGTCGATACGTTTCGTCCATTCCAGCGAACCCATCACATTTTTCAGGCAGAAGTCCTCATCCCCGCGCGGCACCGTTACGACCACGCACTCGATGTCGGGGTGCCTGTCAAACACCATCAATGTTCGGGTAAGAATCGGGAGGCCGTGCAAGTCGAGGTACTGTTTGGGAATGACGTTTCCCATCCTCGAACCGATTCCACCGGCGGTGACGAGTGCAGCGCAAATCATGGTCGGTCTTCCTGAATCGAGTCATTTCTCGGGCAAAGCTGGCGCTGGGTTCCATTGCCCAAACACGTCTTGCGCGTATATCCCTGTGTTACGGTTCTGCGGGGGCTTGCAGGCCGCGAATCGTGCGCATCAACTCCCGCCCGGATTCATGAGCGAGTGTGGTTGCCGTAACACTGGCCCTGATTTCGCTCACGAATCCAGCACCAGGCTGTATGATCCGGAGCTCCACGTAACGAGAAGGACGATAACCGGGATCAGGGTAAGCAAGATACCAGTCTTTGCACAATGTTCAATGGTTCTCCATTGTTGTCTATATCACACTTACAGTGAATAACAACTCTTGATGAGATAACAACTGGGACTATCCGACTTCCCGGAGCTACGTGGCGATAGGCAATCGAACATGAAGTAATCATTCAGTTACTCGGGGCAAGTGCCTAACTTCTGTCATTGCGAGGAGTAAAACGACGAAGCAATCTCGATATTTAAAGGCAGAGATTGCTTCGTTGCGCTCGCAATGACAGCCTTTTCCCGTCCGTAACTGAGGCATTACAACATGAACATGAGCGAACTTGCGATTAGACAATCAAAATGCTAGAGTGCTTGATCTCGCATTTCGTAAGGAACGGAGCCGTCCGGCACGATTCATTCCCCTGGGGAAGCGAATCTCCGGACACGGCACATTCTGCTCTTTTGGCAGTTGTTATTTACCCAGGAGGAGTCATTTGGATCTTCTCGACTCTATTCAATCCACAATGGAGCAATTGGAACAGGAGTTGATTGAACAGCTCCGGAGTCGAGTTCCCGTAGCATTTGACATTGGGGCTCACCTCATGAACAGCGGAGGGAAGAGGATACGCCCGCAATTAGCCATAATCGCTGCAAGAATGGGTGGCTACACGGGAATTGACGCGGTGAAACTCTCGGGCGCCATCGAGTGTATTCATACGGCTACCCTCCTGCACGATGACGTGGTGGACGAGGCCGACACCCGCAGGGGTAATCCTGCCGCAAACACCGTCTGGTCGAATGAGATGTGCGTGCTCGGGGGAGACTTTATTCTCGCCAAAGCCTTTTCCGCTCTCACTTCCATTCGGAATCTGCGAATACTGGAAATCGTCTCCAGAGCCACCGAACGGTTGAGCGAAGGAGAATTGTTTCAAATGATGAATATCGGCAACATGAGCCTCACCGAGGGACAATATATTCAGGTTGTCACGGACAAGACGGCCGTCCTCATGGAGGCTGCATGCCGCGGAGGAGCAATACTGGGAGGCTTCGCCGGGGAACAAGAAGAAGCTCTTGCCCAGTTCGGTTTCAATCTGGGTATCGCATTTCAGATGACTGACGACGTGATTGATTATCGGTCGGATAAGGAAGTGATGGGCAAGAATCCAGGTAAGGATCTTGAAGAGGGAAAATTGACAATGCCGCTGATTGCGGCACTCAATCGGGCCGATGATTCGGAGAGATCTCGCGTTGAAGAAATGATTCGCGCTAAAGGTCTTTCTCGTGAAGATCTCGTCTGGGTCAGAGAATTTTTGAATCGGCGTGGCGGAATTCGGGAAACTTTGGAAAAAAGTAGATGGTATTTGCAGAAGGCTACGAAATATCTTGACATTTTTTCTGGATCGGCAGAAAAAGAGGCTCTAATGAAGCTCGCGGATCGGATTCTCCACCGAACCTATTGACCGACCGCACACGCGACAGATTACCTCTCCTGGAGTTCACCTGATGAAATACCGCTTCACGTTCAAATATGAAGAGTTTCTCATTAGCCTTCGCAGACTTCCCCTGGTGAATCGCGGGATACCCGTGGTGATTCTGGTCTGCATCGCGCTCTGTGTGGCAGGCTGTCCCTCCATATGGAACATGGATTCCATTGACAAGATCCAGAATGCCGACGAGCTTTACAAGGCGGCTGAAGACCACTTCCAAAAAAAGGAATACGCGAAAGCAATAGAAGCCTACGAAAGGCTGAAATCAGCCTATCCGGATTACAAGGAAGTCCCGGAGGCCTATCTGAAGATAGGCGACGCTCTGTTCAACGATGGGGCGTACGACAAAGCAATCGCACGCTACTCGCAATTTTTGGAACTGTATCCTGCCCACAAGGAAGTGCCGCGGGCGAAATATCAAATCGCGATGGCCAGTTTCAAACAAATAAAGAATATAGACCTGGATAGCAGGATCGTTCAGAAATCCGCAGAGTCATTCAAAGCGGTGATGGATGATCCCGATGGGGGCGAATGGGCGAAAAAGGCGGAAGAAAAGTATCGTGAAAGCCGCCAGATGCTCGCCGACAAAGAACTCTACAAAGCGCGAACGTACATCAGCATCGGGAATTATACTGCCGCGAGATCTGCAGCTCGCCGGGTGCTGGATGAGTACTCGAAGCTGGGGCGCGACGAAGAAGCAAACGAATTGATCAAGAAGATAAAAAACAAGTAAACAGATGCCGAAATTCCTCTGCGTTTTCAACTAGCTGAAATTGGGAGCCTTCTTTGCAAAGCGGCCCCGATCCTCCCTTGCAGATTTCACGTATTTGAACGCGTATCAGCACAAGACGGTTTCGTCAGTCCACGGAGTCACCCTGCGAGCCCGCACTGAGAATGGTCGTATATTTTTTCACCGACACCCGCCCCGGGACAGAGCCTTTTGGGCGGCTGATATCTCCTGCATCTGCCACGATCACTTCCATCTTTCCTTTTCCCCGACCTTTGGAAAAATGAACGGCCAGCCCTGCACCGAACTCTCTGTCCTCAGGCTTGACCGGTCGATTTTCTTTCCTGGTCAGGAGAACGTGGGCACCCGGCACGTCCTTGATGTGAAACCAGAGATCCCCTTTTCTTGACTTGTTTCGCACAATAACATCGTTCCCGGTTGCGCTCCGCCCGACCAGCACCAGGTGGCCCCCAGGTGAGGTAAAGCTCCAGAACATGTTTTCGGACACTTTTTTTTCACCCTTTTTCGCGCGGTTTTCGGGTGCTTGCGGCTTGACCGTTTCCGCAGCGATCCGCTCCAGTTCGGAAATGTCCGCAGCCTCCTGAACGAAATACAGGAGGTCCTCAAAGGCCTTTTTCTCTTCCAGGGTTACTCTGAGTCTTTCCTGCGCCATTTTTTTCCCTCGTTTAGCCTTTGCTCCTTTCTTGAAGATGAGGTTCATATTCCCTACCGGGTCCAGGGCAGGATTCAGGTTGATCTCCCGGTCTCGGCCGGTGCTCCAATCCCGGACTTGCACTCGGGTCATGCCTTTCCTGATACGCGACAAATTGGATTTGATAAGTTCCCCTTCTTCCTGACGATCCGCATATTCCTGGATTCTTTTGATATCATCTTCGATCTTTGGCAGCCTTCGATCCAGGGACTTGATTCGGGCAACAATCGGCGAAGCGACTTCCCTTCTCAGTGCGGCCGTCAGAGCGGACACGAGTTCGGCTCCGTACAAGGCATCAGCCGCCTCGTTGACGGAAGAAAAAGCTTCATCCCCAGGCCCTGGCTGCAGCGTAATCTTCTTCTTGCCCCCTGAGATTGACGAAATGCCCGCATGAGTCCCTGCTTTGAAAGGCCCGTAGTCTGAAATCACGCGGTTCGGTCGAGCAGGAGGAAACGAGTACCTTGAACCGGGTAAAACGATTCGGTTTCCAGTGTCTTTTTCGGGAATATGGTGTAGACAATCCATGATCACCTGGTCATCCGGATTGATGAGGATGATGTTGGAGTCCCTGCCGAGAAGCTCAAGCACGAGTTCTCTGCGGACCTTCTCCTGCTCGGGGCCGCGTACGGCTAGAATTCGTACAACGCGGTCAGTCCCGGCAGCGTCCACCTGGACCACGCGGGCGCCCTGGAGGTGAGCCCTGAGAAATGCGCAAAATCTCAGAGGCCGTGGGGGGTTGGGTATTTTCAGTTTCGTCAGATGAATTCTTCCGAGGAGCGGATCAGCGCTCATCATGAGCTTCAGTTCTCCTGCTCTGGAGCGAATCCGCAACACTATTTCCCTGGGCAAAGGCTGATGGATCTTCTGTATGAACCCTCCGGGAAGCAGTTCGTTCAGTTCGCCGGCAATCTGCTGCAAAACGGCTAGATCCATGCGATGTTCCTACTCCTCACGAAATAATGTTCCTGGACGGCTCACGCTGGTATTATACAACAAGGGAGACTCTCTTGCCGCTGGTGGGATGATCCTTTGTGCTGAAGAAGGACCGAACGATGAGCGTACTGACACGGGACGAACTACTTCGGGCCATCAGGGAGGAACGGATACAGATAGATCCGTTTTCTGAAGACATGGTGGGGCCGGGTTCAGTGGACCTTAACCTGAGCAATGAATTCAGAATATTCAAAAAGATTCGGAGGGCAGCTGTCGTGGACGACTCCATGGATCTGGAGAAAATCACCCGGCTCGTCCACAGGGAACGGTCTTTTACTCTGTTACCGGGGGAGACAATCCTCGGAATAACAAGGGAACGCATAAAGCTCGCCCCCAACATCTGCGGCTGGATCCAGGGGAGGTCACGGTTCGCCCGTATAGGTCTCCTGGTTCATATGACAGCGAGCTTCATACAACCCGGAATCAACAACCGCCAGGTCCTGGAGATCAGTAATATGGCTCCCTTCCCTCTTTTACTGAAGCCCGACACCCGGATCTGCCAGATCATATTTCAAACCACTACGGGCGAAGCAACCTATGACGGAAAGCACAGGGATCAGAATTCCCTGTGATGTGAAGTACCGATTACGTGCTGATTCTTGACATGAACCTGCCGAAGAGAGGTTGGACGATGCGAACAGCATTATGGGCGCATAACTCGTGGCAGCAGAAGCATGAGATGCATCTACTCCTGTCGATGGTCATGACCCCGTCCACTTCCCTGATCGCCCGGGGCGGACAATGTTCCAGGCACACACCGCAGTTTTGACACGATCGTGCATCGATATCGGGCTTTGTTATTAAATGATTCTGCAAGAACCTTCGCAACGGATTGGTGGGGGACATGTTCCACGCAATGGTCGCTGATTTGGGAGGCAGGAAGTCTTTCAGCGGAAATCCGTCAAGCGCATCGCCGGTCACCTGTATGCCGTCCCATTCCGCAGTGCCGATTCCCATCTCCCTGGCCATCACACACGTCCGGACGTGTTCTATGTCGAATCCTACGAGCTTGCAGAGGACCGCATCCAGAGCGACAGCATCTCTCGAGGCACCAACGATGCCGACGTGGCGCGGGGTCCCGTTATTCGGACCGTTCCCTTCCATCCCGAGAATACCGTCGATGATGGACAATGCGGGGTGAACTTTTTCATAGATCTGCACGAGGATCGTCGCGAACGTATCGAAATCCTTGCCCGCCCTCAGATGCCATGAGGCCTTGTCCGTGCCGATCACCGATCCGAACAGGTTCTTTACTGCCAGCGTCAACATCATCTGGGTGTGCGTCTTCAGCTTGGGCAGATTAATCACGAAATCGAAATCGAATATTTCCCGTGCAAGATCTATCCGTCTGAACAGTCTTCCGTCGCTACAATCCAGAGGCTGTTTTTCAACAAATGGAACCGGCTTGACGCCCAGCCTGTTCATGAAAGGACCGTATCCGGATTTGGACAGGACGCGGTTCAAATTGCCCAAAGGCGGGCTGTCCCCCAGAAAAACGCAGCCCCCTGCATCCAGCACCTGAGAGGCCACGGCTTCTACGAACGCGGGGTGAGTCACCACGGCCTTTTCCGGTGGCGAAGACATGAGAAG
>DATHCX010000127.1:0-40631 GCA_035319325.1 Desulfomonilaceae bacterium
TTGGTGCTGGTGGTGCTCACCACGTATTTGTGCTCAGCCTTCAAAGCGGCTGCGAGTGAATACATCAGTGATGTCTTGCCCCCCGCACCCACTATGGCCACTGTTCGCACATGTTCGTGGATGTCGAAATTCGCAAGGAGAGTCGTCGATTTCACGAGTGATTCTGCCGTCCAATCATCAGTTCACGACGCGAAGCTTCGGATCGGTGCATCGATCCCGAGTTCAGCCTTGAAATATGGAATCGGGGGACGCACTGCACGCGGGAGGTCCCTCCAATCTCGCATTGTTGAAAGCGCAGTCGCCTTACAAGCGGGGGTTCACCTATTTTCACCTTCTCGATTGCGGATTCCTGTTAGATCCACGGTGGAACCAGGCTGTACCTGATGCGAAAGGAAGACGCATTTCCCGATATGATCATGGGACCCTTGTTGAAATCGCTCTTATAGAGCTTCAGCAGGTACGTTCCTCTATCTCCGATATCGTAACATTTTGTTTGATTGTCCCAGGTCACCCAAACCTTGAATCGGTCCCACAATTCAAACGGAGGAGTAACCCTGATATCGTATATTTGCACGTAAACCGGACCAACGTGACATGCAGGCCAATCAATGAAATAGCGCGTCCCGCGAGCGAAAGAGAGCGCCGGCAAGAGCAAAACAAACAGGGCAACGATCACTGAGCGACGAATCCATCTGTTCATGTCTATTTCCTTATTATCCGGATATATGCCGAGCCAAATATATCATAATTAACAAAAGTTTGGAAGTATTTTCTGATATTATTTCGATTTGACATATTGAAGCGGCTAGAATGCGGTGTGATTCAGAAGTTTACTCTGTGCGTCGTAGGTTCGCGTTTATGGATAAGCTGCAGTGCTTTCCTGACGATGGCCCGGTCCACGGGAATCTGGAGGCGCTTTTCCCGAGCTGCCGTGCCGTCCAAGCCGGACGGTCGGATCAGACCAGGGTCGATTCAATTTACCTGATTTTCAATGACCTTTCGTACTGCAGGCGGAATGAAGATTCCGTCCAGATTCAGCCTGTTCAGCGATCTCGCGAGGATGAGAATCTTGCGGCGCCTTGAGTCCTGTCTGTTTATGAGAATCATCGGTTTACCCGCTACTCTGCAAAAACCCCCTTCGCTTTTCATGCCGGCAAAGCCCAGATTTTCGTATCGTAATTCAATTCCCAGACGGTTCGCAACCTGTTCCAGATGATCTAGGAGAGAAACGTCGTTCATGTGCGCAGCACCTCCGCGTGCATGCGAATAGTCCGGTTGATTCCACTTGTCAAGCGAATCTCCGCGAAGGGCGTAATCATTCAGTTACTCGGGGGATGTGCCTAACCTCTGTCATTGCGAGGAGTGAAACGACGAAGCAATCTTGATATTCAAAGGCAGAGATTGCTTCGCTGCGCTCGCAACGACAGCCTTTTCCCGTCCGTAACTGAGGCGTTACCGAAGGGGTGCACATGCGTGGTCCCACGTACTGCTTTCGAAGCTGGTATGCCAGTTGCCGAGAAATTCGGACTGTACTGTGTTGAGTTGCGGCGCACCGTAGTCTGCTATTATTCTCGAAGGATGACATGGCCTTACGTCCCGACCGAGGGAGACTTCTTGCCGTGGCGAACTATTTCCCCCGTTATCATGTAAATCACTTCTTCAGCGACATTGGTGGCGAGATCCGCGATGCGTTCCAAATGTCGGGAGACCAGAAACAAATGGGTTAATGCCTGAAGCGATTCGGGTTCTTGGGATGCTTGTTCCTCGAATCTCTTGTGCATTTGGTGTTTCATGCGGTCAACTTCGTCGTCGTCGACCAGTACCTCATATGCGATCTCTACCGTCATATTGACGAACGCGTCGAGGCTTTTCTTAAGCATTGCCTGAGTCTTCTGGGCCATCACGAAGTAATCCTTGGGTACTTCCACTCTGCGATCGTTGCTCAGGTGGATGGCCGTTTCTGCAATGTTCACGGCCAGATCTCCCGCGCGTTCCAGATCTTTATTGATCTTGAGAACCGCTATGATGTGCCTGAGATCAACTGCGACGGGCTGGTGCAAGGCAAGGACTTCAAGGCATTCCTCCTCTAGATCCACTTCTTTGCGGTCAATATCAGTATCGCCATCGATAACGCGGGCGGCCATCTCCGAATCGCGACGTTCGATGGCCTTAATAGCAAGTTGCGCGCTCTCTTCCACTTGGGCTCCCAGGGACAGGAGTTGCTCATTGAGTCTCTCGATTTTTCTTCTCAACCTCAGGCGCACGTTCGATGACATCTTGTTCTCCCTGGACAACCGGTTCTACGCCGACCAAGCGGCGAGCTGCTTTACTGGTTTCGGCCCCGGCATGAATGAGCACATTTTCGGGCCGGATACTCTAGTGCTGCGCACAAGGAATGCGTCTACCAGCCGGGTGTCCCCTTCGCTTCGGAAGGCCTGCCTTACAGCGTTGCGAGGACAACCTGGCTGACTGCGGACGGAAAGCAGCAATCTCAATGCACAGCAACATAACAATTCAGGTGCAGGGATTTTTCCTGCTCGGGACAACAAAAGAAGAAACAGGAACTCATACGCATTCGCCGCAAGACTTATGAGATGTCAGGGCTGGGGGCTCTCCTGAGCGAAGTGATGAGACGGCTCTGCGTCGTCCGCAGCGAAGGAGTGCCCCCAGCCTGTGCCAGGAATCGAGTTACCTGTAAAAAAAGCGAATCCCTATCAATGGCTCCTGTTATCTCTATAGGGCAGACTTGATGATAATTTCACGAAACCTACTTGGCCGCGGGCTGGGCATCTTTAGCTCCTTTGGACTTGAGCAGTTCCACCACAGCAGCGTGCCCTCTCTGTGAAGCCAAGCCCAAGGCCGTGTTTCCTTCATTATCCGCTGCATTCACGTTCGCGCCTTTTGCCAGGAGCAGTTCGATTACTTCCTTGTGGCCTTCGAACGCGGCTACGATCAGCGGCGTAGCTCCGTTTCGCAATTCTTTCGCGTTCACGTTGGCTCCCTTGTCCAGAAGGAGTTTGACGACATCGGGCCTGCCTTCGAAAGCCGCGCCGAAAAGGGGAGAAACGCCGTCCTTGTTGGTGACATTCACGTCCGCTCCCTTTCCAAGGAGTAATGCGACGAGGTCCGTGTGGCCGGCAAAAGCAGCGCCGATCAGAGCCGAGTCGCCGTCCTCGTTCTTGGCATTCACTTCAGCGCCTTTCGCCAAAAGCAATTTCACGATTTCCAGGCCACCTTCCACTGAGGCTTCCATAAGAGGAGTAAAGCCGTCCGAGTCTTTGGCGTTTACGTTTGCCCCTTTCTTAATGAGTTCCTCGACCTGCTTGGCGTCCCCGGATCGCACGGATTCCAGGAGACTTTCGTCCAGCGATGCCGCCAGGACGGCAGGGAAAACTACACACAGCAGCAAAACCGGAACAATGAGCAATGTGGATAATATTTTCATGATCCTCCTCCTTCACGTGTCTGGTGATCCATTCACAAGGCGCCATTTACCGGGCCAGCGTCGCCTTGGGGTTTCAGGCATGCTGCATGACCCAGTAAATCACATCCCCGGATCACCGGGCATCAGTTACTCAGGTGATCGTTCGCACGAACAATGTATGGTGAATTCTGGTCGTCTGATGGGCAAATCTTCTTACGAACGCGGCCCACTTCGGGACGCATTGTAGGAGCGGCCGGGAACTCCAGTCAAGACAATTAACCCGAGGTCTGTTTTTTCCGGTCAACGGGAGATTTCCCATTGGCGGACATTGCGGCGGATCGTGAGGATCGTTCTTTCGGAACGGGCGAAATCAGCGAAATGCCGTCAGCGGCCGACCATCGCTTGTTCAAGGATTCCGCATACAGCGTCTATATCTGTGAAATCAATCGCGGCAATCGGAAGAAGGAATCGTATCCGGTTCAGATCGCGGCCCGCGTAAAACGCGATTACTCCTGCATCGAAGAGCTCGTACAGCAATTTCTTGGTTTTTTCGGGATTGCCGCCAAAGGGCGTGAAAGCGATCATTGCTCCGAACCCGAACGGCCCGGACACGCTTCCCGGATTGCGACGGCCGATGCTTTCAAGGTTATCTGCAAAATAATCGTGAAATCGCGCTATTTTCCCCTCCGGCCCAAAATAGTCGCCATTCGTGAGCCCCCGGATAATGACGTCACAAGCATAGAGCGCCGACGTGCTCGCAGTGAACGTCTGACTGAGCAAGCCGGGCTTCGGATTGAACTCGTCCCTGAACAGAGTCGCGCAAACCTGGGCCGATTTTCCTACCGTGACCACGTCCACGTATGGATCCAGCCCGAAGCATTGGAACGCAAAAAGCTCCGTTGTCCGGCTAAATGTCTGGATTTCATCCACCATGATCGCGATGTCGTGTTCCCGGAGCACTTCCATCAGCTCGACGAAAAATTCTCTGGTTCCGGCATAAAAACCGCCCTCGCCGAGCACCAGCTCGAAAATCATGGCCGCGTGCATACGCGGGTACCGATGAATATGGCGCTTGAGATGTGCCACCGAAGACTTGATGCTCTCCTGCGGACGTTCCACGTCGAAAAACGGGACGTAATCCACGGACATACATGACGGCAATCCGACCCGGTACGCCGACTTGTCCGTGATCTGAGACAGAGCAAGCGTGCGTCCCGCGAAACATCCCTCGAAGGCCAGGATCCTGCTTCTCGGCTCTTTCTTCTGAAAAATGGCCTTGAGAGCGTTTTCGTTTGCCATTGCCCCGCTGGTGGAAAAAAAACAGTGCTCAAGTCGGGCGCCGTTGCGAGTCGCACCGGATAGCAGCAGCTTTGCCACTTCCACCGACTTCTGATTTTGCTGGAGATTGCCCTGCATCGGAATATCGTTCAGGGCTGCGTCAAGTAATGCTCCCACAATCGCCGGATGGCTATGCCCGAAGTGATGGACGCCTATGCCGGAAATAAAATCGTATTTTATGCTGCCGTCCTCCAGTTCCACGAGAGGCCCTTTTCCTATTCCGCTGCCCAGATACGAGAAGAACAAAGGGGCTCCACGCAGTTGCCCGAATTCCGTCAGGACCTCTTCATACGATTTGCGCCATTCGACCCGCGGGGGCCGGACGCCTGTTATCACTTCCTGATATTCCGAGAGCACCTGAAGCAGGTGAGCCTTTGCCTGAGCAACTCGCGGATCCAGCAGAAATTTCTTCGCAATTGTCGTATTCATGATTTTTCCTGATAATAATCGGCTGTAATCGGTCCGCCGCCAAGGCGAGCCGTCCACTTTTCCTGCTACAGTTCACTGTATCATAAAGGGCACGGAAACCGTTCATTCGAAGGGAGACAATCGGCAGAAGGACCGATCACAAAACGGCTTGCGGAATGTGGTTCGGCTTAACCGCAACCGTGCGCGGCACGGTTGTCCGGGGCCGTACGGCATAGTACGAAACAACCGGTGCACCCATGAGGACCACTGTCGTCAGATATGCATTATGGTGAGCCATAGAGTTAATTTCCCATTGATCTTATAAATAATAATACGCTAATTGTAAGCACTGATGCATCGCAATCTACAAAAGAATTTTTGTGCTTGACTTCCTGGGATCTGTGCAACATGATTCCAGAATCCTCCATGCGCATGTACAGGAAAATACAGAGCGCGAATTACCGGTCACTAATACATACCATTTCCATATCGGCCCTCAACACCACCCCAAGGTGGAGCGAAATGAGGAGGTCTAGATAATGAGGAGATTGTTGGTTGTCTTGATCCTGGCATTGTGTGTCGGGATTCTGGCTGTTTCGATGATTCCGGAGAAAGCCTCGGCAAGCCCTGACACGCAGAATGCGACGACTGTCACAGACAGTGCAGCGAACGGCCCCGTGCCCGCGCTTCAGGACAAGGCTCGCAGTATGCCCAGGAAACAACCGCAGGCGAGTAAACCGATCAGCGTGTCCGTGTTCCTGATGATTGTCGCTCTCACCTTGTACATTGTTTTCCGAGCTGCGAGGCGAACCAAGACATCGGCGGATTTTTATGTGGCTCACAGCGCGATTTCCGGAACCCAGAACGGATGGGCTCTTGCGGGGGATTACATGTCCGCGGCCTCATTCCTGGGTATCGCGGGTCTCATATCCCTTTATGGATACGACGGTTTCATGTACTCCGTGGGTTGGCTCGTCGCCTACGTGACTGTGCTTCTCATCATTGCCGAACCCTGCCGCAATGCCGGCAGGTACACGATGGGCGACATTCTTTCGTTCCGATCGTTTCCCATACCTGTACGGTCCATGGCTGCGCTTTCCACGTTGACGGTATCGACGTTTTATTTGATCGCTCAGATGGTGGGAGCGGGCAAGCTCATGGAGCTGCTGTTCGGCATTCCCTTTCAGCCTGCGATTGTTGGCGTGGGCGTGCTCATGATCGTGTACGTGGTGTTCGGCGGCATGCTGGCCACCACGTGGGTTCAGATCGTGAAGGCCGGAATGATTATGGCCGGCGCTATTTTATTGAGTGCCCTGGTGGCTGCAAAAGTCGGTTTCAATCCCTTGCGATTTTTCGCCGACGTTGCAGGGAGCTATCACATTCAGGAATGGGTGCGGGTGACCCTGTTGAATCACCCGGTTCCCGTCGAGGGATACGACTACGGTCAGCGCTTTCTGGAACCGGGGCTATTTCTGAAAAATCCGCTGGATCAGATATCGTTGGGAATGGCTCTTGTGTTCGGCACTGCGGGAATGCCGCACATACTGATGCGATTTTTTACCGTCCCCAATGCGACTGAAGCCCGGAAGTCAGTAATTGTGGCCATGTTCGTCATCGGCGGGTTCTACATTATGACCACGTTCCTGGGTTTTGGAGCAGCATTGTATGTTGGGCCCCAAGCAATCTTCGCGATGGATGCGGGCGGGAACATGGCCACCATTTTGTTGGCCCAAGCCTTGGGTAATGAAATAGCCCACATGGTGGGAGATGTATTTCTGGCGTTTCTCTGTGCGGTAGCATTTGCGACCATATTGGCCGTTGTGTCGGGTTTGTTGCTTGCGGCTTCCGCAGCAATTGCGCACGACATCTATGTCAAGTTGTTGAAAAAAGGGCACGCGACTCAGCGGCAGCAGGTGAGGGCCGCACGTGCCACCTCGCTCGGTGTGGGAATTGTCGCGATTGTCATCGGCATCGCGGCTGAAGGGCAGAATGTTGCACAACTGGTTGCGTTGGCATTCTCCGTAGCCGCTTCCGGCAATCTGCCCGTCGTGGTGCTCAGTCTGTTCTGGAGGCAATTTAATACTGCAGGAATAGTGGCCGGTTTGGTGGTGGGGACAGTAATAAGCGTTCTGCTGGTCGTGGTCTCGCCGAATATGACTTACCCGAAAGATCTGGCCGCCGATGCTCAAAAAGTGGTGACAATTCTCGAAAATAGACAGGCGGAAGGCTTGGCTCTTTCAGCTACGGAGAAAACTGCGATGGCAAGGGCGAAACTGGATTACGAGAAGAACAAGGAGGGTTTGTCCATTGTGGGATTGGACAAGCCGCTGTTCCCGCTCAAGAATCCAGCCATAGTGTCCATACCTCTCGGATTTCTCGCTGCAGTGCTCGTGGCATTCGCCTTTCCCAGCGGCGGTGAAGAGGAGCGGTTTGACGAACTCCTTGTCCGACAACAAACCGGCTATAGAATCGCCGACGTGATTGAAGAGAAATAAAGACGGTATCTGAGCGACCGTTCCTATTTTTTCGGTCCAAATCGTGAACAGTTTCCTGTCGAGGGAACTGGGTCGTTGCAGGAGTACAAATGGCAACACAAGAAGCTCGAGTGCCTGCGAGAGCGTGGGTAGTCACGCTGGCGGGCGCTGCCTGTAATCTGTGTTTGGGAATACTCTACGCCTGGAGTGTTTGGAAGAAAGTTCTCGTGGACAAACCGAAGGCCGATCTGGGCGAGCTCATGACCGGCATAAACGCCGGGTGGCCGTATTTGACGGATTCACAGGGAACCTTTGCCTATTTCGTGTGCGGGCTCTTTTTTGCTTTTTTCATGATTCCCGGCGGCAGACTTCAGGACAAGTACGGTCCGAAAGTAGGCGCCACCGTGGGCGGTTTGTGTCTGGCGTTAGGATGTATTGTTGCGGGGTTGATGAAAAGCTATCTTGGCCTGATGATCGGTTTCGGCATTCTGGGCGGCATCGGTATGGGCATTGGCTACGCGGCGCCGACTCCGGCCGCTCTGAAGTGGTTCGGGCCTCACAAGCGGGGCGTGATCGCGGGTATCGTCGTGGCAGGATACGGAGCGGCTGCAATTTATATCGCCCCCCTGGCTCAATTTCTCATTGACAAGTACGGCATTTCGGCCAGTTTCATAGGGCTGGGAATCTTTTTTGCCGTGGTAGTCGTGCTTGCCGGCCAGTTATTGTCCAATCCGCCGGCCGGCTATGTTCCGCCTGCTGCACCCGTAAATCCGTCATTGAGTGCCTCTGCCAAGCCTGCTGCAGCTCCGGCTGCGGACTGGCTTCCGCCCGAGATGATGTCGAAATGGCAATATTATGCTCTCGTTTTGATGTTCATCGGGAGCGCTCAATCAGGCTTGCTGGTGATTGCAAACGCTGCGCCCATTCTGGGAAAGACCGCCGGCAAACTGGAATTTTTTGCAAAAAACGCCTGGATAATTGCTGCCTTCGGTGGAGCGATCAATGCACTGGGGCGGGTAGGCACTGGTATGTATTCCGATAAGATCGGGCGTTCCAATGCGTACATGCTCAACGGCGTCGTATCGGCCCTATGCCTCATCGCTGCACCGTTTGTGATGAAAATGGAGAGTGTTGCGCTCCTGTTCCTCGCCGTGGGTATAGCCTACTGGCAGTATGGCGGCGGACTTGCCCTCATGCCTGCTTTCACCGCAGACTTTTTCGGCTCCAAGAACCTCGGCGCCAATTATGGGTTCGTGTTTATCGGGTGGGGATTGGGTTTTCTCATGCCGCTGATCGCGGGATATATCAAGGATTACACCGGATCGTACGATCTTTCATTTTACATTTCCGCCGGAATTCTGGTGGTGGCGGTAATTTTGTGTCGTTTTATCAAGAAGCCCACAAAAAAGTCAGAGGAACAAGATGCCGACCGAAGCGGTCTTCGCGCGGCAGGATCGTAGCGTTGTGTCCCGCAAATACCTTTCAAACCACCGACTTGGTCGGGACGCGAATCAGTGTCATTGCGAGGAGCGACGCGACGAAGCAATCTCCAGCCCTTATTCTGCAACTACGCGAGATTGCTTCGCTTCGCTCGCAATGACAAAACCGGCTTCCCTTGCTCGATGAAAACTTCGGGAGAGGCTCAGATGGCCGGTTGCGTAAGTTACTTGAGGGACAGCACAATAGCGATTCGCCTGATACGCATTCGCCATGAGATTTATGAGATTGCAAGGCTGGGGGCTCTCCTGAGCGAAGTGATGAGACGGCTCCGCGTCGTCCGCAGCGAAGGAGAGCCCCCAGCCTGTGCCCAGAATCGAGTTGCCTGCAAAAAAGCGAATCCGTATGAGTGATGCGATGGGGAGGCACTTCTTGTTAAAACTCCCTCCCCACATCCGGCTTTCCTGATGCTCCTGTTCGCGGTATGCATTCAGTTATGGGCGGCCTGCTGTAATTGCTGGAAGCGAAGCGACGAAACAATCTCGCTGCGGTATCATTTCAATCATTTCGGGGGTTTGGCATGAAGGACTCACTGAAATCGGGATTGACGTTTGAGTTCAAGTTTACGGTTCCTGATGATAAAACCGTGCCGCACCTGTATCCCGAGGCGCAGGAATTGCAACAGATGCCGAAAGTTCTCGCCACCGGTTTTCTGGTGGGACTCGTAGAATGGACCTGCATTCAGGCGATTAATCCGCACATAAACTGGCCTGCCGAACAATCTGTCGGGGTGGGCATCAACATGAGCCACTCCGCAGCCACTCCGCCGGGACTGACGGTGACGGTCAAAGTAAAACTCGAAGACGTTGATGGACGCAAACTCAATTTTTCTTTTGAAGCAGACGACGGAATTGACGTGATATGCCAGGGCGAACACGGGAGATACCTGATCGACGCGGCGAAATTCAATGCGAAAGTCGGGTCCAAGCTGAGCAAGGCATAAAAGGAGGGGCTTTGAAGAAAAAAGATTGACACGGCATGTACTGCCATGCAAGATTGTAATGACCAGTCAGTACATAATACGGGGCCCCACACTATGTCCGCTAAAGGCGAAATCACCAAGAACAAGATTCTCCAAACCGCCGGAAAGCTCTTTCGAAAACAGGGATACGCCGGGACCAGCATCGACGATATATGCAGCGAGTCCGGGGTGAAACGGGGAAACATCTACTTCTATTTCACATCCAAAGAGGAAATTGCGCAGGCCGCCATTGAAGACGCGGTCTCCAAGCACTTGCCCTTTCTCGAAATCCTTACCGCGGGCGAGGACGATCCCCTGAAAAAAATTGAACTCATGATCGACGGGATCGTCAATTATCACGCGGCTAGGGGTTGCAAGGCAGGCTGATTTTTCGGAAATATCGCTCAGGAGCTGGGCGACACCAATGAGAATCTTGCACGGTCGGCGGCCAGGTTTTTTGAATTGTGGACCAACATGCTCGCGGATCTTTTTGACGAGGCAAAACGCGTGGGAAGGATCAAAGAAGAGCTGGATAGCGAATTTCTGAGTCGAGTGGTGATAAGCTCTGTGGAGGGAGCTCTGCTCATATGCAAGGCGTCCAAGGATCTGGATTCGTTCAAGAAGACCGCGGAAGCCCTGAAGCGAGTGGTTTGCCCGCCGGTATCCTGAGCGCTTGGGCGATCCACCTTTTTTGGATAAATAGACTGAGCGGTCAGTAACAAGCCAGGGCGTCTCTGTATTCAATGTGTTTCCGCTTGCCCGCACCTGTGACCTCTGTTCCGGCGCGGAACTGAAATACTTCTCAAGGAGAACCGGCATGATCAACAGAGAACTTGTCGCTCCATGCGGATTGTACTGTGGGGTTTGTGGCGTGCTTATGGCGCACCGTGACAACAACCTGAAATTCAAGGAAAGGCTCAGCACCGTGTACGGGTGTTCCCCGGAAGACATAGCGTGCAACGGGTGCCTGTCGGACACGCGCTTCAAGTACTGCGAACAGTGCGCCATCAAGTCCTGCGCTCAGGAAAAGAGGTATGAAGGATGCCACCAGTGCGCGGATTTTCCGTGCACCCTTATAGCCGATTTTCCTGTTCCCGTAGGGAAAAAAGTCATATTGAGGGCGGTTCCCGCGTGGCGTGAGCTCGGCACTGAGACATGGATAGAGCAGGAGGAGAAGCGCTACATCTGCCCCCACTGCGGGAGCAACCTGTTCCGCGGTGCGAAGCGCTGCAGATCCTGTAAGGAACCGGTGGACCGGGACTGATACCAATGTCCGTTCAGAGGGGCAGTATTCGTGGCAGCTCGAATATCTCCCGAGCACAGGCATGCCGATTGATTCAGTCGTTTGATCGGGCACTCGTATAAGATTACGCAATCGCGTTATGCTTTGGGATGTTTTTCCGGGGAAGGCTTTTCAGCATCCCTGCCTTCCCCAAAAACTCCCCTTATAACATCTCGCATTCGAGATAAAAAAAGAGTGAGGAACCAAACATTTCTCGCAAACAAGTTCTTTCTCTGCTTCTGTCAAAAACTTCCGACCCTGTCGGTGCTTGCCGCCTACGGTAGGCCGATCTCCTGAAAATAGGCGTCCGCGATGGTGTGCTCCCAACGTCCTGTAGAGATTCTTGACGGCCTGTTCTTCGTGGAACGAGGTTACCTCAATGGAAATCATTTCGTGTATCGTTGTGATGAACCTGTTCTCATAGATACCGGGTACGCCTCGGGTGTTGAGACGACAGAGCGGGTCATCACGAATCTTGGAGTAGATATTTCCCGGGTGAAGCTGATCGTCAACACGCATTGCCACTGCGATCACGTGGGCGGAAACTGGAAGATTCAGCAAGAATCCGGATGCGATATTGCGATGCACGCGATCGGAAAACATTTCATTGACACTCGTGACGCCTGGTCCACCTGGTGGAGCTATTACGTTCAAGAAGCGGAATTCTTTCAGTGCACGAGAGGCTTGCGAGATGGCGACGTCATCGTCCTGGGACCTCATGAATTCAAGGTGATATATACTCCCGGCCACTCGGCGGATGGAATTGTTTTGTACAATTCGGCCAACAAGCTGCTTCTCTCATCGGATACGCTCTGGGAAAGAGACCTTGCGGTGATCACTGTCCGTGTGGAAGGGAGCAGAGCGATTTTCTCCATGCTGGAGTCGCTCGACAGGATCGAACAGTTGGAGGTGAAGACAGTATATCCGGGTCATGGCAGGCCTTTCACGGATGTTGCCGCTGCGCTGACCTCGTCCAGGAAGCGATTGCACGACTTTCTCGAAAACCCAAAGAGAATGGGAAATGATCTGCTCAAGAAAATCATCGTGTACACACTCATGATGAAAAGAAGTGTCGATGAAGATTCTTTCTTCGACTATCTCATGACCACTCCGTGGTTCGTGGAGACTGTGGATCACTATTTCAACGGGGAGTATGAGCGCAAATACCGCGACGTCATAAAAAAATGTCATGGACGGGGGATCATAAAGTGCCGGGACGGGAGGATGTATACCACGGTAAAACCTTGATTCTGCACGCAACCTCTTATTGCTGCCACTTCGGTTTCAAAAAAGTAAGATTGGGGGGACCCTCTGTGTAATACGGATTCGCTTTATTACAAGTAACCCGATTCTGGGCACAGGCTGGGGGCACTCCTTCGCTGCGGACGACGCAGAGCCGTCTCATCACTTCGCTCAGGAGAGCCCCCAGCCTTGCAATCTTATAAATCTTGTGGCGAATGCGTACAAAGAGTGTCCCGCCCAAACCCCGTCCCAGAAACTTCTATCATGCGCCGGCATCTGCATTTCCTCAGCGGAAATGCAGATGCCGGCGAGTGCTAAAAGTCCTTGAGGTGGGGTTCGGGGAGGAACTTCTTACAAGAAGTTCCTCCCCGATTTCAAATAGTTGAAAGCGTATTCGTATGAGACGGCGCAGTTCAGTGCAGGATATTGGAACCTCCCCTGTCATGGCAGGAGGTTTTTTCTCTTTCGGAAAGCATGGTCAGTTCCATTCGGGCCTCGTCAATCAGCCGTTCCGTTTTTTCCATGAGGTGTCGCAGCTCAGGACCCGCGGAGCAGCTCGTATCTCCACTTCGTATCGTTTCCATGATTTCGGATAATCTGTCCAGTTTGTCCGAAAAGCCCAAGTTCGCGTCGGATATTTCCGAAGCAGCAGGGGATTCGGGCCGATTTCTGTAAAAACGCCATGTGCACAAAGGCACGCTAACGACAATGATCGCCAGCAGACCAGTCAATACGTACGGGTTGAGCGAATGCCCCCAGATAAGGCCGGTTCTGTCCTGAACGAATTCCTGGACGTTGCGGTTGAGCCCTTCCATGCTGCTACCCACCCCGCGCACACCCTGATGTACCTCGTTCAGGTGTTCGTCCACGACTGCCATTTGATTCCGTAGACCAGCCACTTCCGTTTTTATGTCCGAAGTTTTCTGGGAAACATCCACCAGGTCACTTCTCATAGTCGGGAACACTTCCTTGACCATGGTCGAGGTGTGCTCCTCGATCGAGCGGTTTCTTTCGAGAATATCTCCTCCATAACGGAGTATCAGCCCCACTGCCACGGCCTGGAGCACTCCGATAAAAATGAGTAGGCCGAATGCCCTGTCCTGCAACAACTTGCGTTTCGTTCTCATGATTGACTTCCAAAAGTATCCGAGGATTACTGTTCACGATAAACAATTCTTATTTAACAAAAATCGACCGAAGACGGAAACAGTTTTATCATTCGTTCCAAGTTCTCCCCCAAGTGGGCGCATCTGGATTTCACGTATATAAAAGCGCGTCGGTATGCAGTGTCGCATGTGGGCCACGGCCGGGGATGCGGACTCCCCGGCCATGCTACAGAGACATCACAATTCAATCAAACGGTAGGGATAGGCTCTCTTTGTCCATTCGGTGTTGGGGTATTCTCCGGAGAGTTTGTCGTAGGCTTCCCTGAGCGGTTTTGGATTATGGCTGCTCTTGTAGAGCGAGACGCCTCGAAAAAAGACGGCCTCGGCAGCAGATTCGCTCTTTGGGTATTTCTCGAGAAGTCTGTTAAAGCTTCCAATCGCTTCGTCGAATTTTTCCAGCTCGAAAAAGGTCTTTCCCATTCCCAGGAGCTGCGAAGCAATAAATTCGTCCGGCCCCAGGAATCCCACGGTTCGATGATGTTCGTTCCCGTCGGCATCCAAGGTTATCAGTGTTGGGGTCCACTTGACGTTGAACTGTCTTGCCAGGACTTTATGATCGAACATGACCCGGACGGGAATCACAGAGTCCTGGATGAATCGTGCAACTTTCTCTTCAGGATACGTAACCGCATCCATTTGCTGGCATCCGATTCAGTTGGGATTGAAAAAATCCAGCAGAATTGGCTTGTCATGGGATTTTGCCAGCGCACGTGCCTCATCGAGATCTGTCAACCATTGTATCGCCATAATTTGCCTCCCCGGGGACCCCGCCCCATTGTTTATTTGTATAAATATGTGCATCAAAGGCGAACCGGCAACTATGAGCATGCTCACCGCCAGGCCGGAGCCTTCACATGGCATTGTCCATGCGAATCCCTGAATCACCGTCTCATACCGTTTCGATTTCGGCGCAAAATCGGGTATGAACCTCGTGTATCGTAGTTCTCGAAATTTGTGTCGGATTGTCTCGTAATTCCGGCCCGCATGCTGGTGTTCCCATCATGTCATTGCGAGGAGCGGAGCGACGAAGCAATCTCAGTCTTGGTCGGTTGGAGATTGCTTCGGGCTTTGCCCTCGCAATGACAATGTTCCAATCTTTTCGCGTAATCAAAACCGGCATTACTTTTGAGTATCCCTGTAAGAAGCGCCCCGAACCCCTCCTCAAGACCTTTGAGAACTGCTCGAAAACCGTACGTCGAGTCTATATCAAATCCACTTCTTAAGTCGGAAATACACCAGCATCGTTGTCGTCACCAGAAGCGCGATGAGGATCACCATGGGATAGCCCCACTGCCATTGTAATTCAGGCATGTTCTTGAAATTCATGCCGTACCACCCCGTCAAAAATGTCAAGGGCATGAAAAGTGTCGCTATGATTGTCAGGATCTTCATAATCTCGTTCAGCCGATTATTCATGCTGGAAAGATAAATATCCAGCATGCCCGAAACAATGTCGCGATATGTCTCCATGGTGTCTACGGCATGTATGGTATGGTCGTACACGTCTCGAAAATACGGAAGCGTGGAATTCTGCACCAGTGACGATTGGCCGCTTGCCAGTTTGGAGAGAACCTCTCTGAGCGGCCAGATGGATCTGCGCAGGAAGATCATGTCTGTCTTCAGCTTATGGATGACCTCCAGCGTATTCCGTGATGGATTTGTCACGAGTTCGTCTTCGAGCACCTCAATTTTTTCCGCAAGTTTTTCCAGGATATCGAAGTAATTGTCCACTATGGAATCGAGGATTGCATAGGCCAGATAATCCGAACCGCTCATGCATATTCTCCCCAGACCGCCTCTGATTCTTTGCCTGATGGGATCGAACGCGTCTCCGGGGATTTCCTGGAAAGAAATCACAAAATGTGAGCCGATCACGAGACTCACTTGTTCGGGAACGATGTCCTCCTGTTTTTCATCGTAATTCAGGGTCTTGAGCACGATGAAGAGATAATTCTCCGAGTCGTCCATCTTTGGGCGCTGGTCCGTGTTCACCACGTCTTCCTGAATGAGGGGGTGAATGCGAAAAATGCCGCAAATTTTCGCTATGACATCGACCTGGCTGAGACCGTCTACGTTGATCCAGGTGGTTGAATCGCTCTGCTGGAATTGCCGCAGCTGTTCCGGGTCAGTGATCTGTTTTTCCTGGCACCTGGTTTCAGTGTAATCCATGACCGTTATCTTCACCGGTTCCGTTTCGGGCCTTCCTATGTGTACGAGCGTCCCCGGAGGTAATCCGGACTTGCGGGCTCTCTCTTTGTTTCGGTCCCGTATTCTGATCTTTCTTGGTTGTTTTGCAGATTGCGCTGTCTGGCGGTTTAGTGTTTTCATGCAGAGTCCTCTCGTACCGGGGGGAGGGTCGCGGAACGCACGAGATGCCCATGAAGATTCCGTGACGTCAGCGGAAAAGAAAAACCGATTGACACATCAATCAACATTCTGCTATTCGTTCCGCATGCAACATGTCGCGACCGGTAAAAAAGACAAGGAAGCGATCATTTTCGAGTCCGCATGCAGGGTCATTCGAGAAAAAGGTTTTCACCAGGCCCGTATCACGGATATCGCCAAGGACGCGCGCATTTCGTACGGTCTGGTATACCACTATTTCAAGAGCAAAGGCGACCTGTTCGATGCAATTTTGAAAGAGTGGTGGGCCGGCCTGTTCAACATGATGCAACAGTGTGACGACCGGAATGCCTCCGTGCGTGAAAAGCTCGCGTCCATCGTCAATTTTTTTCTCGATCAGTACGAACAGCGGCCCGACATGGTTCATATTTTTGTCACCGAGATTTCCCGCTCCGCAGCGAATCTCACGCCAGACAGGCTCGAATGGTTCAAGGTGTTCATGAACCGGACCGAACAAATCATTCGCCTGGCCCAAGATCAAAAATTGCTTCGTTCCGACGTCCGTGCCCGGTATCTCACGTACATTTTTCTGGGAGCCCTGGAAAGCTTTATCTCCGCGATGGTCCTGGAGAATCAGCCTCTCAGGGGGCGGGGGCAGAAACAACGTATAGCCGCGGGGCTGCTCGAAGTTTTCTTCAACGGCGCCCGGCACAATGCCACCGAATAAACGTGCGCTCAGGAGGACTGGATGGATTTTGCCCTCACCCAAGAGCAGCTCATCTTCAAGGAGCAGGTCCTCAAATTCGCGTCAAAGGAGATCGTTCCTCGAGTACAGGAATTTGATCTCAAAGGTGAATTTGACCGGCAGTCCTGGAGGAAACTCGGGGAATTCGGAATCCTCGGCCTTCATTTTCCCGAGGAACTGGGCGGTGGGGGAGCGGACGTCCTCACGTCCGTCATCGCGGGAGAGGCTCTTGGAGAGGCAGGGGTGGACGGAGGGCTCACCCTCAGTTTCGGGGCACATACGTATCTCTGCGCGGATACCATTTATTCCCATGGAACGGATGTTCAGAGGCAACAATACATCCCCCAATTGGCTAGCGGTGAATGGATAGGCTGCATGGGGCTCACCGAGCCCGGCGCGGGTTCCGATGTGGCGTCTTTGCGCACCAGCGCGCGGCGGGAAGCGGATCATTGGGTCTTGAACGGAACAAAAATGTTCATCACCAACGGCGCCATTGCGGATGTGGCGGTAATATACGCAAAAACCGACCCTGCGGCCGGTCACGCCGGTATTTCCGCGTTCGTGGTGGAAAAGGGGACTCCCGGGTTTTCCGTCGGCCGCAGTCTTCACAAAATGGGCGTCAGGACCTCACCCACATCGGAACTGATCTTCGATGATTGCAGGATTCCTGCGGAAAACCTGCTCGGCCAGGCAGGCGGCGGATTCATCATGGCCATGCAAACCGTGGAATGGGATCGCAGCGCTCTGTTGGCTCCATTCCTGGGAGCCATGTCGTTTCTTATCAAACGGTGCAGCCGTTATGCGCGGGAGCGGGAACAGTTCGGGCGCCCGATAGGAGATTTTCAGGCGGTGAAACACCGGCTGTCGGACATGAAAATATTCCTGGAAGCCGCTCGATCCCTGGTCTACCGCATTGCCTGGTGCAAGGATCAGGGGCGGCCTCTGAACCATCTGGAAGCCGCAATCGCAAAGCTTTTCGTGGGCGACTGGTCTTTGATGCCGGCGAACGACGCTCTGATTGTGTTCGGCGGATACGGATATTGCCACGAGTATGACGTGGAGCGGGTGTTCAGGGATAGCCGTCTTGCGCCCATCGGGGGCGGAACATCCGACGTGCAGAAGGTCATAATTTCACGGCTCATGTGAGGACACCACCATCATGGATTTCGACTGGAGACCGGAAGACAGGGATTTCAAAAAGCGAGTGGCAGCAGTTTTTCAAGATCTCTCCATTCCGCAGGTGGAGGATATCGAGCATTCTGAGCTCGGGGAATTGAAAACCATGACCGGCCTGTTCATGCGAAAGCTGGCCGGAGCGGGTTACCTGGAACCCGGACGAGGCCTCGCTGCGGCATCTGACACACTGCGCCTCATGGCGGGTCAGGAAGAGCTTGCACGAATTTCCGGCTCCCTGTTCCTTACCGTTGAGACGTCCGCCAGGCTCTTCGGTGGGCTGCTAAGCGGATTCGGTGAAAACAAGACGCTGGAGGCTCTTCTGCACCGGACGCTTCGAGGCGAGCTCGTCGGAGCTGTCGCGGTTACTGAACCGGCCCGCGAAGATGCTCCCGATGAGTCCGGGACGACGGCTTATGAGGATGGTGACGCGTTTGTGGTACAGGGCAAGAAGAACTTTGTAACCAACGGACCCATCGCTGATTATGTCGCAGTGTTCGGCCAGGTGATGGATCGGCCCGCTGCGCTTTTCGTCGACCCCGCGTGGCCCGGCGTCAGCGTCGGCCCGAGGATATCCACGCTCGGATACAACGGTGCTGCGGTTTCTTCTCTTGAACTCAGGCGGGTTCGCGTGCCTCGCGACCTTGTTCTGGGGCCGTACAATGACGACTCTGTCCTGAAATTTCTCAGGCGAACAGAAGACCTGATTTTGGTCATGGCTTCGGTGGGGATTATGACTCGGGCTCTCTCTACGGCAAAGAAGTATTCCCACGAGCATCACCGGAATAAGAAGCCTATTTTTGCGCACCAGGAGGTCCGGTTCAAATTGGCTGAAATGCTGACCCTCCTGCAAACTTCACAGCTTCTCGCGTTCCGGGCTGGATGGATGTGCTCCACCGGGCACGTGGAGACCGCGACGCTGGTGCGCTGCGCAAAGGTGTTCGCTGCCGAAGCTGCGGAAAGGGTCGCAACGTTGGCTCTGCAAATCATGGCTGCGGCAGGGTACGTGAGCGGAAATCCCGTCGAGCGAGCGTACAGGGAAGCCAAGTACGCAGCCCTGGCCGGCACCACATCGGAGCTTGCGCGAATGGCGATTGCGGAAGATCTTCTCAAACTGCACCGGGTGTAAGCACATGCAAGTTATTGACAGCCGAGTGGACACGAACGGCGACGAATTCAGGGCCAATTATGAGGCTATGGAGAAACTCGTAACGGACCTGAAAGCGGAACTCAAAAAAGCGCGGGAAGAGCGGTCGGAAAAAGCGAAAAACAGAAATGCGGAGCTCGGCAAACTCCCGGTTCAGCAGCGGCTTGATAAGCTCCTGGACAGGAACACGCCGTGGTTGGAGCTCGCTCCACTGGCTGCACGTGGGCTTTACGACGGAAAAGTGCATGCCGCGGGCAGCCGTGCGGGAATTGGGGTGGTTCAGGGACGGGAAGTACTGGTGCACGCAAACGATCCCATGATTAAAGGCGGAACCGTGTATCCCATGGGAGTCAAGAAAACCCTCCGGTGCCAGACCGTTGCAATGGAAAACAGGCTCCCCATGATCATGCTTGTGGACTCGGGCGGAGCTTTCTTACCACTCCAGTCGGAAATATTTCCCGATGCGGATGACGGCGGCAGAATCTTTTATAATCAGGCGATCCTGTCCAAGATGAATATTCCTCAGATTACCGCGGTCATGGGCCTGTGTACCGCGGGAGGAGCCTACATACCGGCCATGTCGGACCATGTTGTTCACGTGACGGGTACGGGTGCAATTTTCTTGGGCGGTCCTCCGCTTGTGAAGGCGGCCACAGGCGAAGAAGTGACGGCAGAAGAACTGGGCGGAGCCCTGCTGCACTGTCGGGAGTCGGGCGTTTCCGATTACTTCGCTGAAGACGACGAAGACGCAATACAGATTGTCAGGGAAATTGCGGCAATTCTCCCGCAGGGCGAGAAGGCCCGTATACCCACGCGGCCTCCGACCGCCCCGCTCTACGATCCGAGAGAAATCTGGGGCGTTGTGCCCCGAAACATCTCCACCCCTTACGATTGCAGGGAAATCATCGCTCGCCTGGTGGACGGCTCCGAATTCCTGGAATTCAAGTCCTTGTACGGCCCCACGCTCGTGTGCGGTTGGGCTTACATTCACGGATACCAGGTGGGCATTCTCGGAAATAACGGGGTCCTCTTCTCCGACAGCTCTCTCAAGGCAACGCAGTTTATTCAGCTCTGCGACCGCCAGGGAATCCCGCTGCTTTTTCTGCAGAACATCAACGGATACATCATCGGTCGGGAGTACGAGCGGGGGGGAATAACAAAAGACGGCCACAAAATGGTTCACGCGGTTTCCACTGCGACGGTCCCGAAGCTCACGGTCATCGTTGGAGCCTCATTCGGGGCTGGGAACTATGGAATGTGCGGTCGCGCATACGGCCCGAGGTTCCTGTGGATGTGGCCAAACGCCCAGATCGGTGTCATGGGCGGAGAACAGGCTGCCGGGGTTCTGGTATCCGTGAAAAACGACCAACTTGCGCGGGAAGGTCAGCCCCCGCTGTCCGACGAAATCGTGCAGGCAGTTCGAGGGCCCATCATGGAGGCCGCTCTCAAGGAAGGAAATGCCTATTACAGCACAGCAAACCTGTGGGACGACGGAATCATAGATCCGTCCATGACGCGAGATGTGCTGGGGCTGGCAATTTCGGCTTCGCTCAACTCACCACTGACCGGCAGGGATCGGGGCCACGGCACCTTCAGAATGTAGGGGCTCGTACATGTTTTCCAAGATACTCGTCGCCAACCGCGGTGAAATCGCCGTCAGGATCATGGCCACGGCCAGAGAAATGGGAATAGGAACCGTGGCGGTGTACTCCCGCGGGGACAGCATGTCTCTGCATGTACTTTCGGCGGATGAGGCAGTTCTCCTGGGTGATTCTGATCCGGCAGAAAGCTACCTCAATGCGGACAGGATCATAGCCGCGGCCCTGGATACAGGGGCCGAAGCTATTCATCCGGGATACGGTTTTCTCTCGGAAAATCCTGAATTTGCGGCGAAAGTTGCGGCAGCAGGGCTCGCGTTCATCGGCCCTCCAGCCGAAGTCATGGCCAAATTGGGCAACAAGACGACTGCACGCCGAATCATGATGGAACATGGCGTGCCGGTCATTCCGGGAATGATCTCCTCAGAGAGCGACCCGCAGCGACTCGCGACGCTGGCTGAAGATCTCGGCTTTCCGGTTCTGGTGAAGGCTGCGGCAGGCGGCGGCGGCAAAGGCATGCGGATTGTGGAAACCATGGAGTCCCTGGCTGAATCCGCCGAGCTCGCCGCGAGCGAGGCACTGAGCGCATTCGGCGATGGATCGGTCTACCTCGAGAAACTGCTCGTTCGGCCGAGACACGTGGAATTCCAAATTCTTGCAGACGCGCACGGGAATGTCGTCCACCTGTTCGAGCGGGAATGTTCCATTCAGCGAAGGCATCAGAAAATTATCGAGGAGACTCCCTCGCCCGCTTTGCATGCGGAACTCCGGGAGCAAATGGCTGCCGCGGCAGTGACCGCGGCCAGGGCGGCCGGATATGTGAACGCGGGCACCGTGGAGTTTCTTGTGGACCAATCGGGAAACTTTTATTTCCTGGAAGTGAACACGAGACTCCAGGTCGAACACCCCATTACGGAGATGACTACCGGCATCGATCTGGTGCGCCGCCAACTGGAAGTGGCAGCCGGTTTGCCACTGCCTTTTACTCAAGAGGAGATCGTACGCAGGGGTCACGCCATAGAGTGCCGCATCTATGCAGAGGATCCCGCACGCGATTTCATGCCTTCGCCCGGCACAATACTTTTCTGCCGCACCCCCGAAGGTCCGGGAGTTCGATACGACCACGGGATTTACCCGGGCTTCGAAATACCGGTCAATTATGATCCCATACTGGGAAAGCTCGTGGTATGGGCGGAAGACCGGCCCGCTGCGGTGAATCGAATGATCCGCAGCCTGAAGGAATGCGCAATTCTCGGCGTGAGCACGCCTGTGGAATTTCTCCTGGACGTGGTCCGCTCGGCCGCGTTTCGATCAGGCGACACTCATACGAACTTCATTGATGAGCATTTCTCTGAATGGCACCCTGAATCGTCGGCAATCGAGACCGTGCTTGCGGCTGCAGCTCACGAGATGACCCATTCGCCCGCAACCCGGAAACTCGACGGGCAACCGGGAGACCACCCGGGGATCTCTCCCTGGAATACTCTGGGCTCATGGGATCTGGCGCGGTAACGATGAACCGGACAAGACACGTGCTCCCACACGAGAGCGAACGGTTTGCGAGCTATCCATGGAATACAGAATAAGAATCGGGCAAGAGATCCACGCCGTACAGACAACGCCTCCGGACGACGCAGGTTTGTGCATCATGGCTCTGGACGGACAAACGAGACGGGTTACCGCCAGATCGATTTCGCCGAACCACTTGCATGTCGCCGTGGACGGAAAAGGATTCAATCTTTTCGTCGTCCGCACCGCAGAAGGCACGTGGATCTGGAACCGGGGCAGACCGCGATTCGTTCAGGACGCGGATGCGGTACAGACCCGTAAAACGCGGGGTCCCGCGGATACTGCCAGCGAAATCACTCCACCCACACCCGCCACCGTAATCAGGGTGCTTGTGGAAGTGGGAGGGACCGTGACAAAGGGCCAGCCCGTAGTAGTCGTCTCGGCGATGAAAATGGAAATGACTTTGAGCGCTCCCTATGAAGGCCGGGTGCGAGCGGTCAATACGGTGCCGGGTGCACAGGTGAGCCCGGGCGAGATCCTCGTGGAAATAGACCCTGAACCGGAGGCCGATAATGAGTGATCTCCTCTACGAAACACGGGACAAGGTCGCATGGATCACCATAAACAGGGAATCCAGGCGCAATGCGGTGAGTCTCGAGATGATCGATTTGTTTTTCGCGTATCTGGCCAGGGCAGCAGGAGACGAAGAAGTGCGTGTCGTCTGTCTTACTGCCGCAGGTAACAAGGCTTTTTGTTCCGGAGCGGATCTTTCCTCCGGAGGCGGTGCGAGCCCTCTGGCTGGAGCCCGCAAGTATGCTGATTTGTTGAAACGTATGAGTGAGTTCCCCAAGCCTCTCGTAGCGCGGGTAAACGGCAACTGTATTGCGGGTGGAATGGGTTTCATGCTTTCGTGCGATCTCGCGTACGCCGGGGAAACCGCGAAATTCGGCACTCCCGAAGTCAATGTGGGGCTGTTTCCCATGATGGTGGCTGCCCTGGTCTTTCGCAATGCGCTACGAAAAAAAGCTCTCGAAATGGTTTATACAGCGAGAATGATGTCGGCGGGGGATGCCGAAGACATGGGGCTCATCACGAGATCCGTGCCCGATGGCGATCTGGATCTGGTGGTGAACCAGGCACTCGCGTCCATCGCGGCCAAAGCACCTTTGGCAGTTCAGTTTGGCAGAAAGGCGCTTGCCGTAGCCCAGGACATGGGCCTGAACGAAGCTCTCGATTACATGTGCGGACAACTCGGAGCGGTTTTGGCCACCGAAGATGCGATGGAAGGGATCGCCGCGTTCGTACAAAAACGAGAACCGGTCTGGAAAGGCCGATGAAAGGGGAAATGCCCTCGAAGCGTTTCTCATTGGTGGGCAGGCCGACGAATGAGTGTTGCCGCGAGACCTGCACATCTGAGACCAATGCGCAATCAGACAAGTGACGATGGATGAAGCCTATCCTGGCGGGTCTCCGCAGCAAAGTCAGGCCGCGCCGTTCGTAGCGGAGGATATCTGGCAGGACAGGCCGTGAACCAACTTTTCAATGTTACTCTTTTGAAAGCGCATTGGTATGAGGTTCTTGAGGAGTCTGTCGATGCCATCATTATGGGTGAAAGACAATCAGAATTTTGAGAGGCCGTGCATGATCACCTGCGCACTCTCAGGCGTCGTCGCCAACAGGAAACAGTGTCCGGCGATTCCATACACTCCTGAAGAGTACGCGGCGGAGGCTAAGCGTGCCTATGAAGCGGGTGCTGCCGCGGTTCACATTCACGCCAGAACTCCGGACGGACTGCCCAGTTATGAAATCAGTGACTACCGAAACATATACGAGGCGGTGACCGGCGCATGCCCGGTGATCATCAATTTCTCGACTGGCGCAATCAACATTTCCACAAAGCAGAAACTGGCCCATATCGAAGCGATACGCCCGGCCGTGGGCGCTCTGAACATGGGTTCCATGAACTACGCGAAGTATAATGCCGCCAAAAAGAACTTTGTGTTCGAATTCGTTTTCCCGAATCCCTTTTCTGAAATCGTGCAGATCGTTCAAACCATGAATCAGGCGGGAACCAAGCCGGAGCTGGAGTGTTTCGATCTCGGCCAGGTGGGCAATTCCTATCCTCTCATAGATATGGGGCTGCTCACTCCGCCGTATCAATACAGTCTTATCATGGGAGTTTTGGGTGGAATTCCACCCACCGTCCCGAATCTGGTCAGCATGGTACAGAGTTTACCTCCCGGAAGCGATTGGGAAGTCATCGGCATCAGCCTCGATCAATGGCGTCTCGTAGCGGCTGCCATCGGCCTTGGGGGAAATGTGCGAGTGGGTCTGGAAGACAACTTTTACCTCAGCCGGGACGTCATGGCAAAGACCAACGGGGATCTGGTGGAGAAAGCAGCTCGCATGGTGCGGGATCAGGGTCGGGAGCCTGCAACGGTTGATCAATGTAGAGCCAGACTGAATCTGGTGAACCGGTGAGACGGGGAAAGTAACCATTCAGGGACACTGGGGACTATGCTCCCCTCTCGCCGGAGTCATTGCGAGCGCTGCGAAGGAATTTCATCGGTTGAGAGTGCACCGTATCGAGATTGCTTCGTCGCTTCGCTCCTCGCAATGACAGCATGCCGACCGCAACTGAACGCCGACACGGAAGGGCGAAAAAAATATGCAGTTTGAGCTTGGTTTGTGCTACGAACAGCTTGAGATAGGTATGCAGGCTTCGCTGAGTAAAACCATTTCGGAAACGGACGTGTACCTTTTTGCAGGGATCAGCGGTGATTTCAATCCCATACACGTCAACGAGGAATTCGCTCGGCTGACCCCGTTCGGCAAGCGCATTGCTCACGGGGCGCTTCCCCAGTGTCTGATTGCTCCTGTGCTGGGTACGAAGCTACCGGGGCTCGGAACGATTGCGCTGGAAATTAGCACTCGTTTTCGAGCGCCGACTTTTTTCGGCGATACGATTACCGCTACAGCCGAAGTAATAGAAAAAATCGAAGCCAAGGGCCGAATACGAATGCGGCTCATATGGACCAACCAGCGGGGCGAAACGGTCGCCACGGGCGAAGCTGTCGTCATTCCTCCGCCAAAACAGGAAAAGTTGATTTCCGAACGATGGAAAAAAGGAGAAAAAATGTCACTCAGTACAGTAAACGAGGTTTTCGAGAAAATGCCGCAGGTGTTCAATGCCGCTGCTGCTACAGGATTAAACGTCATTTTTCAGTTTCATATTACCGGTGCACAAGCGGGCGACTGGAATGTGGTAATCAAAGATGGCACGTGCCAGGTGAACCCGGGAGTCCACGACAGTCCCAGCGTGAGTCTCACCATGGCCGATGAAGACTGGCTCGCCATGTGCAACGGTACACTTAACGGAATGACGGCATTCATGACCGGCAAGCTCAAAGCTTCCGGCGACATCATGGCTGCACAGCGGATACCGTCCCTTTTCCCGCTCTAATTTTGGGAATTTCTTAACGATGGATTCATGGAGGGCGCCGCTCCCGCGTGACTTCGCGCGGGGCTGTGCCCGTCAACCAAGACCGGGTTCGCGGTCTTTTCTTCGTCAGAAGAAAGCGTAATTGATTGTGTAATACCATTGCTCTTTCAACAAGTAAGATTGGAGGAACCCTCTTTGTAACGAGTATTCTCCCCGATTTCAAGTACTTGAAAGCGAAGTCCTATGGGATTCTCAAAAGTAGTGTCGGTTTTGATTACGCGAAAAGATTCGAAGACTGTCATTGCGAGGGCGAAGCCCGAAGCAATCTCCAATTAACCGCAACAGAGATTGCTTCGTCGTTCCACTCCTCGCAATGACATAATTGGATCGTTCGCATGTGGGCGAGAGTCATGAACGAATCCGACAGAACTTTCGAGAACTGCTATATAATTTCAAGACCCGGCACCGCCGCGGCGGCCTTCGGAAATGCGAGCCATTGTGGAATATTTCAGCGAATCTCATCATATCCTCAGACAGACCGTGTCCCGATTCGTGGAGCGCGAAGTAAAACCGTACATCGACGAATGGGAAGAAGCCGGCGAGTTCCCCAGAGAACTGTACGGCAAGGCAGCCGAACTCGGTCTGTTAGCCGTCTGTTATCCGGAGGAATGGAGCGGTTTTGTAACGGATGTTTTTCACGAGGTGGTTATTACCGAAGAATTGACCCGGTCCGGCTCCGGAGGGCTCGCTGCTGGGCTTATGTCCCACGCCATCGCTCTCCCGCCGATTGTTGCTCTGGGTGACGCCCGGCAGAAGCAGCGTTTCATCCCGCCAGTCCTGCGAGGAGAAAAGGTTGCCGCGCTTGGCATTACCGAGCCGGGCGGCGGTTCCGACGTCGCGAATATCAGCACTCGTGCCGTGCGAGACGGCGATCACTACGTCGTCAGCGGAACCAAGACCATGATTACTTCGGGGACCCGTGCTGATCTCGTGACCATGGCGGTTCGTACCGGAGGTCCGGGCCACAGGGGTGTCAGTCTCCTTGTGGTGGAGAGCGATTCTCCCGGCTTTACCGTGTCCAAGAAGCTCAAAAAACTGTGCTGGTGGGCTTCAGACACGGCTGAATTGTCCCTGGACGAAGTCGTCGTGCCCGCAGCAAATCGTCTCGGTGAAGAAGGAGCAGCATTTTACGGATTGATGCATAATTTTCAAAAAGAGAGGTTGTATCTTGCTCTCATGGCCAACACCACGGCCCAGTTGGCTCTGGACGAATCCATCAAATACGCCAGGACACGAGAAGCCTTCGGCAAATCGCTCACCGGGTTCCAGGTGACCAGGCACAAGCTGGTGGACATGGCAACCCTGGTTGAGGTAAGCCGCGAATTTACATACCGGATTGCGGCACGCATGCAGGCGGGCGAAGACATGGTGAAGGAGATATCCATGGCTAAGATCTTTTCCGCGGAAATCTGCGACAAGGTCTGCCACGCTGCGGTGCAGATACACGGCGGATACGGATGCATGAGGGAATTTCTGGTGGAAAGACTGTTCCGGGACAGTCGTATTCTGTCCATCGGCGGAGGGACGAGCGAGATCATGAAGGAAATTCTCTCAAAGATCATTCTGTGAAGCTCACGTTTATTGACTCCCATTCGGAGTAACACATGACAGTACTGGATATTCACGTTCACGTGGGTCGCAGGGAACATCTCACTGCACGCTTCGCGAAGTATTTTGAGGAGCTCCTGGGGCCAGGCGTGCTGACCATGCTGGATACGATCACTCCGCACTCGTTTGTGCAGTACCTGGACAGGGAAGGCATCGATTACGCAGTGTTGCTCGCGGAATACTCTCCAAAGGCCACGGGAGTGGTCCCCAACGAATTTGTAGCTGAATTCTGCTCCGAAACGGAACGTCTCATTCCATTCGGTTCGCTGAATCTCGACGGCTCGACAGACCCGGCCGTTCAAGCGGAAACATGCGTGAAAGATCTGGGCTGCAAAGGACTGAAGCTGTTGCCCTCATATGGTCACTTTTCTCCGGACGACGCGAGGGTGCTGCCCGCGTATGAAGTGGCAAGAGATCTGGGGATTCCCATTCTGTTTCATACGGGAACCTCCCTGTTTCCCGGAACTCGTGTCCGTTACGCTCATCCCCTCCTTCTCGACGATATTGCAGAAGATTTCCCGGAACTTTCCATCGTCATGTGCCACGGGGGGCGTCCGTTCTGGTACAAAGAGGCTGAATGGATGCTGCAGAGGCACCCGAACGTCTATGTGGACGTGTCGGGTATCCCCCCGAAACAGATTCCCCACGTGATGCCGAAACTGGAGAAATTTCCGGACCGATTCCTGTTCGGCAGTGATTGGCCCAACATTGCCTCCATCGGCGAGCAGGTGAGCCGGATCAAGAATCTTCCTTTCAGTCCGGCCACGATTCAGGCGCTTCTCTGGGAGAACGCCGCGAGGCTGCTGCACCTGTAGTGCATATATTGTAACGCCTCAGTTACGGACGGGAAAAGGCTGTCATTGCGAGCGCAGCGAAGCAATCTCGCCTCTAAGTATCGAGATTGCTTCGTCGTTTCACTCCTCGCAATGACAGGGTATAAGCACTTCCCCCGAGTAACTGAAGCCTTACCATATATTCTCGGTTTTCTGTTGCTTTGAGCCGACACTTTGTGTCTAATGTTTTTTTTGTATACGGACTCTTTACCACCCTTAGCGTTACAGGCAGCTTGGCCTGTCGAATAGATCTGCGAGCAGTTTTCTTACAACCGAATCGGTCAACGTGTGTTTCGTCTCTCGGAAGGATGTAATTCACGGCAGCAGGAGGGGATCGGTCGACAAACACGGTCAACGTATTCCGGTGGCAGCATTCAGGCTGAACCGGGGGGCCGTAATACGGGAAAGTGCTTCCCATCGTCATGTGATGGTAACCCGCGACTGATAGTCTTGCACCGCACACAAGGGGGTTCCGTATGTACGTTAAGGGAGTGTTTTATTCTGTGCTATTGACGATGCTCGTGGTTTCCGGTTCCGTTTTGGCAGCGGAAGTACCGGGCGTTTCAGACACCGAGGTGGTCGTTGGTGTAACAACTCCACTGTCCGGACCGGCCGCGTTATGGGGAACCACCGGCCAGGGAATGCAGGCCTGGGCAGCTTACATAAACGATCAGGGCGGAATACACGGGAGAAAATTGAAATTCATCCTCAAGGATGACGGATATAATCCGGCCCGGGCATTGGCGAATTTACAAGAGTTGAAGGGAACGGCGTTTGCTGTATGCGGAATACTGGGTACAGCGATTCTGAACGCGTCGAAGGACTATTATCAGGAAAACAAGATTCCTCTCATCACCGCATACGGGGATGTCCGTATCTGGGCGGGCATGCCCAGGGACAAGCTTCATTATGCCTTCATCGCGTACACCGACTATGAAGACGAAGCCGAATACCTTACAAAATATGCCCTCACCAAGCTGGATTCGAAAAAGCTGGCACTGTTCTATCAAAATGACGATTACGGCAAAATGGCGCTGTCCGGTCTGAAAAAGGGACTTGAGGCGGTCCCGGGCAAGGGAGAGCTCGCGGGAGCGGTACCGTATGAAGTCTCCGAGAGAGCGCTGGGGACCCATGCTCTGAAACTGAAGGAAACGGGAGCAGATACGGTCCTCATTTACACGACTCCCACCCATGGTGCCCTTATTCTGAAAGAAATGGCGAAAATCGGTTTCAAGCCAAAAAATCTTGCCACCTTTACCCTGGGCGATCCCATCATGTACAAGCTTGCGGGTGAAGTCTGGGAAGGCACCTATATCGCGTTGCCCGGCAATTCCGGTGTGCCCGGGTCCGATGCCGCAGCGGATAAAGTTGCAGCAATACTCAGGAAATATGACCCAAAGCTGGAAGGAAAAGAGTATTTGGCTCTATTCGGGGCGGTGTCCGCAATGCACCTCGTTGAAGGCCTGAAAAACGCCGGTCGCGATCTTACCCCTGAGACATTGATCAAAGGAATGGAACTCATAAAAGATTGGAAGCCGGAAGGCATCGGAGCACCGGTCACGTACTCCGCGGATCGGAGGCACGGAGTGAACGCCTCGAGAATAGGACGAGCGGAAAACGGAAAACATGTGCCGCTCGAAGAATTCACCATTTTCAAGCCGCGGTTTTAGGCATGTCCCTGCTCCAGGTCCGCAAGCTTTTCATGCATTTCGGCGGGATACGTGCGTTGTCGGGAATCGATTTTCACGTTGAGGAAAATGAGATCCTTACAGTGATCGGCCCGAACGGATCAGGCAAGACTACGCTCTTCAACTGTGTTTCCGGGGTGTACCGGCCGACCGGCGGCGAAATCTTCTTCAATGGTGAAAATCTGTTGGGTCTGTCTCCGGACGCGATAGCCCGCAAAGGAATCGCACGGACGTTTCAGAATCTTCGCCTGTTTCTTCACATGACTGTTTTGGACAACCTGCTTTTGGGCCGCCATGTGAAGTTCCGCAAGAATCCGCTTCACGCGTTTCTACGCATACGGACTGAAGAGCTCAAACACCGGGAATTCGTTGAAGAGATCATCGATTTTCTGGACTTGCAAGCATTTCGTCAGGCACGCGTTGCGGACTGCCCGTACGGGGTGCAGAAACGGGTCGAGGTGGGACGAGCACTTGCGCTGGAACCCAAACTGCTTCTCCTGGACGAGCCCATCGCGGGTTTGACTTCTGAGGAAAAAGAAGAATCCGCGTACCGCATCATGGAAATCAGGGGAAGATTCAAGACGGCGATCCTGCTTGTGGAACACGACCTGCGCATCGCATCCCGCGTCGCCGACAGGATGGTGGCTTTCGAGTCCGGTTTGGAAATAGCCCAGGGGACTCCCGAGGAAGTCCAACGCAACCCTGAAGTGATTCGCGCTTACCTCGGCGATGGGTAACACGAATCCACTTTCAAACAAGTTAGAGTAAGGGGGACCTCTTCCCCGATGTTCACCGTCATTGCAAGGGCGTAAGCCAGTGACAATCGCCTGACCGTTACGAGGGGATTGCTTCGTCGTTTCTCTTTTCGCAATGACATTGGTTTTATGACCCGATTCTCTGGCAAAGGTACAATTCATTTGGTTATAGTTATTCTCGATACTTTTGTCGGATTGATAAGCCTTCCCTTGCATGTACAAGGTTGAAGCAGGTCATTGCGAGGGCAAAGCCCGAAGCAATCTCCAACTGACCAAGACTGAGATTGCTTCGTCGTTCCACTCCTCGCAACGACATGATTGCATGTTCGGAATGTGGGCGAGAGTCGTGAACGAATCCGACAGAATTTTCGAGAACTGGTATATTCTCGCTCTTATCCTGGAAACACCATGAATCGGTCCGGGGAGATAAGGAATTCCCTTCATGAACGAGCTCGGACGACCGCTGCTGAATATCGAAAGCATTGAAACGCTCTATTTCGACAGGATTTATGCTCTGCACGGATTGTCTTTGAAGGTCGAAGAAAAAGAGATTTTCACGGTGCTGGGCCCGAATGGCGCGGGAAAAACGACGCTCCTGAAGACCATAGCCGGCCTGCTGAAAGATCAACCGAAAAAAGGAACCATTGAATTCGCTGACCGGAATATCCAGAGGCTCGCGGCCGAACGCATCGCGTCTCTCGGAATCGTGTACGTGCCTGAAGATAGAGGGCTGTTTCGCGAGCTGACCGTGAAGGAGAATTTGGATCTCGGGTGTTGGGGACGTCGCGACAAAGGAATGAAGGACGATCTCGAAGAGCTCTACACGCTGTTCCCCGTTCTGAAGGGCAGATCGCGGCAACAGGCGGAAACCCTCTCCGGTGGTGAACAACAGATGCTTGCCATAGCCAGGGCCATGCTGAGAAAACCCAAACTCCTCATGCTCGATGAACCTTCCCTCGGGCTCGCGCCGATGATGGCCAGAACCGTGTACGACGCATTGCTGAGAATAAGCCGTGGGGGAACGACGATTCTGCTTGTGGAACAGAATGCCCGGCTGGCACTGAGCATCGCCCACTACGGATACATCCTGGAGGCCGGCCGTATCGTCCTGGAAGGAACGGCAGCGGAATTGTCCGAAAATCAGGATGTGCAGGAATTGTATCTGGGCCTGGGAGGAGAGGCAGCCGTGTCTCCTAAAGGTTGGCGTTTATATAAGAAGCGGAGGAGATGGTAATGCCGCACGCGGACAGGAATTTTTCCGAACTTTTCTTCCGGCAGGTGGCACGGTACGGGGACCGAACCGCGCTCAGGCACAAGGAATACGGTATCTGGAAGCGTATTTCGTGGCGTGAGTACGGATCTGCCGTAGAGGAAACCGCCGCGGCCCTGATCAATTACGGGCTTCAGCCGGGCCAGAAGGTTGCTGTTCTCGGTGACAACCGGCCTGAGTGGCTGTTCTGTCACCTTGCAGCCATGTCCGCAGGAGGAGTGACCTGCGGAATCTATCCCACATCTGCACCTGAACAGATAGCATACGTCCTGGGCCATTCCGAATCCACCATCCTGTTTGTGGAGAATGAAGAACAGGTGGACAAGGTGCTGCAGATTCTCCCGAATCTCGATCTTGGTCAGGTGGTGATCTGGGATCCCAAAGGTTTGTGGGGTTTTTCTCACCCCAAGATGATGTTTTTCCCCGATTTTCTCCGGAGGGGGCGAGAGTCTCTCGCTGCACGTCCGGAAATGGTGAAAGACCGCGTCCATACAATCGATCCAGACGACATTGCCATGATCATCTACACATCCGGAACCACGGGCAGGCCGAAAGGGGCCATGATATCCCACCACAACATCCTGGGCATCACGAAATCCTTTGTGGGTGCGAACCAGGCATTCGAGTGGGATGAAATGGTGTCATATCTTCCTCTCGCGCATATTTACGAGAATCTCGTGTCCCTTTTTCAGGCAGTGTGGGCGGGCGGTACCGTGAATTTTGTGGAGAGCATGGATACTCTGGGGCAGAATCTCCGGGAAGTGTCTCCCACGGTGTTTGCGAGTGTCCCTCGTATCTGGGAGAAGTTCGCTTCTATGATCGGCATCCGTATGTCTGATTCGACAGTTGTGAAGAGACTTCTCTATCATGCGGCGGTGGGAGTGGGGCTGCGCTACGTGCGGACCGAGCAGGGAAGCCCGCGTCGGTGGGCTTGGGCGGTCCTGTATTGGCCTTTCTACTGGTTGGTCTTGAGCCATCTGAAACGGCAGCTTGGTTTCGAGCGCATCAGGTGGGCCATCTGTGCGGCGGCACCCGCGTCTCCCGAGCTTTTCGAGTATTTCAATGCGCTGGACATCCCCTTGAGGGAAGGATACGGCCAGACAGAGAGCACCGGGGTCATTGCCATACAGCGTCTGAATCGTCCCAAGTGGGGCTATGTCGGCGAACCCGTGGACGGCATGGATGTCCGAATTGCCCCTGACGGCGAGATTCTGGTCAAAGGCCACGGCGTGTTCAAGGGCTATTTCAAAAATCCTGAACTAACGGCAATGACCGTGAAAGACGAATGGCTGTACACGGGCGACGTGGGTGTGTTGGAAGACGGGTTTCTGAAGATTCTGGACCGAAAGAAAGACATTCTGATTACCGCGGGCGGTAAAAACATCACCCCGGCTTTTATTGAAAACAAGCTGAAGTTCAGTCCGTACATCCAGGATGCAGTGGTCATCGGCGAAGGCCGAAAATTCCTTGTCAGCTTGATCCTCATCGATGAGGATAATGTGACGAAACATGCTCAGGATAACCGGATCCCGTTCACCACGTTTGCGGATCTCACGCAGAATCCCGAAATTTACAAGCTCATCGATCAGGAAGTCGCGAAGGTCAATTCCACGTTGTCCCAGGTGGAGACCGTAAAGAAATTTGCTCTCCTGCCGAGGCGCTTCTATGAGGAAGATGGGGACGTCACACCAACCAAGAAGGTGAAGAGAAGTTTCCTGGAGAAACGATACGCTGATCTCATCCAATCTCTCTACGCAAAACGAGCCTGAGTAATGGATCTGATAGAAAGCTATAAAGAAGAATTGCAGCTTGTCAGACGGCCCTGGACGCGCATCTGGGTCGGGCTTTTGGTCTTGGGGCTTTTCCTGGTGCCGAGGTTCGGTCCGGAGCACTGGACGTATATGCTGACCATCATCTTTATTTACGCAATTGGGATACAGGGCCAAAACCTGCTCATCGGTTATACGGGGCAGATATCCTTCGGCCAGGCGGGTTTTTTGGCAGTGGGCGCGTATGCGTTCGGCCATGCGGCTCGTCTCGGAATGCCCTGGCCCGCGGCGCTCCTGGCCGCCGGTCTTGCTGCGGGACTATTCGGTCTGATCGTCGGTTTTCCCTCGCTCCGCCTCAAAGGCCCGTATCTCGCCATTGCCACCATGGGGTTCGGGATTGCTGTGTACCAGGTGTTCGCCAATTCCGAACTGCTGTCCGGCGGCCGCATGGGGCTGGCCGTGCCTAAGTTGTCGCCGCTGTTCGGGTTTTCTCACATAACGTTTACGTATTATTTCAATTTGATCATTTTTCTGCTGTTCACCGTGATCTCGTACAACATCATTTCGTCGTACATGGGGAGGGCTTTCATCGCAATCCGGGATAACGATATAGCAGCCGAGGTGATCGGGGTGAATCTTAGCCGGTACAAACTCGTGTCGTTCGCGATCAGCTCTTTTTATACCGGAGTGCAAGGCGGATTGTATGCACTGTTCATAGGCTATCTGGAACCGAACATGTTTACGTTCGCCGCTTCGGTCACGCTGTTCGTCGCGGTAATAGTCGGCGGGCTGGCATCGGTGGAAGGTTCGATCATGGGTGCAGCGTTCGTGATACTCGTTCCGCAGTTGTGCAGTTCTTATAAGGAGATGGTGTCGGTGGTCTTCGGCGTCGCGATACTGATCGTTCTGATTTTCGAGCCCATGGGACTAGCCGGCAGATGGATGAAAATGAGGCTGTACTTTAGCAATTGGCCTTTCCGGTGAATGCACATTTAGCGACCGTCTTTTCACGTGAGTTTCCGAAGGAGGATGAGACTCCATGGACCAGTTCTTACAGTATACGATTTCGGGTTTGTCCATAGGCAGTCTGTACGCCCTGGTAGGCCTGGGACTGGTGTTGATCTATCGATCCACCCGAATCCTGAATTTTGCGCACGGAGATATCACGACTGCAGGAACATTCGTGGCTTTCACCCTGATAAGTCTGAATTTCCCGTTCTCCATCGCGGCAACGGCAGCGCTCCTGTTTGGCGCAGTTCTGGCGATGGCTTTCTATTTTTGCATTCTCATCCCCGCTCAACGCCGGGAGGCCACGCAGCTGGGCCAGATCATACTGACACTGGGTCTCGGTCTGATCCTTGAGGGAGCGGTGGCACACTTCGCAGGCACTGAGACTCAGTCCCTTCCTTTTCCTCTTTCGGAGTACAAAATTTATCGCCTGGGACCCGTGAGTCTCAGCGAGTTGAGTTTGGGGACATTTGGCATAAGCCTGCTGAGTAGTGTGGTATTCTACATGCTTGTTCAGAAGACCCGAATCGGCCTGGCCATGAGGGCAACTTCCGAAAACCTTCCTGCCGCCCAGACTCTAGGCATTCCGGTCCGGAGGATCCTGGCTTTTTCATGGGGGCTTGCCGCGTCCCTGGGAGTGCTCGCGGGATTGTTTCTGGCGCCGGCACTGCTCTTGGACCCGTTCTTCATGCTGGAACCGTTTATGAAGGGATTTGCCGCTGCCATACTCGGGGGGCTCAACAGTCTGCCCGGAGCAATTGTGGGCGGGCTCATACTGGGGGTGGCCGAAAGCCTTACTGGCGGGTTCGTTTCCATAGCGTTCAAGAACACCCTTGCCTTCATTGTGATCATTGTGGTGCTCCTGCTTCGACCCGAGGGACTTCTGGGAGTAGAGTTCAAAGAGCGGGTTTAGCGTGCCTCATACGGATTCGCTTTTTTACAGGTAACTCGATTCTGGGCACAGGCTGGGGGCACTCCTTCGCTGCGAACGACGCAGAGCCGCCTCATCACTGCGCTCAGGAGAGCCCCTAGCCCTGACATCTCATAATTCTTGTGGCGAATGCGTATCAGGATGCGGTTGTTCACAGGAAAGAACAAAAAGGATTGACAAGAGTTTCGCCTTTTTGTAACATGGAAAAACACAGGTAGATCATGATACCCATATGCAACCTCGATAATTGGTGGTGGCGCTGGAAAATTAAATTCGGGAGGTCTGCCTGGCTGATGTAAATTAATGAGAACCAAAATCCTACAGGAAAATTAAAGCCATGGGCAGATCGCTCATGGCTTTTTTGCGTTGTACGGCATCCCATGACGAAAGGTAAGGATATGATCAGTCCGGATATTCAAAATTTCGAGCGGCTCTGCCTCCAGGGAAATCTCATCCCCATGTTCACGGAAATCCCCGGAGACCTGGATACCCCACTTTCCGCATTTCTAAAGATCGACGATTCTCGAAATTCCTTTCTCCTGGAAAGCGTGGAAGGCGGCGAACGTTGGGCACGTTATTCCTTTCTTGGCTCGGAACCCAGAATGGTGGTCAAAACCACCGGGGGCACCACAGAGATCAGGGAAAACGACGGCTCAACGATCGTCTCCGAAGAGTCTGATTCCACCCTCACCATCAGACGGCTCATGGCTCGTTTTCAACCCGTGTTCATTCCCGGATTGCCGGAGCTCTTCGGAGGAGCAGTAGGTTTCTTTTCCTATGACGTGGTCCGGGATTTCGAGCGGCTTCCCAATTTCGGCAAACCGGGACCGGGATTTCGGGATGCCTGTTTCATGATCACCCGGGACATGGTGGTGTTCGACAATTTGGCTCACCGGATACTCCTTATCACCACAGTATGCCCTGAAGAGCACGATTCGGTGGCAGCCGCCTACAGCGACGGAATCGGACGCTTGGAAAGACTCAAATGGCAGTTAGATTCGCCGATTCCTCGGGTGCACGGAGAACCGGGCTATTCGGCCATGCCTCTCGTCGAAGCGAATATGTCTCAAAGCAACTTCGAAGACATGGTGCTCAGGGCTAAGCAACACATAAAAGCAGGGGATATCATTCAAGTCGTTCTTTCTCAGCGATTTGAAACCGATATAGCCTGCGATCCGCTGAGTGTATACCGCGGTTTGAGGATGATCAATCCGTCGCCCTATATGTTTTTCCTGCGCATGGAGGACGAAGTGCTTGCCGGTTCGTCCCCCGAAGTCATGGTCAGGCTGCGGGCGGGCGAAGCAGTGGTTCGTCCCATAGCAGGCACAAGACCGCGAGGCGGTTCCGCGAAGGAGGATGTTTCGCTCGAGAAGGAACTCCTGTCCGACACCAAGGAAATTGCCGAACATGTCATGCTTGTGGATCTGGCGCGCAATGATCTGGGCCGCATCGCCCAGCCGGGAAGCGTTACCGTGGATGCGTTCAAGACTGTGGAACGCTACTCCCACGTCATGCACATGGTCAGCAATGTACGAGCCAAACCGGTGAACGGTTTCGACGCGTGCGATGTGCTCAAGGCGACGTTTCCCGCAGGCACTCTTACGGGTGCCCCTAAGATTAGGGCCATGGAAATAATTGAAGAGCTGGAACCGGACCGTCGCGGACCGTACGGCGGCTGTGTAGGGTACTTCTCCTACACGGGAGCGATGGATATGGGGATCACCATCCGAACGGTAATGATGAAAGGATCTCGGGCCTATTTTCAATCCGGAGCCGGGATAGTGGCCGATTCCGTTCCGGAAAGGGAATATCAGGAGACCATGAAAAAAGCGGAAGCCATGCGAAGGGCCCTCGTACTGGCTCAAGAGCTACACGGGAGGTTGTAATGATACTCGTCATCGACAATTACGATTCGTTCACTTTTAATTTGGTCCAGTATTTTCAAGAGCTTGGAGAAGAAGTACTGGTCCGGCGAAACGACATGGTGACAGTGGAAGAAATTAGTACGCTTCGTCCACGTGCAGTGGTGATTTCTCCAGGTCCCGGCGGACCGGCCGACGCGGGGATTTCTCTCCGGGTGCTCAGGACTCTCGGGGACCGCATTCCCATGTTTGGCGTGTGCCTGGGACATCAGGCCATTGCAGAGGCGTTCGGCGGTCGTGTGATCTCTGCGCCCAGGCTCATGCATGGCAAGACTTCCCCCATTTCTTATCGAGGAAACGGCCTATTCGCAGGTATGGAAAATCCATTTCAGGCGTGCAGGTATCACAGCCTGATCGTGGAAAAGGAGACGCTCCCCGAATGCCTCGAAATCACGGCCCTCACCGATCAAGACGAGATAATGGGAATCCGGCACAAGAGTTATCCCATCGAAGGGGTCCAGTTTCATCCTGAATCCATCTTGACCCCGGACGGGAAGCAGATCCTCAGAAACTTCCTGAAATTGACCGACGAATTTCATGCCAGGAATTCCGGCGCACCACATGCCGGGTTAACCGGCAACACAAACTCGACGCATGATCCCACGACCGATTCCCGGAAATACAAGTCCGTCACTTCACACAAGGAGGTGCCCATGTTCAAAAATTTCATTAAAAAGACCACGGCCGGCGAACATCTCACGCAGGAAGAAATGGAGTCCGCGATGGAATCCATTATGTCGGGAACTGCAACCGGAGCTCAAATCGGCTCGTTGCTCACCGCGTTGAAGATGAAGGGAGAGACGGTGTCAGAAATTACGGGCGCGGCTCGGGTAATGAGGCGGAAAGCCCTTGCCGTTACCGTGGAGGACAACGGGACTCCGCTCATCGATACCTGCGGCACGGGCGGTGACGGTGCGGGAACGTACAACATATCCACCACCGTGGCTTTTATCCTGGCCGGCTCGGGGGTGCGGGTTGCAAAGCACGGAAATCGGTGCGTTTCCAGCTCATGCGGCAGTGCCGACGTGCTCAGGGAATTGGGCGCTGACCTGGCGCAACCGCCGGAGACCGTGGGCCAATGCATCAAGAAGACCGGATTCGGATTCCTGTTTGCACCTTCATTCCATCTCGCCATGAAGTACGCAGCAGGCCCGAGGCAAGAAATGGGCATCAGAACGCTTTTCAATCTCCTGGGACCTCTGACGAATCCTGCCGGAGCCTCGTGCCAGCTTCTCGGAGTGTACGATCCCGAGCTCACCGAACCAATCGCGTTTGCGCTTCGAGGGCTGGGGATGCGGTCCGCAATGGTGGTGCACGGAATGGACGGGCTCGATGAAATTTCCATTTCCGGCCCCACGAAAATATCTCGACTCAACGGGGACACAGTCACCACTATGCGTTTGAATCCGTCGGAACTGGGTTTGAGCACGCATACCCTCGAGGAGATCAGTGGAGGAAGCGTGGGCGACAATGCCCGTCACCTCACGGACGTCCTGGAGGGAAAACCGGGCCCCCGCAGAGACGTGGCTCTTCTGAACGCAGCCGCAGCCCTCCTGGTTGCAGACAGGGTTGAGACGCTGCCGGAAGGCCTCGCTGCCGCCGCCCGCGCCGTAGACTCCGGAGCAGCCAGACACAAGTTATCAGAATTCCTGGAATTTAGGGCGTGAGCATGGCAACCATTCTTGAAAAAATAGTTTATTCCAAGCGTAATCGCGTTGCTCACGAAAAAGATATCAAAAGCATGGAAACTCTCGAACAGGAGGCCTTGGCCAGGAAGGAGCCTCTGGATTTTCTGGCGGCATTCGGCGGACCGGGAATTCACATCATCGCTGAGGTGAAAAAAGCGTCACCTTCCAAGGGCATGCTGAATGAAAGCATGAATCCTGCAGCTCTGGTGCGATTATATCAGGAAGGTGGTGCTTGCGCGGTTTCCGTGGTTACTGAAGAGGATTTTTTTTGCGGGAGCCTCTCTGTCTTGGAAACGGTCCGGGCGGAGGTGTCTCTTCCTGTCCTTCGCAAGGATTTCATCGTGGATCCGTATCAGATAGTGGAAGCACGGGCTTCCGGAGCGGATTCTTTTCTGCTCATAGCCGCACTCCTGGACGCGACTGAACTCGAAGCGTTCGCGGCAACAGGAAGAATGTGGGGCATGGAACCTCTGGTGGAGGTCCACAATCTCTCCGAGTTGGAAAAAGCACTCATCGCAGGAGCGCGAGCGATCGGAATTAACAACCGTGATCTCAAGACATTTCAAGTGGACTTGCAAGTGACTTTGGACCTCATGCAACAGATTCCCGCTGACAGGATAGTGATCTCGGAAAGCGGTATACGGAATCGGGAAGATATTCTTCTGCTTGCGGATGCGGGCGCAAACGGGTTCCTCATCGGAGAAAGCCTTGTCACGGCAGAACATGCCGAAAAAAAACTCCGGGAGTTCATCCATGGCCTATGATCGCATCAGGGTAAAAGTCTGTGGAATTACACGGCCTGCAGACGCGAAAGCCGCGATTGACGCTGGGGCTCATGCTGTGGGATTCGTCTTTTATCCTCCCAGCCCCAGGTATGTCAGTCCTGAACTGGCTGCTGCAATCATATCCGAGCTACCGCTCTTCGTCACAACCGTGGGCGTTTTCGTCAATGTTTCGTGGAGAGAAGTGGAAGACATTACCCAGCTGACGCGAATTTCCGTGATTCAGTTGCATGGCGACGAAGAACCTGTGGACTGTTCGGGACACACCAGGCCGGTGGTCAAAGCCCTGCGGTTCATGCAAAACGATCTGTCGCCAGCCCTCAGCGCATACGATGTTGCAGGTTTCCTCATCGACACGGGAGTTGCGGGCAAATGGGGCGGAACGGGAATGCCTTTGGACTGGGATCTACTGGCCGCGCAGCTGGATTCCCACTGTGCACCGGTACGGGAAAGGCTGATTCTGGCGGGGGGGCTCGATCCGAACAACGTAGCGGCTGCCGTTCGCAAGGTAAAACCCTATGCGGTGGACGTGTCCAGCGGCGTGGAAGACGAGCCCGGAATAAAAAAT
>DATHCX010000128.1:0-29711 GCA_035319325.1 Desulfomonilaceae bacterium
GTCGCGAAAATCCCCTGGCAATGATCGTGAAAGGCGCGGTCAGGCTAGTCGTGGGCGTAGTGGCCCTTCCTTTTAAAGTCGTGGATTGCCTTTTCGCAGATGATTGCATGCCCCGATCGCGCTGCTACCCCCCCAGAGTCGCCTCGTGTGCGCCACCGTGTCCGCCCCCCTGCATGCCTCCGGTTTGCGGTCCGGCGGGTTATCCGGGTATGGGCTATGGCATGGGAATGGGCGGTCCGGCCGGATTCGGCTATGGGGTTCCCAAGAGGAGAATGGTTCCTTTCGCGAAGAAAGCAACCCTGCCTGCTTCACTCATGGCTGCTCCCACTGATGGATTTTTCGGGGGCTACTGGTAAGATTCGACGGAACAGAATGACGAGACGGGGACCGCACACGTGGTCCCCGTTTTTTTGTGTTCCCACTTTGGGAGGTGTGGACAGTAAGATTGGGGGCACCTCTTTGTAAAGAATGCCGTCATTTATGGGGATCCTCATACGGATTCGCTTTTTCACAGGTAACTCGATTCCGGGCACAGGCTGGGGGCACTCCTTCGCTGCGGACTACGCAGAGCCGTCTCATCACTTCGCTCGGGAGAGCCCCCAGCCCTGACATCTCATACATCTTGTGGCGAATCCGTATCAAAAGTAACGTCGGTCTCGATCACTCGAAAAGATTCGAAGATTGTCGTTGCAAGGGCAAAGCCCGAAGCAATCTCCAACCCACCGAAACTGAGAATGCTTCGTCGTTCCACGCCTCGCTATGACACTGCTCGGCCCTGTCATTGCGAGGAGCGCAGCGACGAAGCAATCTCTCTTGGTCAAGACATCCGGCACCGAACTTGCGAAAAGCAACACTCAGTCCCACCGCTTCAGGCGAAAAATTTTCTCTTTGGCCAGGTTTATGGCTTTCATGCGGTCCTCGTCCCCGTTCAGCAGATCGGGATGATACTTCCTGGCCAACTTGCGCCATGCACTCAAGACCTCTTCCCGGGAAGCCTCCACTGGTACTTCGAGCACGACAAAGTGTTTTTTCAGGCTGTACTCGAAGATATTCACTGAAGATCGCCTGTGGCGGGAAAAAAATTCCGGAGGAATACGGTCCTCATCCTCGGAGCGCCGCATTTCGTCCTTCCATTTGCGCAACAGAAGCGCAGACGCGATCATTTTGACAAAGCGGCTCTTGGCCAACTCGTCTCGTCTTGTCAGGGGTGTGATGAGGTTTAATCTCGCGGACAGTTGTTCCACTTCCGTCATGGTGAGCTGGCTCACATAGTACGCGGTCGGCTCCACAGGCCCCACGAGATATTCCAGCTTTCGTCTGAACGCCACGATTTCGGGATTTTCACACTGACTGTGCACGTAACAGCACCCATCCCGAAATGCAGGAACCGCCTCGCATTGGCGATAACCCCGTTCACCGCACTCGATCCAGACCATCCCGCCGCACCGTTCAGGATCTGTTTCCACGATCCAGACTCCGTTGATCTTATCTTGCACCACGGTGCGCCCTGATAAACCTCGCTCTATGATTCTCAAGACTCTGTTCAATCGATAATCCGAGAGATCAAACATCCCGGAAAGATTTTTTTTCTGCGTCCCCGGCTGCTCCAGGATCGCCTGCAACACTCGTTCATGAAGTTCCATGTTAGGGCACTACTCTCGTTTCGTGCAGTCCGATGGAAGGACTGCGGCTCCATCCGTGCTTTCTTAACGTATATTCGACTCTTTTGGGGACGATTACAAGGAGTCAGGCAAGATTTATCGAGGACCAAGAAAAAGAAAAAAGCCCGACCGGGCTTGAGAGAGTTGGGAGGGAGACGGTCGGAGGAAATCGGTCGGGCTGTAACGAAATTTCCCTCCGAACCGTGATCGTATGTGCTGTGCGCCGGATCCCTCCACGCTCGCCCGGCACGCTGCGACCGCTAGAAAACAAATCCCATCTGGAGGTACCCACCTTCCATGGCAGTGTCGAACATCCTGGCGTCGCTATATTTCTTCTTGTAGGTGAGATACCTGTATCCACCGGAAATGAATCCCCATCTCCCGTTATTCAAGGGAATGCTGTATTTGACTCCCGTGCTCAGATCGGATCCCACGGCCTCATCGAGAAACGCGACACCCGCACGGCATTGCCAGGACAGCGTGTTGCAGGTTTTGGTGGTTTTGAGGCATCGCTCGATTTCCATTCCAGCCATCGCCATATTCAGGTCGTTATTCATGGTGTCCCCCTGGGTGAAACCCACCTGCATGGCGCTGAGCTTGTCGTCGATCCTGACGTAATCGCCGAACACGGTCACTCGAGACGTGTACGTGCGGATGGGATCGTAAACCAGTCCGATTCGTTGGTACAAGCGTTCCCATTTCACCCGCGAGCTCTGTCCGGGAGTAACATTCGTGTTGCCGAATACGAAATTGCTGGTGGTGCTGCCCGAGCTTTCCAGGGCGAGAGGCATAATAGAGTACCGTACCCCCCATTGCGGTCGAAATCGATACATGGCGGAAAATGAGGGCAATATAGCGTGATCCGGCAATTTCATGTCGCCATTGATATCGACATCCTGGGCGCTGGCCAGGGTGAAACCCCCTTGCCATGCTCCCCGCAGAAAACGCACGTGCCCCTTGGTGCGGGCAAAAAACGCCTCGGCATCGATTTGCCAACCTCCCGATCGAATGGACGGGAGCGTGCAGCCCGCAACCATCTCGAAAGGAGACGTCTGCTGTGCTTCAAATGCCTGGGGTTTGACCTTGACGATGTGCTTCGGAGGTTTGACCTTTTGAATAACTTTTTGTTGTGTGGTTAACGGGTTTGCACGGTCTTCTTGGCGGTCCGTGAAAGAAGCGAGTTGGTATTCCCAAGCAGCGGCTTCAGAAACACAGAATGCCACCAAAATGACTAGACATACTACGAGCGTTCGAGGCTTTGTTAGATTCATACCCTCCCTCCCAGGAGCTACGATGTGTTAAAAGCGAGAATTACCTGGACGGTTCATAATGTCAAGAAAAAAATACATAGAATTGAAGATTTATTTAAAAAAGCTAGAATTTATATTAGGAAATCGAGGTTTTTTGTATATTTCTGGCTTTAGATTAGTACTATAATACTTTATTATAATTGGTTTATTTGTAAATAACAGAGACGCTTCTGCGCCAACTCTCCAAGCGGCCCATCGATGGCAGCCATGAAGCTGCCATGAAATCCGGTACATATCACTTCTTTTTCAAGTAGCTGAAATCGGGCAAACTCCTTACAAAAAGGTCCCCCCAATGGTATGTGTTTGAAAGCGCATCAATTAGGGCAGTTCTCCAACGTTCTGCCGGATTCGTTCATGACTCTCTCCCACATTCAAACGATCCAATCGTGTCATTGCGAGGAGTGGAACGACGTAGCAATCTCGTTCGCCAAAGCGAGATTGCTTCGTCACTACGCTCCTCCCAATGACATGATTCAGCAGTGCACATGCAAGGGGGGCTTATCAATCCGACAATACGTTCGAGAATTACTATAGACGGTTCTGGGAGAAGGTTTGAGCGGTTCGCTCTTTACTAAAGAGGGTCCCCCCGATTTTGCTTTTCTCAAAGCGCATTACTTAATCGCCAATGAGTTTTATGGCTTGCGAGACGAGCCGATGGATATCCGTGTCCGCAAAATCCTGTCCCCGCATATCCACGGCTCCCAATTGGTCTGACGGGACCCAGGGCGCCCATTGCGTCGGATCCGTGGATACGTAGAACACCATGGCGGGAACTCCTAGAGCTGCAGCCAGATGACTCATGCCCGAGTCATTGCCTATAAACAGGCTTGCGTTCCGGAGGATTTTCCGTAGCTTGTCGAGAGGTTGGTGTTCGAGCAGTCGGGTGCAAGGGGACCCGACAAGTATTTTCCAGTCGGGAAGATTCTTGAGAAAGGCATCTTCTTCTCCGGCAGTCACGATTCTCGGCCAGTTCACGTGTTCTCGAAGCGCCTCCGAAAACCTGATGAGCCAGTCCAGGGGGGCGCATTTCGCGGGCCCGCCGCTCCCTGGGTGTATCCAGATCAAATGTTCTTTTTGCGCGGTCCTTGTGCCGAGGCAGGGAATTTTCGGCGGGACTGACAGTCCCAGTCCTCTGTGGATATGCTCCACCACGTGTTCGCCGCAAAGTGGCCGTGACGAAGTATGTGCTATGACCCGCGTACCCGTTCGTTTCAGATTTGTGATAACTGGTTTCGGATGATTCAGCACGACGTATGCCGCGTCAAAACCTGCGGCGTGGCTCGGGAGCGGCCGGTCTGCCGAGTCAAACAGCCACGTCCAGTGCGAGTGGTCGACAGACTGGAACTCGGCCCAATCCGGGACAAGATCCGCATACGACCGGGTACCGAGAAAGACGATTCGAGACCCGGGATGACGCTCGCGCACCGAATTGAGGAGCGGCAGCGCCAGTATGGTATCTCCCAGGGCTCCCGGTCTCATGACAGCGACTGTTCCTGGCCGCGAACCGTCCTGGGGACAGGGAGCTTCGCGCGGCGTGTTATCCCCTGCACTCTGTCTCCGAGGGATGGAGATATCGTCCCCCGAATCCCGGCACAGGCTGAATATGAGACTTTGCAACGACATGGAAGGCGCTTAGTATTCCTTTTCTTAAGCTCGGTGCCGGATTTCATGGCCAAGAGAGATTGCTTAGTCGCTGCGCTCCTCGCAATGACAGGCCCGAGCCGTGTCACCGTGCGAGCGAAGCGAAGCAATCTACTCCGACAAAAATGTGCGACCTGATTTAAGAAAACCTGCACTTAGTTCTTGAACCCGGTGATGCCGGGAAACGTCTCTTTCATGAAGAATGTGCACACCAGGGCTATGACGGCCGCGCCTGCGAGGACGAGAAACATCGTCTGGTACCCCTGTAGTGGATAGCCTCCGGACGCGGTTTTCGGGAACTCGTCAAGTACGCGTCCCAGGAGCATTTGAAAGATCGCTCCACCGAGAAATGGGAAAAGATTCACGGTGCCTACCGATGTCCCCGCGATCTCCACGGGGAAGAGTTCTTTCGCGGTTGTAAACCCGATGACGACGATGGCGGAAGACGTGACGGAAAAAAGAAAAAAGAGCACGTACAGGGAAGGTATCGGTAGCGAAGAGGGATAGATGGTCAGGAAAACCAGCTCGGCAGTGACAAGGGCCGTGGCGACGGACAGCACCTTCTTACGGCTGTGAAATACTCTATCGGAAAGAAATCCGATCAAGGGGCTTCCCACGATAAGCCCCACCGCAATCATATTGAGAACACTCCCCGCCTCGGTGCGGCTCATTCCATACACGTGAGCGAGGTACGGTCCGGCCCAGAGTCCTCCGAAGCTGAAAAAAACGCCTACCAGGAAGAAGAACCAGATCGCCACCGGCCAAAAATGCTTATCCGTGACGACCCGGCTTGCACCTTCCCACAGGGAGATAATCCTCGGCGGGGTTGAACTGCCCGGGCCGGCGTGATCGATATCCGCGAGCGACGGCAAGTTCATGTCCTGTGGCCGGTTCCGAACAAACAGCCACACAAAGATTGCGATCACCAGCGTTCCGGCCCCTATGATTCCGAATGAATTTCGCCAGCCTACCCAGCCGGTCAGAATTGCAAGAGGACCTGCCGCAGTGAGGGCACCGACACCGCCCATAGTGTTCAGAATTGCGGTCATCATGGCAAATTCGCGGATTCTGAACCACTGGCTCAGGAGCTTCATCGTGGGTATGAAGACCATGGAAACTCCAAGCCCCACCATGACTCTGGCTATGACTGCTATTTCAACTCCCCATGCGTAACTGAACAGCACGCTCCCTGCGGCCGCGATCATGAGGAAAGACGTCACTGTCTTGCGGGGGCCGAGGGAATCCGAGAGCAGGCCTGCAGGAAGCTGCATCAACGCGTACGGATAGAAATATGCGGATGCCAGTATTCCCATAAAGCCCCCGGTGGTACCGAAGGTCTTTTGGATGTCCACGGCCACCACCGCAGGGCACAACCGATGAAAATAGACGAACACGTAGGCGAGCGCCATGATCCAGAAGATAAGCCAGCGATAGCCCAGAACTTTGGCAGCGACATCTTTGCTCATGGTGCCCCTCGACAATGCAATTTCCGGGATGTGAATGTTTCGGTCAAGGATACCAAATTATGAGTTGGCTTTAATACAAAAATTCTGGAGCGCACAATTCATGATCATGAAACTCACGATGTGCTTTTTTTGACATAAGTTCCCTGCGTTGATATAGTTGAGGATCAGACTTTCTTGAACGATGCGAGTATGAGATGCAAAAGCCTTTTCTCCAGGTACTGTCTCCCGATGAGACTCGAAATCTGATCACGGAATTTCCGGAGCTTCCTGCGGAGACATCATCATTGGAAGACTCTCTGTTTCGCGTCCTGGCGGAACCGGTGACGGCTCGGGAGGATTCCCCACGATTCGATCGATCCACCATGGACGGTTTTGCTGTGCGATCGGTGGATACGTTCGGTGCAACGGAATCCGCTCCTGCCCTGTTCCATATAGTGGGCGAAATAGCCATGGGCGAGGTCCACGATACGGTTCTGAAAAAGGGCCAGGCTGTACGAATCTGGACTGGGGGAGCGCTCCCCGCTGCCGCTGACTCTGTGGTGATGGTTGAACACGCGGAAGAGGTGGATCGCAACACCGTTGAAGTACTCAGAGCCGTTGCCCCTTTCGACAATGTCGTTCGCAGAGGCGAGGATTTCAAGGAAGGGGAAACCTTGCTGGAGGCAGGACATCGATTGCGGCCCCAGGATCTGGGCCTGCTCGCGGCAATGGGGCGCCGAACGGTCCGCGTTTTCAAGAAACCCGCAGTCGCAATCATCAGTTCGGGTGATGAAATAGTTCCCATCGACCAGGAACCGCCGCCGGGATGTGTAAGGGACGTTAATCGCTATACGTTGTCAGCGATGGTCCGGGAAGCTCATGCTGAACCCGTGTGGATCGGGATTGCTACCGACGATCTCAAAACCCTGACCTCCTTGATACAGAAAGCCATGCAGGCGGCAGACATGGTGATCGTATCGGGAGGCAGCTCCATGGGTGCCAGGGACCATGTCATCGAGGCGATACAATCCCACACCAATGCCAAAATCCTGGTGCACGGGGTTTCGGTTTCTCCGGGGAAGCCGCTGATTCTTGCAAAAATCGGATCGATTCCGGTTTTGGGATTGCCTGGTCATCCCGTATCCGCGATGGTTTGTTTCGAACAATTTGTGACTTGTCTCTGCAGACGCTTGGAAGGCGAAGAAGTGGCGCAGCCCTTCCTCAGGCCGACCGTTCAGTCTTTCCTGAGCAGAAACGTGCCCTCCAAGGAGGGAAGGACAGATTTCGTCAGAGTACGGCTCCAGAGCATGGATGGGAAGATCGCGGCCATACCGGTGCCCGGAAAATCGGGCGTGATTTCCGCCATGGTGCGGGCTCACGGGTACATCGTCATCGGAGCGGATTGCGAAGGCGCATACAAGGGCGATTCCGTGATAGTAAGTCTTTTTGCCGACTGGATGGGGGGAAACCTTGAGAAGGAATATTTATCTCGATATGAAGCCGCCTGCAGAGGCACTGGCCATATTTTTGAAACGCCTCAACAGGAAAAGATTTCCGGAATCTGAGGTCGTGGCCGTTTCCGAAGCCGTGGGCCGCGTCACTGCCGCGCCGGTAAGCGCGGCGATGTCGTCTCCTCACTTTCACACTGCAGCAATGGACGGTTTCGCTGTAGCCGCGGAAGGAACCTTCGGAGCGGGTCCGGACCGGACCATCTGTCTGGAAATAGGACGCAATGCGTGGCCGGTAAACACCGGCCGCCCTATGCCTCCGGACACCAACGCGGTCATCATGATCGAGAACGTCCACTTTCTGGATGACGAACGCTTCGAGATAGATCAGGCACTGGTTCCGTGGCGCAACGTAAGGCGGGTTGGCGAGGATTTCGTAGCATCCGAAATGATCGTGCCGGCTCATCACGTGATCACCGCATACGAAATCGGCGCGCTCATCGCTGGCGGGATTCTGTCCGTAGAGGTTGTAAAGAAGCCCTGCGTCCTCTTCGTGCCCACCGGCTCGGAACTTGTACCTGCGGATACCCTTGCTGTCAGAGAGCCCGGCCCGGGTGAGACTCTGGAGTACAATACCTTGATCCTTTCGGGGCTGGCCGAACAGGCCGGAGCGATTGCAAAACGGCATTCAATAGTTCCGGATGATTTTGAAGCGCTCAAGAGTGCCATTCTGGAAGGAGTCAGATCTGACTGCCACATGGTGGTGGTGAACGCGGGATCGTCGGCAGGCAGTGAAGATTACACCGCGGCTGCAATACAACAATTGGGGGAAGTTCTCGTTCACGGGATCGCTATGATGCCCGGCAAGCCCACAATACTCGGTATTGTGGAGGAAAAACCCGTCATCGGGAATCCGGGGTATCCGGTATCCGCGATCTTGTCGTTCGAGGTTTTCGGATTACCGGTGCTTGAGACCATGCAGGGGCTCCCCCACCACTCCAGACCCACCATTTCGGCTGTGACCGCGAGGAAGGTCCCCTCGAAGCTCGGCCAGGAGGAGTTCTTCCGGGTAAAACTCGGCCGTGTGGGGGATCGGGTGATCGCAGCCCCCCTGCCCCGTGGTGCCGGATCAATCACGACGCTCACCAAGGCAGACGGAATTATTCGTATTCCGGCTCGCAGCGAAGGCATTGAGCCGTCTGCTCCGGTTCACGTGGAGCTCCTGAGGCACGCGGCGGACATTGACCGTACCATAGTGATTATCGGCAGCCACGATCTCACGCTGGACGTGCTCGCGGACGAACTTATTCCGGCCAACGTGTTTCTGTCTTCAAGCCATGTGGGCAGTCTCGGCGGATTGCTGGCGCTAAAGAACCACACCTCTCACTGCGCTACCTCCCACCTGTTGGACATGGAAACGGGCGTATACAACTGGTCGTATATCCACAGATACATCCCGGAAATTCCGGTCAGGATGTTTCACGGGGTGATGCGGGAACAGGGATTCATCGTGCCCAAAGGAAACCCGAAAGGAATTCGGGGATTCGATGACCTGATCCGGGACGATGTGCGTTTTATCAATCGGCAATCAGGTGCGGGCACGAGGGTTCTCTTGGATTATCACCTCAGCCGACTGGGACTGGATTGTGACAGCATAAAGGGGTATGAATTGGAAGAGTATACTCATACCTCCGTCGCTGTCGCAGTGCTTTCCGGTGTTGCGGACGTGGGCATGGGAGTGCTTGCGGCTGCACGAGCCCTGAGCCTGGATTTCGTCCCCGTGGCTACTGAGGAGTACGATTTGGTGATCCCTCAGGAATTCATTCACGACGAAAAGATAGCCATTCTCCTTGAGACCATGAGGGGAACCGCCTTCAGGCAACGAGTACTGGCGTTGGGTGGGTACGGTGTCGACCGCACTGGAGAAGAAATTACGGAATCATCAGGCAATTGAGGGATCGCACCGATATCGCTTGCGGTAACTGTTGACACGCAGGCCCAGTCTGATGCAAATTTAGGTCAGAGACAAACAGCAGGTTCGCGTTGGCGGGCAGGCTGTTCTGTTTTTTTATGGTGGCAAGACGGAGTTTCACGAGTGGGAAGGGATAACCAATGGCTGTGGTCAGGCGTCCGATATCCGCAGAAGGATTTAAGAAATTGAAGGAAGACATCGACCGGATGATTCGCGTGGAAAGACCGGCCGTGATTAAGGAGATAGAGATAGCTCTGGGCCATGGAGATCTCTCGGAAAATGCGGAATACACGTACGCAAAAGAGAAACAGGGACTTATCGAAGCACGGGTGCGCGATCTTCAGGAGCGACTCGCTGCGTGTGAAGTCATAGATATAGACAACAGACCGTGTACGGATCGCATTGTTTTCGGATGCTCCGTCCGGATATCGGATGTGGACACCAGCGAAGAAAGGATTTTCAAGCTTCTCGGTCAGGATGAAGCGGACATCAACCAGGGAAGCCTGTCGGTGGAATCCCCTCTTGGAAGAGCCCTGATCGGCAAGGAAGTGGACGACGTGGTGGAAGTGAAGACACCGAACGGAATCCGCGAATATGAAATTATAGAAGTCTTCTGAAAGACCGTCTCCGGAATGGCGCTGTAGCGAGCCGGATTTGACCTTGCATTCAAGCGCGACGTCAGGGCAGCCAACGGCCGACAGCGAGCATGCCCCACCACATGGCGGCTGTCCGGCGATCCTGCGGGATACCTGCTATGGCACTTAGAGTGATTCTCAAAAGTAGTGTCGGTTTTGATTACGCGAAAAGATCCCAAGACTGTCATTGCGAGGGCGAAGCCCGAAGCAATCTCCAATTAGCCAAAACAGAGATTGCTTCGTCGTTTCACTCCTCGCAATGACATGTTGGGAGCGTTTGAATGTGAGCGAGAGTCATGAACAAATCCGACAGAGCTTTCGAGAACTGCTTTACATGAAAGCGAATTGGCCTGAATTGCTCTTTTCGCTATAATGGTCCTCACGTACGACAGCCACCAGAAAAGTTCGTACATGGTAATCTCTATGATCAACCAAGAATGCACCCCTTCCGCGGAATCTGCACCCCTCAGTACGCTCATTCTCTGCGACTTTGACGGGACCGTCTCCACGAAAGATACGGTAAACCGCCTGGTGAGGGAACATCTCACGTCTCCGGAATGGCGTTTTCACGTGAAACGCTATATGAGGGGAGAAATAGGTTCCAGAGCCGTATATGAGTCCGTGGGTCCGCTCATGACCATGACTCGGGAACAGTTGGAACAGTTTGTTCTTGAACACGCAGAACTGGATCCGGGCTTCCCGGATTTCCTCCGTTGGGCAAACGACCGCGGAGTTGCTGTCAAAATCGTATCTGACGGATTCGACGCAACAATAAAGACGTTGTTCAGGAATCACGGAATTTCGGATGTGGAAATATTCGCCAATACACTGAATTTTGGCAATGCTGGAACGATTGGCATCCACTCGCCGTTTTCCAACCCCGATTGCGGCGTTTGCGGAACCTGCAAATTACAGGTTATTCGGACGTTCCGGCCGCATTACGACAGAATCATTCTCATCGGAGACGGCGAATCCGATCGCCACGCGGCTTCGGAGGCAGACGCAGTCATTGCCCTGAAAGAATTGTTCCTATACTGCGCGAGACAGGGAATTCCTGCGATTCGCGGCGACGGGTTTCATGAAATACCCGCGCTCCTCTCCAAGCGTATCCGTGCGGTGACATTCGACATGGACGGTACCCTGGTGGACTCGTTGGGCTCCATAGGGGATGCCTTCAATCACATGTTTGCGGAACTGGGCTACCCGTCCATGACGCTGGAAGAGGTGGTGCGAAACACCTCCATATCCCTGCTCGATTTTGTCAGGACGTTCTTGAGGCCCGAAGAGGTGGAGGAAGGCGTCAGAATATTTCGCGATTATTACGACACGATATTTCTCGAACGGACCACCGTGATGCCCGGTGTTCCGGAAACCCTTGCAGCGCTCAACGGAACAATCCAGGGAATAGTTACGAACAAGCGGGGTAAATACGCGCGTTTGCTCGCTGAGCACTTGGGTTTGGCCGGATCGATGACGCGCATTATCGGAGCGGAGGACGGATTCAAGGCGAAACCCTCCGGGGACATGTTCGAGGAATTCATGCGCTCCGTGGGAACAGACAGGGAGCACACCATCTATGTCGGCGATGCTCCCATAGACTGCGAAGCCGCTCATAATGCCGGAATAGACGCTTTCGTCATTCCAGGTCCCATTTTCTCGGCGCAGGAGCTGGCGCTCTATGGTCCCAGACGCGTGTTGCAACGCATTACGGATCTCCCCGCTGCGCTCGAACCGCTCGTTCCATGCTCATTCGCAAGCAAAGAAGTCAAATGAGGCAATCCCGTCTGTAGGTTTTTTTCCGCTGACATTCATGTCTTGAACGCACACCCCGGTATGGCAACAATCGCCGCGTTTGATTGTGGGAAACCGAAGTTCACGGCTGGTTGAAAGCATAATCCGCTCTGGACGCCGGACAAAGGGATCCCCCATATCTTATGCGCATTCGCTTTCAAAAAAGTGAGGTTGGGGGGCTATCTTTAAAGAGTGTCCCGCCCACCCCCCCTCCCAGAAACTTCTATCAGGCGCCGGCATGTGCATTTCGCTGAGGAATGCACATGCCGGCGAGTGCCAAAAGTTCTTGAGGTGGGGTTCGTGGAGGAGCTTCTTACAAGAAGTTCCTCCACGATTTCACTTATTTGAAAACGCATTGGTATTATACACATTCGCCACAAGATTTATGAGATTGCAGGGCTGGGGGCTCTCCTGAGCGAAGTGATCAGACGGCTCTGCGCAGTCCGCAGCGAAGGAGCGCCCCTACCCTGTGCCCAGAATCGAATTACCTGTAAAAAAGCGAATCCGTATTATTGTGTTACGGCACTGTTCCTATTGATGTTTTTGTTTTTCAAACTCAAGAAAACAAACAGGCAATCTAAAATAGATAAAATTTTTCGGAACCCTCCTTATGGGACGGTGTCCTGTATCAATAATACCTACCTACACTAAATGGTTGTTGAAAGGTCCCGGATGTTCCTACCATGCACGCGGGCCTTTCGTTTTTCCGGCATATGCATTTGGCATTAGCCGCACGTATTATCGCATTTTGTTCTCAAGACAATCAAGAACTATTCCCGCCGCGGACCGATTTTCCTCTCGCGGACTGAGTTGTGTGCGCAGCCATGTGAAACCCTCTCCCATGGCTTCAAGCAATTTCGGTTCGATCCTGAATCTCACAAGCCATTGTGCGAGATGTTCCGCTGTTGCCTGATGCTGGAGCAGCTCGGGGACAAAAAGAGGCCGGCCGCATTCCTGGCACGGAATACGAAAACCCGCTTCCAGCATCCGGCGAATTGCCGAATCACCTTTTTTTTCGGCGCTGATGGCCAGAACGTTTGCAATGGCCACGTGCACGTCCTTATTCATAACCAGCGGCTTGAGTACCCGGATGGCTACGAACCACGTCAGCGGATCCAGAATGTACGCAACCGCGTGCGGCATTCCCGCGAGAGCCGCCTGGAGTGTTGCCGTTCCCGACGTCACCAGTCCGCTGTCGCTCGCGGCCATGACCGATGAGGCTGCCCCTGAATATACCGAAACGGGTACGTGATGCGTCTCCAGAATCTCCCTGACGAGCTTGGACAGATGGTCCCCTGCGAGCGGCAGAGCAAATTGCGTATCGGGAAAATGCTCCAGAAACAGTTGTGCAGCCGAACACATGACTGGAAGCATGCGGCGTATTTCCGCAGGCCTGCTCCCCGGGACGAGCGCCACCGCGTACAGGTCCGGGTCCATGCCCAGCGTGTGACGCAGCTCGGACTTGTCCACGTGTTCCGGGATGTCCTTGACCATGGTATGGCCGACAAAATCCGCCTTTACTCCTGCAGCCCGGTACAGATCCTCCTCGAAAGGAAATATGGTCATCATTCGGTCAACTCTGGCCGCAATCTTGCGCAGTCTTCCTCTTCGCCAGGCCCAGATTTGCGGGCTGATGTAGTAACAGACCGGTACTCCGGCATTCCTGCTCAACCCGCACAAGCGGATATTGACATCCGGGAAATCCACAGGGATGAAAAGGCCGTGTTTCCCGCTTTTCAACTCACTCTTCATCGTGTTGTACACGGACAGAATATTGCGAATCTTGGAAAATCCCTCGCTCAGGCCGATGGTATTCACGTCGCGATAGTGGTGAAGCAGATCCATCCCGGCTGCCGCCAGGTTGTCGCCTCCGATTCCGGACACCCGGATTTCGGGGCGTAAGCGTTTCAAATCCCTCACGAGCGCAGCTGCATGATAATCGCCGGACGCTTCACCTGCAAACAAGAGTATGGAATTCTTTTTCATGGGGTTTCTATTTCATGGGATGTGAAGCCCTTTGCCCTGGGCCAGGAGCTGCGGTCGGTTCGTTCAAGTAATCGGAATGCGATAGCTTGTCCGTCGCACGGCTATTCGTAATCCAAACTTCTCATTATCGCACATTTGTTTTTCCCTTGACAAGCAAAAAGCATGTGATATGGACCAAACCTGAAAAATATCAGTGTTTCAGAAGCAAATGCACATGCAGTCATCCGATTTCAAATCTTTCGGTCTATTGCAATGCATCCGGATCTCAACCTGGAGTTCAAGAAATGAAACTAGGCCTTTGTGAAAAATGCGGCCGGCCCACGGACGCATGTTATGAAATTAGGAACAATCGGGTTTTCCTTGTAAAATTTTGCCGCGATTGCGGCCGTACTGCATCTCTTGTCACCAAGGATGCCCGCAAGTGGCGATGGAAGCGGGAAATTGCCGGATACCAGGAACCGGTCGCGTCCGGGTGTTCCATGGATTGCGGCTCATGCGACCATCAGGCTCACACCAGCCCTACCACGGTGGCGGTGGATGTCACCAATCTCTGCAATCAACGGTGCCCCATATGCCTGGCCTATGTGGATGCAATGGGCTTCTCCTATCTGCCGCCCATCGAGTATTTCGAGAAGGTGTACAAGCATTTCCTGAATAACGATCCCAGGCCGAACTTGTGTTTCTTCGGCGGAGAGCCCACCATGCATCCGGATTTTCTCGACATCGTGGCTCTCGCCCGGTCGTACGGCTATCAGGTCCAGCTCTTTACCAACGGGATAAAGTTCGCAGACAAGGAATATTGCCGCAAGCTCTGCTCTCTGGGAATACAGATCAACTTCGGATTCGACGGTACCAGACCGGAGATTTACAAGACCCTGAGAGGCGACAATTCGCTGGCAGTTAAGCGAAAGGCTTTCGAGAACGTCATCGAGTGCGGGGTGAACAAACTGGCGGTGATTTCGACTGTCGCTCTGGGCGTGAACGATGGAAACATGGCCGAGATCTTGGACTTCATCCACGATTACCGGCAGCATGTTTCCGTGTGGGGTTTCGTGCCGCTGACACCCTGCTGGGAATCCGAGAACGTACGTCTTGAACCCACCACCACCGAATGCGTGGAAAACGTTTTTGAAAAGCTCATTCCGGACGTAGAATTCGTCTCTACGGGTATGATGAAATTCAGGATTTTGTCCCGGTTCTTCGGGAAGCAAACTCTCGGAGGATCGCACCCCAACTGCGAGAGCGCGACTCTCCTCATATCGGACGGCGAACAATACCTGCCCCTGGCCAACTACCTGAGCGTTCCCCTCTCGGAACTCCTTGGCCGGCTGAGAAGACTGGATTCGGCTCTGGTGAGCGAGTCCGCGGGTGTGCCCGAGAAGGGCTTGAGACGATTTCTCTTCGATGCAAAAACTTTTGTCCAAACGTTGGCTGTTCTCAAGAATACCATCAAGTTGCGGAAAATCTTTGGAGGGTCGGTCCTGTTGAACGGCGCGCGGGCTGTGGCGGACCTCATGCGAGGCAAAAAAATAGATGCTATCCTGAAGGAGCGGACGTGTTTCAAAAATGTTCTTACGCTCATCACCATACCGTACGAAGATGAAGGAGGACTGGAGGATGCGCGCCTGAAGGACTGCCCCGCAGTATTTGCCTACGAGGACGTGGATACGGGAAGGATCAGGACCGCGGCATTCTGCTCCTGGCAGACGGTGAAGGACGAAATCTGCCGGAAGATCCAGACGCACTATGAAGCTCAAAGTCCTCAGGAGCAGGTGACTCCGAGAAGAACTGCATCGAAGGACGTAAGCAAATTCAGCCGGTCATGATGATTTGTGTCTGTCGCATGCTGCGTAGTCTATTGTGACAGCAGAGCATTTTCTTGTCCGGGCAAGGTCATTCCGCCGAATAGGTGTACGACGCGCGGCAGGTCCACTGTATCCGGGTTGGAGAGTTCAACCGGTGAACGAGCTCGCCGTCCGAATTTCGCGTGAAACGTTCTCCGTCGAGGATCATGGTCCAGGTGCCGTCTTGCAGAAACGGCCGTTTATCGATGTGCCAGGTGCTGGTGAAGGCCATGAAGCCGATGGCGAGGGCATCACCTTGAATCTTCACATGACCGCCGACCATTGATGAATGCCGGCTCCTGAAATCGGCCGTTCCATCGGGATGAATCCTGATCACCGTACCTTGATTACCGATCCATTCGCCGGCGAACACTATCTGATCGGGCGGGAGAGGCCCCGTTTTTATTACGTCTCCCAGGGTTGTGATTCCTCTTGAAAACAGAAATACCGCCAAGACGATTGCGACCCCGAAGAGTACAGTTCCGACGAGACCGAGCACCCGGCCCAACCGGAGTATCCCTATTTTTGCCGGGGACATTTCCTCGCGTCGAATTTTTTTCAGATCCGAAGATCCCAAGATCCACGCGACAATTCCGACCGGTCCGCACATGAACAGCGACACGATTCCCAAGAAGAGGACCAGTTCAGCGTGGTTCCGTCTGAGATCGGCCGGACGTTCCCCCGCATCCCCTTCCGGAAGGCTCCGTCCTGGTTCGATGGGCGGCGGCTGATGTTGAGGCCCTTGATCAGGATTACCTTTTACAAATTCGTTTTCTTCGTTCATCATGCTGTCAACAATTGCAAACTGCCCTTCCGGTTACGAGCCGGAAATCCCGGAACTCAGTGATAAAAAAAGAAGCCCGACGGACAGTGACAAAAGGGTATGGCTCCAAGCATAGGAGGATACGGTCATTCCGCCGGGCGAATTGCAAGGCTAGCGTGGCTAGAATATACCCTTAACGCCCTGAAGTCAAGAAAATTAATACACGCACAGTAAGGCTCCAGTTACTCGCGGAAGTGCCTAACCTGTGCCATTACGAGGAGCGAAACGACGAAGCAATCTCGATACTTAAACGGGGAGATTGCTTCGCTGCGCTCGCAATGACATGGAAACGATGGTACCCTCGAGATTGAATGATGACGAGGCGCAGGTGGGAAAACACATACTGCAATCATTGTTGGCGAGTTTGCTCATCAACCATTCCTGATCGCATGGTACTTCGGTCATTTCCTGCCTGCCGCCACATCTCTCAACACTCCCACCAGGACTGGGTGGAGAACACTCACTGCGCGCCTGAAATCCCTGAGAAACGCACGCCATCTCCACAGTTCCGGCAGTCTTCTGTGCAGCTCAAGAGGCCTGCGCCATATATGCTTGAAGTCTCGAATATCCGGCAGAGAAGGTGAATCCAGGTCATCTGAAATAACTCTGAGCGCCGCGAACGGTACTGAGCGTTTCGCTGCTTCCATGCCAATAGCATGACTTTCCATGTCGACCGCAGCAGCCCCGGTTTCTCTGTGCAGCCGCCGGCGGTCCTCTTTTGGAAACACTGCATTGTTCACAGTGACCACGCGGCCGATCCGGTAATTCCGGTTCTCCCGGCGGCATACCCGGACAATGTTCTCCACCAGCGGGACATGTCCTGCAACGATATCGCAGGGAGCGTCTCCTGCCACAGTTTCCGATGATACCACCAGATCGCCTACGGTGAGATCCGGCACAAGCCCGCCTGCGGAACCCGCGCACAGTATTGCAGCCGGTGCTTCGTCCAAATGCCGTACTGCAGTTGCGGCACGTTCCGGTCCCATACCGCATCGTACCACCAGGAGATGTCGTCCTTCGAAGAACACCTTCCTGTACGTGGCCTTGCCGCGTTTCCAGCGCTGGAGAACTTCCACCCTGCCGAGAAACTGGTATGCCTCAACACCCATGGGAAAGATGATGCACGGCAAGGAATCATTTTGTCTGTTCATAGAGGGCATGACAGTATATAGTAGTAGGATTCTCAGCAGGATGCCAGACATATGTCACAAATCGAACTCGACGCGATGGACAAAAGGATTCTCGCGGCACTTCAGGGAGATCTGGACGACTCCCCGGAACCCTATGGCCGTTTGGCGGAAGATTTGAACATCTCGGAAGACGAGGTGGTGGAGCGCATCAAGAACCTGCAGCGGCAGGGGGTAATCCGTAGAATGGGAGCCATGATCCGCCACATCGAGGCAGGGATAGGCTTCAATGGCATGGTGGTCTGGAAAGTGGCGCCCGAACGGGTGGATGACGTGGGTAATCTGCTCGCGACATTTCCGGAGGTAACTCACTGCTATGAACGAACCCCCTTCGGAAGAACGGGAGGCACCCTGTTTACCATGGTCCATTCCTCTTCGGAGGAGGGATGTCGAGAGACAGTTCGCATGATGTCCGAAAAAGTTGGCGTAAGCGACTACGAAATCCTGTTCAGCGAGCGGGAACTCAAGAAGGTGAGCATGACCTACTTCGACGACGAAGATCAGTAGTGGCAAGTTCTCCGCGTCCGATATTGCGATCGGCCTATAGTGCTGCGCATGGAAAATGGTGCTTCCCGTCCGCAGTCAGCCAGGTTGTCCTCGCAGCGCAAGTAAGGCAGGCCGTCCGAAGCGAAGTGGACACCTGGCCGTGAAACGCATTCCTAATGCGCAGCACTATAACTAAGTCATTCAGGGCATGATGATTTCGTTGCCGATACGGATCTGCCCTTGTTCAGAACGGCTCTATGCTCACGTTCAGGAGGCGGTGGCAATGAAGGCAAACACTATATCCCAAACCCTTTTTCGCGAAGCAGTTGAACTTATTCCCGGAGGAGTGAATTCGCCCGTGCGGGCGTTCAAGTCGGTGGGATTAGCCCCTCGATTTCTGAAATCCGGTATGGGTTCGAAGATTGTCGACGAAGACGGGAACGAATTCATAGACTACGTCTGCTCTTGGGGACCTCTCATACTCGGTCACGCTCATCCGGAAGTCCTCGTCGCGATCGAAGCTGCCATGAGGAACGGTACTTCTTTTGGCGCGCCCACCAGACGCGAAATTGAAATGGCCCGTACCATACGGGACATGGTTCCGTCCGTGGAAATGGTACGACTGGTGAATTCCGGCACCGAAGCGCTCATGAGCGCCATACGTCTCGCGAGGGGATACACGGGCCGGGACAGGATAATCAAATTTTCGGGATGCTATCACGGGCACAGCGACAGTCTGTTGGCTAAGGCCGGGTCCGGCGCGGCCACGTTTGCCCTGCCCGACTCCCTGGGAGTTCCCAGTCGTGTGGTGGAACAGACGGTGGTGGTCCCGTTCAACAATCTCGAAGCAGTCCGCATCGAAATTGAGGAAAATCCCAACCGCTTGGCTGCAATTGTGGTCGAACCCGTTGCAGGGAATATGGGAGTCGTCCCGCCGAAAGCGGGTTTTCTGGAGGGATTGCAGGAACTGTGTACCCGGGACGGGGCTCTGCTCATCTTCGACGAAGTCATTTCCGGATTTCGGGTGGCGCCCGGTGGAGCCCAGCAACTCTACGACATACAGCCCGATCTCACCTGCATGGGGAAAATCATAGGAGGAGGTCTCCCTGTCGCGGCCTTCGGCGGACCGAAAGAAATAATGGAAAGTCTGGCCCCTGTGGGAGGCGTGTATCAGGCGGGAACTCTGTCCGGAAATCCGCTGGCGGTAGCAGGCGGACTGGCGACCTTGAGGATTCTTCAGCGGGACAATCCCTATCCGGAGCTGGAAAAAAAGGCCGCTCTGCTGGCGGATGGACTGGAAAAGATCCTTCACGACAAATCCATCCCACACACCATAAACAGGGTGGGTTCCATGCTATCGCTCTTTTTCCATCCCGGGCCGGTGGCATCGTACGAGGAGGCGCTGCATGCGGACAAGGATGCATTTGTGCGGTTTTTCTCCAATATGCTGGACCGTGGAATCTATCTTGCTCCGTCACCCTTCGAGGCGTGGTTTGTGAGTGCCGCACACAGCTACGACGATATTCACAAGACGTTGGATGCTGCGCGGGAGAGTATCTGATTGAGCTCAAAGTGACGCGTAAACGATTGAAGTGCGTCCGGAGTAAACACGGACTACACAAAGCGATACATTGTGCCGGTTGACACGTTATGTGTCTGGTGAAACGGGAGAGGCAGGCGAGCAGTAGCACGGACCATTAAAACGTAGCATCCTAGAATCTTTGATCATTTCGGCTTGATTTTCACCACGTTCTACAGTACTCTGTCCGAATGTTCGTTGGTAACCAATGGTTTAAATTCATTAGCGGTCAGGAATTCGGCAGACTGTAATTCCCCTGGAAAAAGGGATCTCACATATTGCGGCGCGGGGGCTCCGTGCGTTCGAGCCCCCCCCTCAGATTCAGAAGTATCGGCTAAGTTTCCTAAGTCCATGCAAGGAGGTTAATATGGACAAGTTTATTGATGTTCCAGATAGGTTGGCACTGAAGGGCGTGACTCGCAGGGACTTCGTGAAGTTCTGCGGGTTCATGGCGACCGTTCTGGGCCTTCCCATGTCCTTCGCACCACGGATAGCCGAGGCCGTGGCAACGAAAAGACCGACCGTCGTATGGGTGCAATTCGGAGAATGCACCGGCTGCACGGAATCCTTTATTCGCTCTACTTTTCCCTGGGCGGCTGACATCATCCTGGATACCATCGATCTGGCCTATCACGAAACAGTGATGGCTGCAGCGGGCGACCAGGCTGAACACATTCTCGAAGAAGTCGTTAAGAAAGACAAAGGCAAATACATCTGCATTGCAGAAGGCGCAATTCCCACTAAGGACAACGGTGCGTACGGCAAAATTCATGGCAAGACGTTCATGGAGATTGCCAACAACGTGGTCAAGAATGCTGCCGCTACGATAACTGTCGGCAACTGTTCGTGTTATGGGGGTATTCCTGCCGCTAAACCGAATCCCACAGAGTCCAAGAGCGTTCAGGAAGTGACGGGTGTGAAGACCGTAAATCTCGCCGGGTGTCCACCCAATGCGGATAACATGGTTGCGACGATTGTCCATTTCCTCTTGCTGGGCAAACTCCCTGCAGTAGATAGTGTGGGCAGACCATTGTTTGCGTACGGCCAGATCATTCACGACAACTGCGAAAGACGGGGGCATTTCGAGGCTGAAGAATTCGTCAAGGAATTTGGCGACGAGGGTGCTGCAAAAGGCTGGTGCCTCTTCAAGGTCGGGTGCAAGGGTCCGGAAACCCATAGCAACTGCCCTATCATCAGATGGAACCAGGGCGTAAACTGGCCGATCGGCGCGGGCCATCCGTGCATCGGGTGCCACGAGCCTGATTTCTGGGACAAGTTGAGCCCCTTCTACGCAGCAAGATAAGCGGTGAAAGAGAAGGCAAAGTAAAATTCAACCTCTGAGGTGAGTTTTTTAAAAGGAGCAAGACAATGGCAAGAGTCGTCGTTGACCCAATTCCGAGAATAGAGGGTCACCTGCGCATCGAAGTCGAGATAGAGAATGGAAAAGTGAAGGATGCCTGGAGCACCGGAACTCTGTTCAGGGGTCTGGAAATCATCCTCCAGGGGCGTGACCCGAGAGATGCCCATCTTATTACCCAGCGTTCTTGCGGGGTGTGTACCCTGGTTCACTCGCTGGCGTCAGTACGGGCAGTCGAAGATGCCCTTAAAGTCAAGATTCCGCCCAACGCCCGTATAGTCCGCAATCTGACTCATGCGGCCCAGAATATGCACGACCATCCGGTTCATTTCTATCAATTGTGCGCACTGGACTGGGTGGACGTGGTATCGGCACTTTCCGCAGACCCCAAGAAAACCGCAGACCTCTGCAATGACGTGAGCGGCCGTCCGCAAGGCGCCAAGTATTACGAGAATCTCAAGGGCAAACTCAAGGCCTTTGTTGATTCCGGCCAGCTTGGACCCTTTGCCAACGCGTACTGGGGACACCCCGCATACAAACTGCCTCCGGAAGCGAACCTGATGGCAGTGGGGCACTATCTGGACAACCTGCGCCAACAAGTGTATGCGGCTCAGATCACCGCAGTCTGGGGTGCCAAGAACCCGCACCTGCAGGGTCATCTACCCGGCGGCGTCACCGTAGTGCAGCAGTTGAATGCCGACAGAATTGCGGATTACCTGTTCAGAGTTCGTGAGCAGATTAAATTCATAGAGGAAGTCTACATTCCCGATCTGTTGGCGGTGGCAGGCTTCTACAAAGACTGGGCGGCAATCGGCGGCAACAGCAACTTCCTCGCATACGGGGATTTTGCCGAGACCGACGTGGAACCGGACAGCTTCTATTTCCCTCGCGGCGCAATCTTCAACAAAGAGCTGAAAATGCAGAAGGTGGACATAGGGAAAGTCACGGAAGACGTGAAGCATGCCTGGTACGACGGAGAGAAGCCTCTTCATCCTTCGGTCGGCGAAACCAAGCCTCTGTCTGGAGACAAGCTCAAGGGCGCGGTTCCGGACACGGCCGCCAAGTACTCATGGATGAAGGCACCCAGGTACGACGGAAAGGTTATGGAAGTCGGACCGCTGGCTCAGTGCCTCGTTTCCTATGTCGGCGGGAACAAGGAAATCAAGGACACCACCGATATGGTCCTCAAGAAACTGAATGTAGGTCCTGAGGCCCTGTTCTCGACCCTTGGCCGCATCGGCGCACGCGGCATCAAGTGCCTGGTCAATGCCAAGAGGGCGGAAAAATGGACGATGGATCTCATCGAGAACATCAAGAAGGGCGATACCAAGACCTTCACCAGCTACAAGCTCGATGAAACCTCCAACGGTCAGGGCGCCGGGTTGGCGGATGTGGCCCGCGGTTCTCTCGGACATTGGATCAACATCGAAAACGGGAAGATCAAGAATTACCAGCAAGTCGTTCCCTCTACATGGAACCTCGGACCCGCCGACGAAAAGGGCCAGAAGGGACCCGTAGAGAACGCGCTTATCGGAACGCCTGTGGCCGATCCCAAGAAGCCGCTTGAGATTCTCCGCACAGTGCACTCCTTTGACCCGTGTATTGCCTGCGCAGTCCACGTGATCGATCCGAAAACCAACGAGGTCTATAAGTTCAGGGTTTCCTGATTCGGTTAGAATCGTACGCAACAAAAAAGGCGGCCGCTTGGCCGCCTTTTTTTATTGCAGTGCGCCGCACTGAAATACTTAAAAATCTTTTTTAAACCAATTGATAATTGCAGAAACCTAAAGTAAATTGGATGGTCTAAAGAGTGCAGGTGCATTGAGAGCTACGTTGAGGCAACGAGACATCGGAGGTTGTCGTGGCAACTGCATTCAAAGAATTCTCAATGGTTTACGAACAATTTAAAAAGGAATTTCCTCGTCACCCGCTGGTGGAGGAACTGAAAAACCGATTGGTCAAAGGCAGGTTTCCCAGCGAACGCTGGCTGAAGGCGAGTACCGAAAAAATGGAGAATCTTATGGCGCCCGTTTGGAGGAGAGCAAGCGGTTCCCTCGGGCCAACCGACGCGGAGCACGACGATTCTTCGGATGCTGTTGCATGACTCTTTCTACCGAAGCACCACGGACTGAAAATGGGTATCCAGCACGTATCGCGTCACCTTTCCGGTTTCCGCGAGACAAGCGGACACTGCGTCCACGAACCGGTCATGTGCGCCCGGCCGGAGCCGCGCCGCAGCCGACACGAGGACATCGGGACAGAAATCCTCGTCGTGTTCCAGAATATAGTCCGGATCGAGAAGTTTTTCGGCCTGCACCAGATCCGCAAGGCAACGGTCCGTTTTTCTGGCCATTGAGCTCACCATGTGCGATGAACGCCTCATAACCCCCCTCAGGGTGCCCGTGGCCGCGTGCCCTGCTCCTCGGAGGGCATCGAGGAACGCATGCCTCTGACACTTTTTCACTGCATCGTTCAGGAGAAAGTGGACCAGCGCCTCGAAGAGCAGATGTCTATTTTTCAGGTAATGCTTGTTGGATTCAAGAAATCCTTTCCATCGCGGCCTTCGCATGAACCGCTTTACCAGCGGCAATAGCGGAACAGGAAAAGGGCTTGCATGGTACGGCTGCGTCAAATCCTGAAGGTAGTGGAGTGCCCACGCGAGAAATCTGCATCCCCAGTATCCCACATCTGCCTGAAACGCACACTTTGCCAGGCCCACAAAGATTCGGATGCGTTCTTCCATGAAGCTCACGCGAAGTCGAGGCAACAGAGCGGTAAGCACGGGGCTCTCGTTGAGGAAAGCCATGTGGAACGGCGCCTGCGAACTCTTGCCACTCACCGCGCCGTATGGGCAGCTGCCGTACTGATATTCCTCGACGGTGAAAAGGTCCTGATCCATTCCCCAGTCAGGCTCATCCGAGTAGGTTACTATTATTTCGAGCGGTTGCAGATGCTCATCTTCGCCAACTGGAACGTACATTGGGCCGGGAGGCCCCTCCCGAGAGGTGTCGTGCGGCGCTTTGGCATCGACTTCTTCCGGCCGCCTCAGCCGAACATATTGCAAGACGATCTCTGGATTCAGGCGCACGGCTCGGACAAAATCGGCGGGTTTCAGAATCGTCCCGTGCCATTCCCGCGGTTGCCCGGGTTTGTCTATTTTGACGGCAACTCGTGGTACATGGTCCCCCAGCAACGCTGCGACCGACGCCTGCGCTCGCGAGAGAAATTCCTCCAGCCCCACTACCGGAACCGGTTGCAGTAGCGAAGCAGATGCATAGTTTTCCAGTGCCGAGGCTGTGAGCAGGGCGTGACTATTCCAGGAGACAGGGATCATTCATTCACCTGGGCCGGCCTTTGCGTCCGGCCATTCCGTGCAACGGCATTCAAGAAAAGTTCCTGATCAAATGACCGCGGCATCCAGGAAATCGGCGAGACTTTTGTCCGACATGGACATGCCGGTTACCTGTTCCCAAATATGGGAAGATTCCATGCAGAGGTAAATCCGTGCGTTCGGACATTTTGCCCATATTTTTCGTGAGAGTCTACGATAGATGTCTATCCTGCGGTCTGCATGCAATCGACTTTTTCCATCCAAGCCACGCAGGAATCCATCGTGAAAGTAAGGTATGCGTCCGAATCTGGATGCTACGGTTGTTTTGAGTTCAGGCGCGAAGCGAAGCACACCAAGTGATATCCAGGCTATGGCGGATGCATCCACATTGGCGAAGATTCCACTCACTGTTGCTCCGTAGGCGTCTTCCCATCCCGGGAAGGGAATGATGGGGTCAAAATGAAATGCCAAACGGTACCCTCTCTCGGCAGCACGAACGGCTGCCCGGATTCTCCTCTCCAATGGCGCCGCACGAAGTTCCTCGGATCGGGAAATGCTTTCCGCGTTTACGGAAAATGCCAGGATCACCTTACCGTTTGGATTCAGGTCCGGAAGCGAGTCTACAGAGTCCGTTTTGGTTTTGATTTCAAGCGTTGCATTGACATTACTCCGGGTTGAAAAGAAATCAACGAGAGAGGCCGCCAGCCCGGTTAGCGAATCCAAGGCGAGGGAGTCCGTAAATTCACCGGTGCAGATCCTGTGGAACCCGGGATTGGCCGTGAGATGATTTTCCAAACGTTCGAAGAGATCCTCCCTGTTCACAAAAACTTCCAAGACCGGCCTGTTGAAATAGGTCTGCAACGCGCAATACCGGCAGTCCATGGGGCATCCCTGCCCTATGTGGAGGATTTCGAGCCCGCAGCACACATATTCGGGCGTTCCGGGACACGGTTTGATAAAAGCACCTTTGTGTGTCATAAGGCGCAGTATTCGTTTTCCGCGGGACAGGGCATCGGGCTCCAGCTCCAGGAGTTTCCTCCTCTCCCGCGCGGCCTCGTCTCTAAAAACAGCTGCTTCCGGGAGTTTTCCCACGATCTCGGCCGTGAGGGCAGCATCGGTTGCGTCCTCGTCAATCCATATTTCATGTATGGGAAACTTCATGATTCATACCGCTTCGCATTCAAGTCTTTGAAATCGGGGGGCAGGTCATTGCGAGGAGTAAAACGACGAAGCAATCTCGTTCGCCAAAGCGAGATTGCTTCGTCACTACGCTCCCCGCAATGACCTGCTTCATCATTGTACATGCAAGGGAGGGTTTATCAATCCGACAATACTTTCGAGAATTACTATAAGAAGTTCCTCCCGAATCCCGCTTCAAGAACTTCTTGAAAGCACGTCAGTGTCAGTCATCCCCTGCGTACCCATCACCGTGTGCCCGATTCTCCTCCCTTGCACAGGGCGAATGCCTCAAGTTACGCATGTGTAATTTTTGCCACTATTCGCTCGGCCTCATCCAGTGAATCCGCCCGGATTTCGATGGTGCACCCGCCGGTCTCGAAAGCGGGAGCCGGCGACAGTGATATTTCATGCGGGAGCTTCAGTGAACGCAGCCAATGATTGAATTGTACCTCTCGATGCACCAATTCCGGAAATGTGAGCGAGCGGACATGATTGCGAAATCTGCTGGCCTGTTCCGGAATCGGGATGTCGGATTCCATGATCGCCAGTGCTGCGTCGTCCCGGAGAAATTCCAAAACCGGCCGGGAACGCAAGATGGATAAGTCGAACAGGTGGCCTATCACCTCAGCTTTCTTGTTGGCATTCAATCCCAGGCGTTCGGTGAATTGCACCAGTTCCCGTCTTTCCTCGGACGTCAGCTCAACGAGAATTGCTGCTGTTTTTTCAAGAATTCGGCCTTCCGCGAGCCGTTCCAGGAGCGCAGATTCCAGCTCTCCGATTCTTCTGAGGCGTTCCAGTCTGAAACCTGACGTGCGGAGACCCAGCGCGGGCAGGAACTCTTCCGCAGCGGTCTTCCGGGGAAACACATCGAGGAGTTTTTTCACCAGTACCGCTGTGGTGGCCGGATCCATCCTCCTGTGATGAATGTTGTCCCAGAAAGCAAATCTGAAGCCATCTGCCACGGGCATCCCGGAGGAAATCACTCCGACCTTCACCCGGCTGATAGCTGCCGCACGTGCGGCTCTCAGCCTTCTGCGACCCAGCACCGGAATCAGCCTTCCGTCCTCACTCTCCTGAATCAGTGGCGGATTCAGTATGCCGATGTGTCGGACGGATTCGGTCAGGTCCGGATGGGAAAATGCAGGAACAAGGTAGGTGTCATCTTCCAGATCCACCTGATCCGGACTGACAAAGAGAAATTTCGTATGATCGAGCCAGTTCACGGTATTGTTCCGCCTCTGCAATCTTTCCTCTTTTCCTGCAACCTGCCGCCACGATGCGGCATTTCCGGATTAATTCCAGGAGTGCCGCCCGCCTGTAGCGATCAGGTAGATCAGGATAACTCAAAATTTTCATTATCGCACGAATTCGAAATCGATCGATTGCGGGCGTGATGACCGAGAGCTGGTCTGCGCCTCCACCGTGCTTCACGACGAGCGGTTTGGGAACAAAACTCACATGGTGGAAGGCCGTGATCCTGAGCCAGAAGTCGTAGTCCTCGGCCGCCGGCAGGTCCTCGTCGAACACGCCGACCAGGTCCAGAAGCGCCCGGGACAGTATCACCGAAGAAGGGCTGATAAGGCAGCGTTCCAAGGCTCGCTCGAAGAATGCACCCCCCTGCTTCCTATGAATCGCTTTTTGCCTCAATTCCCTGCCGTGTCGCATCCAGATTTCATCCGTGTGGCATATAAACACTGGATTATCTTTACTGAACAGGGCCGTTTGATTCGACAGCTTGTCCGGCAGCCATTCATCATCCGAATCCAAGAACGCGATTAATTCCCCTCTCGAGCGCCTTATGCCTCTATTCCGGGCCGCGGAGACGCCCTTATGTTCCTGAGTGATTACCGTTACCGCATTGCCGTATTCGGCCAAAAGCTCGGCCGTGCCGTCACGGGAGCCATCATCCACGACGATCAATTCATAATGGGGGTACGTCTGGGCGAGCACGGATCGCACAGCCGCGGGCACGACCTGCGCCCGGTTGTACGTGGGAATGATCACACTGACGAGCGGACTGTTCACGATCACTTGTTGCACCGAGTACTAGTGTGGTGTCCCGCAAATAGCCTTCAAATCAGCGACTTGGTCTGGACGCGAATCAGTGTCATTGCGAGGAGCTACGCGACGAAGTAATTTCCTGCCCGTATCTTGCAACTACGCGAGATTGCTTCGCTTCGCTCGCTGACAAAACCGGCTTCCCTTGCTCGATGAAAACTTCGGGAGAGACTCAGATGGCCGGTTACGTAAGTTACTTGTGGGACACCACACTCGTGCGCCGGGGCATTGCTCATTTGCCGAGCAGTTTTCGGAAATGGTAGCCGAAAATCGCGCTGGAAACAGCCTCCCCGAAGGACTTGCGGTGAAACAGAAACGCCCTTATGAGAAGCTTCCAGTAATATATTTTGCTCATACCCTTGTCCAGAATTCCCAGATAGACAATTGAATTGAAAAACGCCACGATTTCGAGTTTGTCGATGCGTTTTTTCCGGATCGGCTTGTAATCTTTCAGGAATTCGGAAACTCGAGCGTAATATTCCTTCGGTGAATAGATCTTGTTGAGAACCGCCTGGTATCCTTCTCGCAGGATCTTTGCATCCATTTTTGGAATGAAATTGATGTTGCCATCGCAGTTGTCGCCTGTACCCAGGTCGAGAAGTCGGCCTTCGTCCTTGAGACGCTGATACAGTCGCGTGCCGGGAATTGCGTTGAGAAGGCCGATCATGGCTTTGACGACGCCGCTGTTTTGAATGAATTTGATCTGACGCTCGAAAATATTGGGCGGGTCGTTGTCAAACCCGATGATGAATCCGCCCATCACTTCCATACCATGCCGCTGTATCGTCTTGACGGATTCCAAGAGATCGACTGCTCGGTTCTGGTGTTTTCCGCATTCCTGAAGGCATTCCTCCGCAGGAGTTTCCAGGCCCAGGAACACGGAATCAAAACCGGCCTCGGCCATCAAGTCCATCAAGTCCTCATCCTGCGCGAGATTCACTGATGCTTCCGTGAAGAGGGTGAACGGATAATCTCTCCGGCCCTGCCAGACGATCAGCTCTTTGAGCAAGCTCTTCACCTTTACCCGGTTTCCGATGAAGTTATCGTCAACGATGAAACATCTGCCTCGCCAGCCAAGGTCATAGAGCACATCCAATTCCCGGAGCATCTGCTCGTTCGACTTGACCCTGGGTTTGCGGCCGTTAAGCTTTACGATGTCACAAAACTCGCAGTCAAAGGGACATCCCCTGGAATACTGAACTGACATGGACGCGTAGAGCGCCGTATTGATCAACTCCCACCGGGGAGGCGGGGTCTGGGTTATGTCCGGTCTCTCTTCGCTGGTATAAACCCGCCGTGGGGTGCCTCTCTCGAGATCTCTCAGGAACAGGGGCAGAGTTATCTCACCCTCGTTGAGAACGAGGTGATCAATGTCCTCGTATTCCTGCGGAACGCTCGTAAACAGGGGGCCGCCGGCAACTATCTTCTTGCCCATTTCCCGGCAGCGGTCGACTACTTCTCTGACTGAATCCTTCTGAACCACCATTGCACCGATCATGACCAGATCGGCCCAATTCAGAGCTTCGTTCGTAAGATTCTCCACGTTCATGTCCACGAGTCTGAGGTCCCAATCTTTGGGCAGCATCGATCCGACGGTCAGCAGGCCGAGTGGGACGTGAGCTGCCCGTTTTCGTATAAATTTTAGTATATGTTTGAAACTCCAAAACGTGTCAGGTATAGACGGATAGACCAGCAAAGCTTTCATCGTACGCACCCTTGGTTTGATTTCCTCCCCCGACGAATGCCATGTTACCATAGTCGATCGCAAAATAGCGGTCAAGGGAATTCAAAATAATGAAAACCTGTTACAGCACTGGTACAAAGCTTCTCTGAAATAAGGCCGGTTTTGATTCGGCGAACAGATTGAAAGATTGTCATTGCGCGGGCAAAGTCCGAAGCAATCTCCAACTGACCAAGACTGAGATTGCTTCGTCGTTCCACTCCTCGCAATGACATGATTGCATGGTCGGAATGTGCG
>DATHCX010000129.1:0-30889 GCA_035319325.1 Desulfomonilaceae bacterium
AGATTGCTTCGTCGTTCCACTCCTCGCAATGACATGATTGGATCGTTCGCATGTGGGCGAGAGTGATGAACGAATCCGACAGCACTTTTGAGAACTGCTCTAACACATGGGCTATTCTGCGTGTTTTCGGAGGAAGGTAGGAATGTCCAGATCCTCCTCGTTCTCCATTGCATAATCGTCAACGATCCCGAGGTGCCTGCTGTTCTTTTCTCTCTGGCTTCTGCGGATGAAAGCCGGGACGTTGCCGGCTTGTGGTTGACCCGGGATGACTGTCCGCGCAACGGGTTTTTCCATCTTGTTGTCTTCCGCCACCTGGGAAACCGGCCGGATAATTGTCGAGGCCGGTTGCTCCGTCCGGGCCTGGGATTCGGCCCTCCCGAATCCGGTGGCTATTACCGTCACATTAACCGAATCGCCCATTTCTTCGTCAATAACGGCCCCGAAGATGATATTCGCATCTTCGTGAGCCTCGTTCTGAATGATCGAGACGGCATCGCTGATTTCCGTGAGAGACATGGCGGACGAGCCGGTTATGTTTATGAGAACCCCCCGGGCGCCGGACATGGATATGTCCTCGAGCAGCGGGCTGTTGATAGCCATGCGCGTGGCTTCTTCCACACGACCTTCCCCTGTGGCCGACCCTGTCCCCATGAGCGCGACGCCTTTTTCCTGCATAACCGTTTTCACGTCGGCAAAATCGAGGTTGATCAATCCGTTGACCGTGACCAGATCCGAGATGCCGCGCACGCCCTGGAGCAATACGTCATCCGCTTTTCGGAACGCGTCAAGGAACGAAATATCCTTTTTCAGAGACAGAAGTCTCTGATTCGGGATTATGATCAGGGTGTCCACCTCGCGTCTGAGCGCAGCGATACCTTCCTCCGCCTGGCGCATCCGTTTTTTTCCCTCGAACAGAAACGGCTTGGTGACGACCGCGACGGTCAATGCGCCCACTTCCTGGCGGGCTATTCGTGCGATGATGGGAGCAGCGCCTGTGCCGGTCCCGCCTCCGAGACCCGCGGTGACGAACACCATGTCAGAGCCGTCCAGGGCCTCGCGTATATTGTCATAGTCTTCGTTCGCGGCCAGTTTGCCGATCTCCGGATCTGCGCCGGCTCCGAGACCTTTGGTTTGCTGAGCGCCGATCTGGAGTTTGATCTCAGCCAGGTTGTGCTGGAGGGACTGGGCGTCCGTGTTGGCTGCAAAGAATTCCACTCCTGTCAAACCCGACCTGATCATATTGTTTACGGCGTTTCCGCCCCCGCCGCCCACACCGATCACTCGTATCAGAGCATTGCGATCAGAATCCATGTCAAAGTCCAGCATAGCCGGCACCTCCTCAAAATTGAAATCCAGCCGACCCAAACCTAGTAGCGTCTCCGGAACGCTCAACCGTCATTCACACACCGGCCGCAGATCCGGTATTTTGATTCACCGTGCACCAGCCCGGCACTGACCGGAAATTGCCTGCTGCACGAGTTCTCGTCAGTTGAGGATCGGAGTGATGTTTCTCGGAGCGCAACGTTCCGATCCACCTTCGAAAGACTTCAAAACGCTTCCGCGAACCATTGCTTCATGCGCCCCATGACGCGATCGAACATCCCGCCCGTATCGAACGGTTCCACCAGATCGATGCCTTTGTTTCTGGCACCCCACAGGACCAGCCCCACACCCGTCGCGTACATGGGGGAATTCACGACATCCACCAGGCCGCTTATCCCGATGGGGTATCCGAGTCGCACGGGAAGATCGAAAATCTGTTCTGCGAGTTCGCACATTCCCTCTACTGCCACGGTTCCGCCAGTGAGCACTATTCCCGAGGCAACGCTCTGGAGAAGATTGTGCCTTTCCAGCTCCCTACGTACGAGCCCCAGGATTTCTTCCAGCCTGGGTTCCGTGATGTCCGCAAGCACCGATCTGGACAGCACTCGCGGTTGGCGTCCCCCCACGCCGGGAACCGCCATGGTTTCGTCCTTGTTCACCAGGGCGCCGAGCGCGCATCCGTATTTCCGCTTGATTCTCTCGGCCTCTATCATGGGCGTCCTCAGCCCCACGGCTATATCGTTGGTCAACTGATCTCCGCCCACGGAAATTACCGAGGTATGTTGAATGGCTCCTTCGGCAAACACTGCGATGTCAGTCGTTCCCCCGCCGATATCCACCAGGGTTACGCCAAGCTCTTTTTCGTCCGGCGAAAGGACCGCTTCTGCCGAAGCCATTTGCTGGAGCACAAGATCTCGCACTCGCAGTCCGCTCCTGTGGGCACAGCGCACGATATTCTGCGCTGCCGAGACCGCGCCCGTTATGATGTGCACCTTCGCTTCCAGGCGCACCCCTGCCATTCCGACAGGTTCTTTGATGCCTTCCTGGTCGTCGACCATGAACTCCTGAGGCAGGATATGGATCACTTCGCGGTCCATGGGTATCGCCACCGCTCGTGCCGCATCGATCACCCTCGCCACTTCCACCGGGGTGACTTCGCGATTCTTGATGGCAATCACGCCGTGCGAGTTGATTCCCCGAATGTGGCCCCCCGAAATGCCGGCGTAGACAGTCTCAGCCCTGCAACCGGCCATGAGCTCCGCATCGTCCACGGCCTTGCGAATACTTGAGACCGTGTGATCGATGTTCACCACCACGCCGCGTCGCAGACCTCGGGAGGGTGCAGTACCGACTCCTATGATGTCCACCACGCCGTCCGCATTCACGTCACCAATGATGGCGCAAATCTTTGTTGTCCCCACATCGAGGCCGACAACGGTGTTCTCGCTTCGTGTCATATTTCTACCCCTGGAGGCGTGCCTTTTCCGACCGGACCAACGCACGATCCTCGAAGTCGAGACTTATAATCTGGGCGTTATTCCATTCTCCCGTCTGGGTCAAGAATCTTTTTAACCGCCCGTAGCGATGGAGTTTCAATTCAAAATCATTCTTACCGAATACGATCATCCGACCGGATCGTGTCTGAACGGTCAATCCTTCATCGAGATTCATCCGTAATTCAGCGATTCCGGATTGATCCAGGTCAGTGCCGCTTCTTTCCAGGAGCTCCAGGAGAGAGAACCCCTGCCTGACGAGTTCCTGAATCTCAGGACCGTGGACTTTCAACTCGTCGGACGTCATCCCCGTGAAGAGCGGATAGTCCACCGGGTCGCCGGGAAGAAGTCGCGTGAACAGCTCCGCCTGTTCATCCACGTAATAGAGCTTTCCCGCGCAAACAATCGCTCTGGGGGTTCGTTCGTCTATTTCGACGATGATCTGACCCGGCAATCGGCGGTAAACCGAAGCGGACCGGATCCACGGATGCCGCCGCAGCTTTTCGGCTATCGCGTTGAGATCCACGGTGAGCAGATTCATATTCCCGTCCATTTCCGACGCTTCTATAACTTCCGTACGGGATAGTCTGCGATTTCCCGTGACATCCACTTGCTGCACGTTGAAATACGGCATGTGAAGAAACAGCATGTATGCAATCAGCAATCCGAGGACCGCGTTTATGCTGATGCATGCGACAAGCAGGGACTTGAGAAGCACACGGTTTCTCTTCCGAATTTCCGCCACATCTTTGGAACCAGGTTTTTTGTCGATGATGAGGGGTCGACTCTTTTCAGTCATATGGCACCTCCTCATCGAACATGCGAATTTCCAACTCCAACTCGAGATTCTCGGCCTGCCGTACACGCTCCCGGATAAGGCGTATCAATTCCAAGACGTCAGATGCAGTGGCATTTCCCCGATTGACGATAAAATTTGCGTGCACTTCGGATACCTGAGCTCCGCCGACGGCCATGCCTTTGAGTCCCAGCCCGTCAATGAGAAGACCTGCTGGTTTGTCCGGAGCGGGATTCCTGAAGATACAGCCGGCGCTGGGCTTGTCGACCGGTTGTCTTCGCTCCCGGCGGCGCTTCGCTGCCGCAATCTCCGCACGGATGGCTTCAGGAGTTCCCCGTTTGAGCCTCAGTGTTCCTCCCGTTATCACATGCCGCGAAGGAATCTTCATGTGACGGTATTCGTAGTCAATCTTCTCCCCCACCAGCTTCATCGCTTCTCCCTGAGGGGTGAGGAGATCGATCTCAACGAGGAAATCCCCGATGCACGCCTCCGGGACTCCCGCATTGCCTGCTATGGCGCCGCCGAAGGACCCCGGAATCCCCCACAACGGCTCCAGCCCCTTCCAGGCGAGCTTGGATGTTCTGTTTACCAGCGAGGGCAGGGGCATTCCCGCAGCAGCTCGGATCGACGCATGATCGGAGCCGTTTTCAATGACTTCAAATCCGCTTATGGAGACCGTCCTCACCACCACGCCCCTGAATCCCGCATCCGGGAACAAGACGTTTGTCCCCGAGCCCAGCACGATGTACGGAAGACCTTCCCGTGCCAGGTAACGCAGGAGACCGGTCAATTCCACGACTGTGCACGGTTCTGCCAGAACGTCCGCCGGGCCCCCTATTTTGAAGGAGGTAAACCTGGACAGGGGTACACCCGAGAAGGCACTTCCCTGCACGAGTTCCCCGATTTTCCGGATCTGGCTGTCCGTGGGGGTCACTTTTGAGAGACCTCCTTCTTCTTGAGTTCCTCCAAAATGCCCGAGGCCATAACGGTCACGTCGCCCGCGCCCAGGGTGATGAGCATGTCTCCCGGTTCGAGATCCGCAGCCACGACGGCCGCACATGACGACTTGTCTTCGAGAAATTTCACGGTCTTGTGACCGCGGCTGCGTATCGCGTCCGCGAGTTTTCGTCCGGAAACGCCTTCGATGGGCTGTTCGCTCGCGGGATACACTTCCATCACATACAGCAGGTCCGCGTCATGGAAACAGGTGAGAAACTCCTCGAAAAGGGCCTGTGTTCTCGTGTATCTATGAGGTTGGAACAGTATCGCAATACGCCGTGAGGCTATTTGCCGGGCAGCCTGCAATACCGCTCTGATTTCCGCAGGATGATGACCGTAATCATCGATCACCGTGACCCCGGCTGCCTGCCCGCGCTGGGTAAAGCGGCGTTGCACTCCCGGAAATGAAGCCAGAGCCTCCTTCGTCAGGGCAAAAGGCACGTTGCAGACATCTGCGACGGCTACCGCAGCCAGGGCATTCACTACGTTATGAATTCCCGGCATGGGCAGGCGGATATCTCCCAGCGCCTCTTCTCCCCGGTACACCTGAAAACCTGAAACGCCACCCTGGAAAGAAGGTTTGCGTCCACGAATCATCGCCTGAGACGACAGTCCGTACGTAATGAAACGTTTTTTCAGCTGTGGAATGATGCTCTGCACGTGCGGGTCGTCCAGACACACCACTGCATACCCGTAAAACGGAATGCGATTGATGAACTCAAGAAAGGTCGCCTTGATCTCGTTCATGGAGGAGTAGCAGTCCATGTGCTCGAGATCCATATTCGTGACGATTGCGATGGTGGGATATAGCTTCAAGAACGAGCGGTCCGATTCGTCCGCTTCCGCAACCAGGAGATCTCCCTGGCCCAACCGTGCTCCGCCGCCCAGGTGATCGAGTTTTCCTCCGATGATGACGGTCGGGTCCACGCCCGCGTGGGAAAGAATCCACGCAATCATAGACGTGGTGGTGGTTTTCCCGTGCATTCCGGCTACCGCGACGGACGTTTGCATTCTCATGAGTTCGGCAAGCATCTCTGCACGGGGAATCACCGGTATCATGCGCTCCCGTGCGGCACGGACCTCGGGATTATCTTCGGAAACCGCAGAGGAAAAGACCAGCACGTCTGCTTTTTCCAGGTGATCCCGATCGTGTCCGATCCAGATGCGAGCGCCCAGTTTCTGCAGGCGTTCGGTAGTGCCCGAAGAACGCGCGTCCGAACCGCTTACCCGAAAACCCAGGGCGAGCAAAATCTCTGCGATTCCGCTCATGCCCACACCGCCGATTCCGACGAAGTGAACGTCTTCAACCCTCTTGAACAGGGCACCGATCACGTTCCACTCCTTTCGGCCTTCAGTATTTGCAGGGCAATCGTTCGTGCAGCGTCGGGCCGTCCCGCTTTTCGTGAATTTTCCGCCATGATCTTCAACCGGTCCGGGCGATCCAACACGCTGCGAATTTCCTTCATAAGAGCTCCGTTCTGGAGACGTGCATCAGGGACGACTCGTACGGCCCCCCTGGCTTCGAGAACCTTCGCGTTTTTCGTCTGGTGATCGCCTATTGCGTACGGGTACGGAATGACGATCGCGGGTTTGCCCATTGCGGTCATTTCCGCAAGCGAGCTTGCGCCGCTCCTGCAAATGACAAGATCTGCCCAGTTGTAGGCAGGTCCCATTTCGTCGATAAATTCCCTGACTTCAGCCTTTATTCCGGCCCTAGAGTACGCTTCCTCCACGGTTTCCGCAGCTCCCAGCCCGGTCTGGTGAATTATTCGTATCCGGTGGGCGATGGGAACCAGACTATCCAGATTTCCCGTTATCGCGGCATTGATGCTCTGGGCGCCTCGTGATCCTCCGAAAATAAGCAGATGCATACAGTCGGGATCTCGGTCGGGTTGGGGGCAGTCCATCAGGTTCAGCCTGATGGGATTGCCTGTCATCACGGTCTTTTTCGCAGGCGGTTCCGGGCGGGTGTCTTCCCAGGACGTGAAAATCGTGTCCACGAATGCGGTAAGGATCCTGTTCGTGGTGCCCATGATGGAATTCTGCTCCTGGATTCCCGTGGGTATTCTCATGAGAGCCGCGGCTGCCAGCGTTGGACCGGACGCATATCCGCCCACTCCGAGCACAAAATCAGGCCTGAAATTCCGGATCAGCTTGAGAGATTGAAAGATTCCGAACGGCAGTTCCAGCGCTCCTCGCAACTTATTGAGAATCCCCGTTCCGCGCATGCCCCGTGCAGTAATGTATCTGATGGGGAATCCCGTCCCGGGAATGATTCGCGCCTCGATGCCGTTGCGAGTGCCCACGAACAGGACTTCCGCACGCGGATCTTCGACCGTGAGAGCTTGGGCGACCGCAAGGGCAGGAAAAAGATGCCCGCCTGTTCCTCCGCCTGCAATGAGGAGTCTCATGGCCGTTCCTCCTTAGCCGGCACCTGAGCGTTCTTGCTGATTGCCATGAGAATCCCCAGTCCGGCAAGACTCATGACCAGCGAAGTGCCGCCCAGCGATACGAGTGGCAGGGGAAGGCCTTTGGTAGGAAGCAGTCCCATGGCTACAGACATATTGACCATCGCCTGCAATCCAATCAGGGATGTTATCCCGAACGCCAGGTAACGCTGAAACGTATCCGAGCATCTGATCGCGGTCGTCAATCCCCGCCAGATCAGGAGGTAAAAAAGGAAAATCAGCAGAAAAACGCCCAATAGGCCGAGCTCTTCGCCAACCACCGAAAAGATAAAATCCGTGTGAGGTTGAGGCAAATAATAGAGCTTTTGAATTCCTTTGCCGATTCCCACGCCCGACAATCCACCACATGCGAACGCGATGAGACTCTGGATGATTTGAAATCCTGATTTCAGCGGTTCTCCCCAGGGATCCAGAAACGTCTTGAGCCGGGCAACGCGGTATTGTGCGCTTACGGCTATATATATGACGAAAGGCAGGCACAGAATCATGCTTCCCAAGAGATGCTGTATGCGTACGCCTGCCACGAAAAGCATCAAGAAGCCGACCACCGTCAAAATCACCGCTGTACCGAAATCCGGCTGCATAAGAATAACGAAGACTACGGCCACCATAACAAGCACGTGCGGCAGAAAACCCACGGCAAAATCGCGAATGCCGTCGCCCTTTTTTGCCAGGGATCTGGCGATGAAGATGATGAGCGCATACTTAATCAATTCTGAAGGCTGCAGAAAGAAACCGAAAGGGAGCCTGACCCAACGGCTCGAACCTCCCAGTTCGACTCCGATTCCCGGGACGAACACCAGGAGCAGACCTATCATCCCGACAGCCATCAACGGAACTGCGACTTTTTTCCAAAAATTTGGATTGATCAGCGAAAACAGATACATGATCCCAAGCCCGGCCAACATGGCTAAACCCTGCTTCTTGGTGAAATAGAACCCGTCGCCATGTTTAGCCGCTGCTATAATGTACCCTGCAGAGGTGACCATCACGATTCCGATGGTCAGGATGAGCACCACCACCGTGAGGAGAAACAGGTCGGGTCCGTAGCTCCTCTTTGCAGCAGCGCCTCCCGGTTCAGGGACCGCTTTTTGATCCGCGGCCGCAGCCGGAGTGACCTGCGGGAGAACCTTTTTTATTTTTTCCCAGAACATGCGCATCCTTGGATTTTCTTATACGGTTCAGCTCCGGGAAAACGTCCGGGCAGCTTCGCGCTCCTGACGACTTCCTTCTGTTGTGCCTCCGGGGCTGCCGGCCGCTGACACACGGTGTCTGCACACAGCATCCAATACTTACCTGAGTGATGAAGCCTTCTCGCGATCATGTCTGTCTTTGCTCTGAGTGATTTTGTCCGATTTTTTGAATTCACGTCATCCTCGCGATCCTCAGCGGAGCTTCAGGGTGCTTAAGGCCATGAGCGCAAAAATGACCGAGATGATCCAGAATCTGACAATCACTTTGGGCTCGGGCCAGCCTTTCAGCTCGAAATGATGATGAATCGGCGCCATATTGAAGACGCGTTTACCGGTAGCTTTGAAAGAGACCACCTGCAAGATTACGGACACGGTTTCGATGACGAAAACCCCTCCTGCGATGGCAAGCAGGATTTCGTGCTTCGTTACCACGGCAACGGCACCCAGGAATCCGCCCAGAGACAGTGATCCTACGTCCCCCATGAAGATTTCCGCGGGATATGCGTTGTACCAGAGAAATCCCATGCCCGCGCCCAACATCGCTCCACACACCACCACAAGCTCACCCGAACCCGGCACGTAGCTGACTTGCAAATAATGGGCAAGCTTCAAGTGGCCCGCCACATAGGCGAAGAGGAGATAGGTTGCTCCGCAAATCATCACCGGACCGATGGCGAGCCCATCCAAGCCGTCTGTCAGGTTCACTGCATTCGAAGCGCCCGCAATGACCAGCGCGGCAAAGGGAACGTACCAGAATCCGAGATCAGGATGGAAATTCTTGAAAAAGGGGACAGCAAGCGTGGTCTTGAACACCGGATCCATCCAAAGCACAAATCCCACCAGAGCGCCGACTATGAGTTGCAAAGCTATCTTGTTCTTTCCGGAAAGCCCTTTGTGACTTTGCCGGGTTATTTTCAAATAATCATCGAGAAATCCGATACATCCATATGTCAGCGTTACCCCGAGCACTATCCAAAAATAGATGTTGTCCAGTCTCGTCCACATGAGGCAGGAAAAAGACATGGCAAACAGAATGAGCAGACCGCCCATAGTCGGTGTACCGCTCTTCTCAAAATGGCTTTTTGGTCCGTCGTCTCTGATCATCTGACCGATCTGAAACGCCCTGAGATAGTCCACGACGGGCCGGCCCAGGAGAAAGCTGATCATCAGCGCCGTTAACGTTGCCATAATGGCTCTGAACGTAATGTACTTGAATACGTTGAACAGGATCAAACTAGAGCCCAACGGATACAGCAGGTGATACAACATGGGCTAGTTCTCCCCGAGAATCAGGTTTGCAAGAGTTTCCATCTTCATAAGACGCGATCCTTTGACCAGAATGGTTCCATAGCTTTCCACATGCGAAGCGATCGCATCCCACGCAGCTTCCTTGTCCGGAACCAGGGTCACGGAGCCCGCATCTCCCCCCGCGGATAGATAGCCCTCCGCGAAAAAGGTGCCGAACTGCCCCACAAATATAACGTGATTTACATTCAATTCTGCTGCATCCTTGCCAATTTGCCTGTGGAGGTTTGCAGACGAATCCCCCAGCTCCATCATGTCCGCCAGTATCGCCAGTGTCCTGGAACCTCGAACTCGACTCGCGAGTACCTCCAATGCCGCACGGACCGACTGCGGATTCGCGTTATAACAATCCCGGATGAGAACCCTGTCCTTCGGCAGAGGGAGCATTTCCATTCTCCACGCGGGCGGCACGAATCCGCTCAAGGTTTCCGCTATCTCCTTCAGTGGTATGCCGATTGCCCACGCAGCTGTTGCTGCGGCAAGCGCATTTGCAACGTTATGACGTCCCGGAACTGGCAGATGCATCTCGTGAGTGCCGGTGGGACAGCGCATCTCGAAAGATGTCTGTTCGCCATACACAATGTTCCGGGCAGAGAAATCTCCCCGTTCCTGACCAAAGGTAATTACCCGGAATGGGCATGCACGTACGAGCGGTTCCAGATATGGATTTCCTGCAGGCACCACCACGGTGCCGCCCGGTTTCAAGCCTGCAGTGATCTTGAATTTCTCCGCAGCAACGTTTTCGATTGACCCGAGCCCTTCCAGGTGGACCGGTCCGACGGTTGTGATCACCGCCACGTCGGGTAAGGCTGCCCGGGCCAGACTATCCATTTCCCCCGGAGTGTTGATTCCGGCTTCCACCACTGCTGCCGTATGCTTCGGCCCGAGATTGAGCACCGTCATGGGCAGGCCGATGAGATTATTGAAATTACCTTCTGAAATCAGGGGACGATGCGACCGCGCAAGAACGGCCGCTATCATCTCCTTGACGGTGGTTTTGCCCGAAGAGCCTGTTACCGCGATCAGGGGGACGGGATATCTCATACGGTGGGCTGATGCAAGGTCAGACAAAGCAAGGAGGGTGTCCTGAACCTGGATCAGGACAGACTTGGTGAGATCTCTGTGGATGTCCCTGTGTGTATCGCGGTTTATCAGGCTCCCTCGGGCTCCGGCTTCCAGGGCCGGAAAAAGAAATTTGTGTCCATCGAAATTCGTTCCCTTTAAGGGAACAAACAGATCGCCTGCTTTGATATCTCTCGAGTCCGTGGAGATTGCGTCAAATGCTGCCCCATAATCACCGCACAGAATCACGCCTCCGCATGCTTCTGCGACGACTCGGGCTATATATGGTCCCGACGTGGCCCTCATGAGCACTCTCTCCCGGATGTATCCCGATCACTCTTCATTGTGAACGCGGAGGTCGCGGGTGAAGACTGTTTCGCCAGTTCTTCCCGGATGACCTGTCGATCGTCAAAAGGATATCGCACTCCGTTCATTTCCTGATACGTCTCATGTCCCTTTCCTGCCACCAGCAGTATGTCGCTCCGGTTGAGGCGCTGGATCGCCCACGCGATGGCCTGTCTCCGGTCCTCTATGAGTTTGTACCTGCCCGACTGCAGCGGGTGACCGTTACACGCCTCGGGAAAAAGCGTAAACCCGTGACGCAGTATCCCGTCTTCCACCTGGCCCATGATGGACAGTGGTTCTTCGGTGCGGGGATTGTCCGACGTCACTACTACGAAATCGCTGCCTGCAGCCGCTTCCATGCCCATGAGAGGCCGCTTGGTTTTGTCCCGGTCGCCTCCGCATCCCATGATCGTGACGATCCGGCCTGTACGCACTGCGTGCAAAGCCTCGAGGACATTCTTCAGTGCGCTTGGGGTATGAGCGTAATCAACGAATATGGAGCCTGTTTCGGAAGGAATTCTCTCTAATCTGCCGGGAATCGCTTCCACCGCATCGATGCCACTGGCAATCGCATCGAACGGAATGCGCAGGCTGTCGGCCACCGCGATTGCAGCAAGAATATTCGACAGGTTAAAAGATCCCGTGAGGCGGGAGTGCACTCGAATACCGCCCCGGGGAGTCATCACCGTTCCCGAGATACCGTCCGCAGCAACGTTCATGTCGCTCGGGCGTACGTCAGCCTGTGACGAGATTCCATACGTGATGAGCGGCAAATTGCCGATTTCTCCCCTGAGCCGTCCGGCGAATGCGTCGTCCAGATTGATCACTGCACGACGGTTCGTCTTGGTAGATTGCGGCAAAAGCTCTGTGAAGAGTAGCCGTTTCGCGCAGTAGTACTCTTCGATGTTTCCGTGATAGTCGAGGTGGTCCTGGGTCAGATTCGTGAACACGCCCAGATCGAATTGGCATCCGTTCAGGCGGCCCCTATGCAACCCGTGTGAGGACACCTCAATGAAAGCATGGGTTACACCCGCCTCTACCATCGAGGCAAAATATGCTTGAAGGTCCGAAGCTTCGGGAGTGGTTCGGGCCGCTTCCTGTTCGCTGCCGCCCCAGCGATAGGATATCGTTCCCACCACACCCGGAAATCCGCCTGCAGCTTTGACTATGGATTCCAGGAGATAGGTGAGGGTTGTCTTTCCGTTCGTTCCCGTAATACCCACGAGTACCAGCTTCTCCGTGGGTTTGCCGAAAAGGAGCGCGGCTACCGTGCCGAGTGCCTTTTTGGTGTCTGGAACCGTTATCCACGGAAATCCTTCGTGCTCAGTATCCGGAGATTTTTCGGCGATCACCGCGACAGCTCCGGCCTGGATTGCCCTCGATATGAAAGCATGACCGTCAGCTGTCTCTCCTGCGATGGCAATGAAAATCCAGCCTGGTTTAACGCTGCGGCTGTCGTGGGACAGACCAGTCACGCGCACAGAGCCGTCTCCTCGCAGCAACGGAGTGTCAAGGACACCGAGGATGTCTTGCAATGTGACCATCACGAGGACTGCCCCTCAAAGGAGACCGTAAGCGGTGCCCCTTCTTTCAGAACGTTTCCGGGTTTCGGCTCCTGCCCTACCGCATGCCCCATTCCCTGAAACGTGGCGTCGCATTTTATCTTGCCGCACACTTCCATAACCTGGCGCATGTCGAGGCCTTTCAAATCTGGGACGATCCATTCACCCTGCCTGGGTCCGCGGCGCACGGTAATGTTCCGGTGCGCGGCGACTCCCGTCTTTTTCGATGCCGGACAAGCCGAAGCCATGATCAGGTCCTGCTCGACAGGCTTACTGCCGCACAACGCGAGTATTCCTTCGCCGATTTTCCGAAAAACGGGAGCCGCAGTCTTGCCGCCCGTCCTGATTTTACCTGCAGGTTCGTCTATCAAGACGAAGATCGCGAGCCTGGGTTTTATACTCATGAGAGCGCCGATGAAAGACGCTACATACCTGTCCTGCGAGTATCCTCCTGCCGGATCCGGCTTCTGGGCGGTGCCCGTCTTGCCAATCACGTCTACTCCCGGGATTGCGGCAGACTTTCCGGTTCCTCTGGCTACCACGGATCGCAGAATCTCCACGATTTTTTCCGAAGTGGATTCTTTTATTACCCTGCGGATCTCAGCAGGCTGGTTCACTCGGATCGTTTCACCCAAAGCGTTGGTGATGCTGTTCATGAGACGCGGTTTGTATAGGATACCTCCATTTACCGCAGCTGCAAAGGCCGCCGTCAACTGGACGGCGTTTACGCTGATTCCCTGGCCGAATGCGATGTTGCCTTTGGTGAGAACCGACCATTTACCGGGAGGCGGCAACAAACCCGGCCTTTCTCCGGGAAGATCCACCCCGGTTGCCGAACCGAATCCGAATCCGCTGAGAACTCTGTAAAATTCGCTTTTCTTGAGCTTCTCCGAAATTTTCACAGCGCCTATGTTGCTGGAATCTATAATGACTTCGTCGAATGAAAGCATTTTGTGGGGAACCACATCGTGAATTTCTGCTCCATTGTATTTGTACAGACCGTTTTGGCAGTCGAACATCTCGTTTGGACCGATGCGCGCCAGGTCCAGCGCGGCCGCAGCGAGAAAAACCTTGAATGTGGAACCTGGTTCGAACGTGTCGGATACGCTCCGATTCCTTCTCGCTTCCGCAGATGCCTTGTGGAACACGTTCAGGTTGTACGTGGGCCGGACGGCCATGGCAAGAATTTCACCCGAATCCAGGTTCAAGACCACAACGACTCCGTCCTTGGCCCGGCTCCTGTGAATCGCTTCTTCCAGTTCTCGTTCGGCTACGTACTGAATATTGCGGTCAAGGGTAAGGTGCAGATCGCGGCGTTTGGGGTCCTGGCCGATGGCGGTGAACATCACGGGACGCCCCAGGGCGTCGCGCTGAGCTGTCACGGGAATGGGATCGACCTTGAGATCCTGATCGTACAGAAGCTCCAAGCCTTCCAGACCGCTGGAATCCAATCCCGCAAACCCCACAGCGTGGGCGGCCAGACTCTTGAGTGGATAAAAGCGCTGATATTCTGTCCCGATGATCACTCCCTGCAGTTCGGACTTCTTCACTTTCTCAGCCACAAGAGGAGAAACCCTGCGCTGAATCCATACGAACGTCTTGTCTTCATCAAGTTTCTTCAGGATCTCCTTTTCGTCCATTTCGAGAATTTCGGCGAGTGTTCGCGCGGTGTCCTTCTTGTCCACCACCTTGCGTGGTTTTGCGTAAATTGAGTTCACTTCCAGACTCACGGCCAACTGCTCTCCCGACCTATCCAAAATAGCACCCCGCCTGGACTCCAAATGAATCACTCGGGTTCGCTGCTTGTCAGCGCGCTTCTTCAGCGTGTCCGCATCGGAGACCTGGAGTCTGTACGCACGTACCGTGAGCAACACCGTTCCCGCAGCAAACAACGCCGCAACAAGGGCTATTCGGAAGGCCACCCAATTGACGGGTTTTTTACTCCGGTACATGAACCACCTTGCCCATTGCGGGAAAAACCAGGCCGTACTTGGCTGCCTTTGTCTCCAGTTCCCGGGGCGACTGGAGAGATGCTATCTCCAGCAGAAGCTCCCGCTTCCGATTCTTCAGCTCATTATTCTTGTTCTCAAGACCGGAGATCTCGTACCCTATCTGAACCAACTGCATGCGAGTCCATACGTAAAACATTCCCACAAACAGAATTGCCGCAGACAGCACCACGACCATGACCGGGCTCGTCTTGCCCAATCCGAACCATCCCCACACGGCACGAAAGGCACGTCTCCGAAACGGATCGTTGCGCAGCTTGGATTTCCTGGTGAATGCCACGATTACACTCTTCCCATTGTAAGGGGCTCCAAACCCTTATTTTTGCGAATCCGCGTCAACAAAGCGCCTCCAGGACTCGCAGTCGAGCCGACCGTGCCCTTGGATTGGACCTGGTTTCTTCAGGCGAAGGCCTCACCGGCTTCGGGAACACAATGTTCCAACGGCCGGATTCTCTCTTGCGCTCCCTGAACGAATTCTTTACCGCCCTGTCTTCGAGTGAATGGTACGATACCACGCACAAGCGACCTCCGGCCGCGAGCAGATCAGGAATGTCCCGCAGAGCTGCTTCGAGGTTTTCCAACTCCCGGTTCACAGCAATTCTTAGCGCTTGAAACGTCCTGGTAGCAGGGTGAATCTTTCCCCTGCGACCTCCAAGAATTCCAGTAACCGCCTGGGCAAGATCCTCCGTGGTTGCGATGCTCCCGCGATCGCGTTCCCGGATGATCCCGCGGGCCAGCTTCTTGCAATACCTTTCTTCTCCGTAGGCTGCAAGTATTTCTTCAAGTTTTTTAATAGAAATGTTTTGCAAGTATTCAGCTACCTTTTGCCCGGAACTGGTGTCGAACCGCATATCCAGGGGACCCGTAGATCTGAAACTGAATCCCCTTGCCGGATCTTCCAACTGATCCGACGAGAGTCCCAGGTCCAAAACAGCTGCGTCCACCCGAGAAATGGCCATGGACATCAAAATCTCCCTCGCGTCCTGGAACCCGCCATGCACAGGGCGGAACCTGTTTCCGAAACGGTCCAACCGTCGAGTGGCTCGTTCGACGGCGTCGGGATCCAGGTCGAGTCCGATCACCCTGCCGTCAGGACTCGACTCTTCAAGAATGGCCTCAGCATAACCGCCTGCTCCCAGGGTTCCATCCAGATATACGCCTCCTGAACGCGGGGTGAGAATCTGCAGTATTTCCTGGAGCAGGACCGGCACATGCACGAGGATTCTCACCTTTCAAGGACCGAACATGTCGCTCGGAGCGCAAGAATGAGCGGCCATTTCGTATGTTTTGGAGTTCCGAGCATCGGCCGCGGCTGTGGCCTGCCGGTCCGAGGATTCCAAAAGTTCATGCCTTCTAAAACAAACCTATATCCCGACAGTTTGGTTGTCAAGCTCTTTTTAACTTGAGATTTTAGAAATTATTTCTTAAAATAACTGTCTTTTTTATTTCTCACCGCGTATCAAACATCTGCCATGCATCGGGCACCCGGGTCCGCATTACATGCCGTGTGAGGCTTCGGCCTGCACCGAGCCGTCATTGGGAGGGCTGAAGCGACCGAGCGCTCCCTATAGGCGAGGGCAGAGATTGCTTCGCTTCGCCCGCAGTGACAGCATGTTTCGTGCCCTCACGTGAATGGATACCCTGCAGGGCTATTTGCGCTTGACGAAGTCTGCCGCGATAGATACACTAGCGAGTACGCCGAAGTGGTGGAACTTGGTAGACACACCATCTTGAGGGGGTGGCGGGCGAGAGCTCGTGCCGGTTCGAGTCCGGCCTTCGGCACCACATTCGGAAATGAACCCGGCCTCAAGGTCGGGTTTTTTGTTTGCGGCGATTCAAGCACGCTGCTGCGCCGGGCAACTCCAAGCGAATGCCCGTCTATGATTCGCTTGGAAGCAATCTGCCGGAGTGAAACAATGTCTGGAACCATCAAGCTGTTAAGCTGGAATGTAAACGGCATCCGAAGTGCGCACAAGAAGGGGTTTCTCGAGTGGTTGGCCGCGACGGCTCCGGAAATACTGTGTGTGCAGGAAACAAAAGTTCAGCCCGATCAGATCCCTCGTGCATTGATGGAGGCAGAGGGCTATGCATCGCACTGGCATTATGCAAACAAAAAGGGATATAGCGGTGTTGCACTCTATACCAGAATGAAACCGCTCAGCGTAGATTTCAGCATGGGAATCCCTCGATTCGACGAGGAAGGCCGGTTCATGCGCGTGGATTTCAGCGATTTTATTCTCTTCAACGTATATTTTCCCAATGGAAAGATGGGACCCGAACGGCTGAAATACAAGATGGAATTTTACGAGGCGTTCGTAGACCTGCTGGAATCCATCCGAAAGACGAACAATCGTCTGATTTTCGTCGGTGATGTGAACACTGCGCATAACGAAATCGATCTCGCCCGGCCAAAAGAGAATGCGAAGGTGTCCGGCTTCTTGCCCGTGGAGCGAGCCTGGATGGATAAGGTCGTATCCCTCGGATACATCGACACGTTTCGCCGCATGCACCCGGATGCAGTGGAGTACAGCTGGTGGGACATGAAAACAAGGGCGCGCCAACGCAACGTGGGCTGGAGAATCGATTACGTTTTCGTCACCGACGAGATGATCGACTCTGTCAAGGATGCCTTCATCCTCGGGGAGGTCACGGGGTCCGACCACTGTCCCGTGGGGATAGATGTGGCCACCTCCGGACTACCGTAACGCGTACCGTCCGTTGTTCCATGTGAATGTGCCGTCAAAACGGGAAGATTGGGCGAACCCCGATTCTTCCTTATGTGAATGAACATCGCTTTTCTCCGGGAGGGATCTTGTGTCATGGATAAAAAGCACATAAGCGCTCATCAGGTTGTGCAGGATATCAATTCCGGAATGGATGACAGCGCACTTATGGGGAAATACGCACTTTCGGCCAGAGAGGTCCAGGCGCTGATGAAACAGCTCGTTGCAGCAAAGCTGATAAGTGAATCCGCGTGCTCGGAACTTCAACTGCTGTGGGCACAGAGGAAGGGCAAGGTCTGGCGTTGCCCGGCATGCCGCATGCCGCAATCTCATCCGTACGAAGAATGTCCCCAGTGCGGAATTATCGTGGCCAAATTCATCGAGAAGCACGGCGGGGAGCAACAGCCGGCTCTTGAACCCTCGCAAGGCGGGGAAAAACAAGAATATCTCGATGTTCCTCCGGACGAGCCGGAGGTAGACAATACGGTACCCTCACATGCGGAGACGGGCATGACTCCATCCGGGCCAGCGGTTCCCGTGTGCGGGGCATGCACAGCGCCTTTGCCGCCCGATGCGAAGTTTTGTCCTTCGTGCGGGGCCAAGGCGCCGGGTTTGGCTCCCGGGTGAGGGACCAGTTCTTGACCGGCGAGTCTGCCCGGGCAGGCACTGTTGCAGATATCGGACACTCTTGTATATTTTGGGCTTTTTTAACACATAACTATCTCCCAAGGCATTGTTTTTAGGCATTAATATGATACTGTCCGAACTTCGCTCACAAAGTGCCCTTGCATGCCTGCCATGGAATCGCTTCCCGCATGTGGCTATCTGCCAACTCCCCGTTTCCTGGAGTATATTTAGCCAACCCCTTATCCGGCCATTGTGGCACGAAAGATGCTACTGTTTGTCACATTACCTGTTGATGTGCGTACGGGACCGAGGTGTGGAAGCGTCCTGTTTTAGAGGGTGTCAGGAGGCCGAAAGGGGCACGCGATTTCTGGATGTCTTATTCTGCGAAGAGGAGTCGAGGTTTCGCGGTGATTGTCCGAAGCGAAATGCTTGCGGCAGCGTCCTCTGGAAGACATGGCGTTCCGAAGAGCCGCGAGGGGAGGTTCCGACATGTTCACTGAATGGGACGAAAGATTTGACCTGCTGATCGGCGCGAACATTCAAGACGAAAATAGCGAACCGTGTCTGGATTCGGGGGTGCATGATTTACTTCACGGCCAGACAGCATGCGATGCGGAAGGTCAACGGTTTTCCAAGCGTCCGGTTTACGGTTGCCGCTCTACCGACCACCCGTCTTTCAACTGGTGCGATCGTCCCCATCATTGACAATCACATCGGGTATTACACTGTTGCCGAATTGCACTGCGGTTGTTGTTTTATTCCAAACCGAAGGTACCTGAATCGCCGCTGATCGTCAGGAGAAACTCTGGACCCAACCCTGATCATCATGATGTTTTCGTCTCTCAAGGCGATATTCGGCTCATTCGTGTAGACTTCCCTGAAGCCGAAGGGACTGTAAAGGCGCATCATCATTTGGCGGTATTGGGCTGCGCTCAAGCCGCTTCCTTCAAGATCCCAATGCCACGAATATCCGTTGATGTACGCAATCTTGTCCTCGAAGAAGTCGTCGTCCAGCGTGAGTTCCAGAATACGTCGGGCAATGTGTAATCCCCGGTAATGGCGGCTCACCTCCACTGCGGCCAGTTCGTACATAAGTGTGCCCAACGCGCTCCACCGCTCGTCAGGAGCCGGGTACCAGCAAGTATTATAGCCCACGATAATATTTGGTTCCACGAGCGCCAGGGTTATGCGACCGCCCTCTCGACGTGCAATCTTTTGAAATGACTCCAGCTTTTGTATTATGGATGAATAATGGGAGAATTTACCTAATCCCGCGTCCATGACGAGGTCGTGGAAAAAATCGGGCTGGCAATTGGAACAAATGATCAAGTTTCCCTTTTCGGTCTCGTGAACGACCTTCTTTTGAACAAACCCGTCTTTATCATGTATGGAAGATGTCAAAAGTCGCTCCATTCACGGGGTAGGTTCTTGACCATGATGATCAGGTTCCGAAGTCTTCCCCTTCTGTCCTTCACGTAGTTGGGTAACAGCCCTTCTTGGCGGAAACCAAGCTTCAAGGCCGCATTCACTGCCGGATCCTCGAGTCCCTCCACCATTTCAGCGATAATCTTTTCAATACCCAGATCCATCGCTTGCTTGACGCTGTCGAGTATCATCCAGCCTCCCACCTTCAAATGCCTGTACGCGGGGAGGACCGTAACGCGCATGTGCGCCACGTGTTTGACGGACGGCGAGCTTGAACGGTACAGTCTCACATTCCCGATAATTTCACCCGAGTCCTCCACCACGGCCACAATGGGAAGGACTCGATCATAGTTCAGCTGTTCGATCCATTCGTGAAGGAGTTCCGAGTCGGTAAATTTTTCGATGAGGAACCATTTTTCCGCATCCGGTATCAGGGAGAAGAATTTCTTCAGGGCCTCTTCGTCCGACCGAGTTACGGGACGAAGCAAAACTGACGTGCCGTCTTGAGTCACTATGGCCTTGGGATAATCCTTCAACATGCGGGGCTCCTTTTCGGATGGGCATGCAGTTGACATAACAAAAGCATAGACCACATTCAATTGTATTCTAGTGTGCTGTCCCACAAGTAACTTACGTAACCGGCCATTTGAGCCTCTTCCGAAGTTTTCATCGAGCAAGGGAAGCCGGCTTTGTCATTGCGAGCGATGCGAAGCAATCTCGCGTAGTTGCACAATAGGGGCTGGAGATTGCTTCGTCGCGTCGCTCCTGGCAATGACACTGATTCGCGTGCCGACCAAGCCGGTGATTTGAAAGCTATTTGCGGGACACCACACTAGCACCTGTAGGTAATCATTCAGTTACTCGGGGGAACTGCCTAACCTCTGTCATTGCGATGAGTGAAACGACGAAGTAATCTCGATACTTAAAGGCGGAGACCGCTTCGCTGCGCTAGCTATGACAGCCTTTTGCCGCCCGTAACCGAATGGATACGCCTGTAGTGCTCGCAGATGTTCCCTGTTCCCGAACGACGGGCATCCAGGCACATCCGAAGGCCATCCCGGCTGCCCACTGCGTGCCGGCGGGGGACGAATGCAGACAAAAACGCATGCGCAAAAGTGTATTTGGTGTAAGATCGCTCCATGCGAGAAATCTTCGGACGCGAGAGGTAGTGGGTTGGCCACAGGCACGGAAATTCACCTGCATTTTGACGAGCGCCTCATGGATTACGCTGAGTTGCAGACGAGGCTCTTCGAAGCGAATAGGCTGTTGAAGGCCTATGCTTGCAAATGCAGCCTCGGAAACGGATTTCCTCTGATCACCTGTCTCGTGGGCGGCACCGGAACGGGAAAAAGCACGCTGTTCAATTCCCTGACTGGCAGGAAAATAAGCGACGTTGGAACGCGGAGGCCGTACACCCTTAGAGCAGTCGTGCTCGCTCACGAGGATGCAATTCCGAAACTCGCCGACTGTCCGTTCTTCAAAGGAGATACGAACGAAGCTGTCATTGTGTCTGATAGGAATCCGGACTCAGCCGCGCTCGTCCTGGTCGATACTCCGGATTTTGACAGCGTGGAGGTTTCGAACCGAGTAATTGCGGAGAATTTTTTTATTATCAGCGATGTCCTGGTGTTCGTCACGTCTCAGGAAAAGTACGGCGATCTTGCCGGTCACCGGATCGGGCTGCAAGCACGGGCTTGGGGTAAGAAAATCGTGTTCGTCATGAATAAAGCAGCCTCAGATGCCGCATTCGATGATTTCCGGTGTGCCCTCGCCGAGAAAGGGTATACGAGCGAGCCAATTCGAATAGAAAGGATCCAGCCGCCGCCGGACGTGGTACATGGTCTGCGTGAAAGGCCTGAATTCAGGGAGCTGATGCAAGCGGGAGACAGAGAAGAGATTCGCAGCTCTGAACTGGAAAAGTTGCGGAACCGGACGCGTGTCGCGCTCGAAGAGCTCCACGCAGCGGTTGAGGCTCAAGCGCAGCGGATTGCTCTCGTAATCGAGAGGATTCACGAGATCTTCGTCCCTGTTTCAGATGAAATGGATTCCCAACTGCACGCAATCGTCTCGCAAGACATGGAAGCTCAGATTCGGGACAGACTCCAGAAGCTTTTGCGGAAGTACGACATTCTTTTCGGTCCGAGAATGATGGTACGCAATATGATCAAGAAAGCGATCCTGGCATTTGCGGAACTCTTCACGTCTCATCAGGTCAACGCCAGTCAGGACACGGATTTCAGAGAAGAAGATTTCCTGGAAACACGGGCCACCGTGAAACTCAAACCACTCGAATCGGCTTTGGCAGCATTGAATCTGCACATTGCCCACCTCTTGGCTTCGGACCCGGCTTGGGAAGATTTGCGCCAGGCAGCACGCGAAGAGGTTCCTCGATGGGATTCCGGAGAAATACAGAAACAATATGACGAAGCTTTCCCCGGTATCGAGCATCTTCTGGAGATCGAATTCGAAAGGCTCAGGCACGGTCTATCATTTTCCGACGAACTCAAATTATACGGCTCATACACGCTCTGGGCTCTGCTATTGATAACCGCCGAAATAGCCGTAGGAGGGGGGTTCAGTCTTCTGGACGTATTCTTGGACACAGTGATCGTGCCCCTGATTCCGAAATGGCTGTTGAACCTGAAGGTGCTCGACGTCTTGAGAGAGGTGGGCGAGAGGGTGGACCGGACGCATAGAGACACTCTTCGAAACATACTCGTGAAACAGGCGGATCTGTACACCGATCGCTTCACGGCAATGCTACCGTCATCCGACGAGATGTCAAAACTGGATGCATTGATAAAAGAATTTGCGAATAATCGACGATATTCCCCGGTATGTTGACTTGAACCAAAGAGGTCTTATAGTTGAAATGAAACTTTGGGGGCCGCACGAGTATTTCGTCTCACGCCGTGCGTACAGAAAGTATGTCATGTTGGAACGAGGGAGATAAAATGAGTGGATCGTTCAGGGTTACCTCCACATGGATGGTTGCGTTGATATTGATGTTTATTTTACCAATGGGGGCGGGTGCGATGGAGGACAAATTGCAAAATTTTACCCTACCAAACGGATTGCGGGTCTTCGTAAAAGAGGATCATGCACGGAAAGTGGCTACCATTCAACTCTGGGTGATGGTGGGCAGCGCCGACGAGGAGCCTGCGGAGCGAGGTATCAGCCATGTGATCGAACACATGGCCTTCAAGGGGACCGAACGACGGGGCGTCGGAAAAATTGCTGCCGAAATCGAAGCCTTGGGCGGGGAAACCAATGCGTATACGAGTTGGGATGAAACCGTTTTTCACGTGACAGTCCCGTCCAGCGCTTTGTCGCAGGGTATGGACATACTCACGGACGCGGTCCTCAGACCGACAATAGATCCTGCAGAATTGGATAAGGAGAAGCAGGTTGTCATCGAGGAGATTCTCGAGGGCGAAGAAAGGCCCGAAAGAAAAGCCTCAAAGCTTCTTTTCAAGACCGCGTACATTGCCAGCCCGTATCAATATCCGGTCATCGGGTACAAGGAAATAGTGGAGAAAACCACGCGCCAGGAGATACTGGACTTTCGCAAGAAATGGTACGTCCCGGAAAACATGTTCCTCATCGTGGTGGGCGATGTGGATGCTGCAAAAATACGCGAGGATGCCGAGAAGTACACGGCGGACCTTAAGCCCACGGGATTCTTCAGGCCCCCGAGGGCCCAAGAACCCCCCCAGCGGGAGATCAGGACAGGAGTTCTCAAAGACCGAAATACACGAGAAACAAGGCTTGCAATAGCATTTCACATCCAATCCATGAAGGGCGCGGACGTAAATGCGCTGGATCTGATCGGCGATCTGCTGGGAGCAAGGGACAATTCCCGTTTGGTTCGAGTTCTGAAGAAGGAGAAGAGGCTCGTGAACTCGATCTCAACCCACGCGGTTACGCCCAAGGAACCGGGCCTCATGGTGGTATCGGCCACGCTGGACGCAAAAAATCTTGAGCCTGCGACCCGGACGATCATGGAAGAAATCCAGCGGCTAAAGGCGGAACCACCGTCTGCAGCCGATTTGGAAGACGCAAAGATGCACATAGAATCCCAGCACATTTACGCACGAGAAACGGTCCAGGGAACGGCTCGTAGTATCGGGAGCTTTCAGGCGGATATGGAAGATGCCGGATACGAACCCAAGTACATCGCACTGAATGCAGCAGTCACGCCCGAACAGGTTTCCGCGGTTGTGGCGAATTATCTGGTACCTCCCAACGTGTCTGTTTCGGTCCTGATTCCCGAAAACGGCAATGAAGGATTTCAAGTCGAGCAATTAGCGGAAATCGTCAAATCGTACGGCCCCGAAAAGAAACCGGAGATTGCCGAAGAGACACCGGGACCAAAGACTACGGTTCGAACTCTTTCAAACGGCATGCGATTGGTGCTTGCTCCGGACGATTCCAATCCGGTTGTTTCCTTCAGGATTGCATTCATGGGAGGCAAGCGCTTTGAAACGAAGGAAACAGAAGGAATCATGAACTTTATCTCTCAGATGCTCAACAAAGGCACTGAAAAGATGACGGAAGTGGAGATCGCGCGGAAGATTGACGAAATGGGCGGGCGCCTTTCGGGTTTCTCGGGGTACGATTCCTTCGGTTTCAACTCGAGCTTCTTCAGTCGATACTTGGATCAGGGATTGCAGCTCTTGGCGGATCTCTACCAAGATTGCGCATTCCCGGGCGATAAATTGGAGCGCGAACGGCTGCTCATCCTCAACCGCATAAAAACGGAACCGGACAGGCCGGTGGCATATGCCGTGAACGTTCTCAACAGCACCGTTTTCCCCCATCATCCGTACGGTTTTAATAAGGAAGGGACCCTGGCTACAGTTGCGGGATTTACCTCGGCAGATTTGAAGCAAACCTTTCATCGATTCGCGGTGCCGGCGAACACTGTTGTTACCGTCGTGGGAGATTTCGATGCCAAGGCTGCGGATCGCATCAGCGCAGTCTTCGAAAAAATTGCTGCGAAACCTGTTGAATTCCCGCAAGTTCCACGAGAAGAACCCATCACCAAGGAGAGAGAAAAAATCGTACGTATTCCCAGGGCCAAAGCGCATCTAGCCATCGGCTTCAGAGGAACCACCGTGGCAGATGAGGATCGATATCCGGTGGAAGTTCTTAATAATATTCTGTCGGGTCAGGGCGGCCGTCTCTTCCGGGAACTCAGGGATAAGCAATCCCTGGCATACACGGTGACTTCGTTTGCCCGGCCCGCAGTCGATCAAGGCATTTTCGCGTTTTACATCGCGTGCGACGTGCCCAAGGCCGAACGGGCGCTCCAAGGGTTGTACGGGGAGATCGCACGCATAAAGAAGGAACCCGTTGGCGATGACGAATTGAATAGGTCCATAAGCAATCTTGTGGGCACTTATTTGATTTCCTTACAAAGCTCGTGGTCCAGGGCCGAAAATATGGCGTTAAACACCCTGTACGGCCTGGGATATGATTACGACGTCAAGTACATTCGGAAAATCAGGCAGGTAACTGCAAACGACGTGATCAAGGTCGCTAACAAGTATCTTGAGCTCAACCATGGCTCAGTAGTCAAAATTCTGCCGGAGGAGCATGAAAATAAGGACAAGTAAGAAAGAATCGAGTTGCTCCGGATCGAGAAAAGTCGCGTGGGGGGGTGAGGACCATTGAACGCGGTTATTGGATCAATTCGCGGTCTCAAACCTTCCCAGCGGACGAAGCTTGAAAAACTTGCATTGAAGCGGATTCCTTCCGGTCGCGTGGTGACGCAGGAAATCTCGAGACAGCTTACTGAGCTTTCCTTCGAACTCGGACGGCAACTCGGCATCCTCGTGGACCGAAAAGGGAATATCTTCAAAGTTCTCGTCGGAGATGCCAAATCAGTCCTGATTCCCAAGCTCGGGGGCTGGCGCGTGGGGCCAGGTCGTCTCAGGGGTCTGCGGTTGATTCACAGTCATTTGAAAGATGAGCTGCTCAGTCAGGAAGACCTCGCCGACCTCGCTCTGCTTCGCCTGGATCTGGTGGCCTCCGTGGGTGTTGATGTAAACGGCTTGCCTACGGTCGTCCGCATTGCCCATATCTTGCCGGATAACCCTGAAGGCGCCGTTTGGCAGCTTCTTGACCCGGTACCGCCATCGCTTCTCGATCTTGATTTCAGGTCTTTCATCGCCGCCCTGGAGGACGAAATCTCCAGGTCGGTGGGCGCTCGTTCCGTGCATCGAGGGGCGGAGCGCGCCTACCTGGTGGGAAGAACCGTAGGCAAAGAATGGGAAATAACAGACTCTCTCAAGGAGCTGCAGGAGCTTGCCCGTTCATCGGGAGTTGACGTCGTGGGTACTGCAGTTCAGCGCCGCAACGCGGTGGACCCTCGGTTTGTAGTGGGAAAAGGCAAATTGAGAGAGATCATCATCGATGCCCTGCAAAAAGGGGCGGGGCTCATGGTGTTCGATACCGAGTTGAGTCCCGCGCAGGTAAAGGCAATCGCAGATTTTACGGAGCTCAAAGTCATCGATCGGTCGCAATTGATACTCGATATCTTCGCGCAGCGAGCCAAATCCAGAGAGGGCAAAATTCAGGTGGAACTGGCACAGCTGAAATATGCTTTGCCAAGACTTGGAGAAAAAGACGATGCATTATCCAGGCTGACTGGTGGAATCGGCGGCAGAGGTCCGGGAGAAACTCGCCTCGAAATAGACCGGCGCCGGATCCACAGCAGGATAGGGTTTCTGGAGGAACAGATCCGCTTGCTGGCACGGAGGCGAGCCTTAAGGCGTGAGCTTCGCAATCGCCGCGCGATGCCGGTGATTTCTATTGTGGGTTATACAAATGCGGGAAAATCAACTCTTTTGAATAATCTTACGAAATCGGATATTCTGGTGGAAGACAAGCTCTTCGCCACGCTGGACCCCACCAGCAGGCGACTGCGATTTCCCCGGGAGACTGAAGTGATCATCACCGACACCGTCGGATTTCTTCAGGATCTTCCCGAAGCGCTTGTCGCGGCATTTTCCGCAACGCTGGATGAACTCTATGATGCGGACATGCTGCTGCATGTGATAGATTGTTCCAATCCGGCCTTCGAAACGCAGATGCTCGCTGTGGAGAAGCTGCTGGAAAAACTTGAGCTCGGTCGTTTGCCTTTGCTGAGGGTTTTTAACAAACAGGATCTTGTGGCACCCGATATGGTTGAAAACATTTGTGACAGTTACCAGGGAACTGCCGTTTCCGCGTTCGACTCCAAAACGTTTGCGCCTTTGATCAGGAAGATGGAGGACGAGATTATTCATTCCTTTTCCATACCCCATGAGTCGAAGAGCGGCGACGGGATGCACCGGCAGTCTGGAGCAGCCACATGAAGCCGGTCACGAAAGAAGATAAGCGAAGGCTCATTCTGGCTGTGAGTCTGCTTGGGACTGGCTTGGCTGCGCTGGGCATGCTGAGCTGGATGGGTCTTTTGACCCCCATTGTCGATAAAATGTGGCAGATCTTTCAGGGCAGGGAGCAGCTCCGTGCGTACGTGGAAAGTTGGGGCGGGCTTGCTCCGGCGGTTTTCGTGTTCATTCAGGCGTTGCAAGTTGTCATAGCGCCCATTCCCGGCGAATTGACTGGCGCGGTGGGTGGGTTTGTGTTCGGCGCGCTCCCCAATGTCATGTATTCCACGGTGGGCCTTACCATCGGCACTCTGATAGCCTTTATAGCGGCCAGGGTGGTCGGCTATCCCTTGGTCAAACTGTTCGTGTCTCAAGAAACCATGGACAAGTTCCATTTTCTCACCGAGCGTCGCGGCACGTGTCTCGCACTCGTTCTATTCACCATTCCGGGTTTTCCGAAAGACATACTGGCTTATATTCTCGGCATCAGCCCCATGGGTTTTGTGCCGTTTGCAGTGGTGAGCACCATCGGACGGCTGCCGGGCACGATTCTGTTAAGCTTCAGCGGCTCGGCCGTATATGACGAGGATTGGACGGTATTGGCTCTGCTGTGCGTCAGCTGCGCTCTGGTCTTCGCCGGGTGTTATCTTGCACGAGGCAGGTTCGAGTATTGGCTGAATGGGAAGAGCAAATCGGCTTCCTGAATTGAATGTCGCAAAAACTTCTCCCGAGCGGCGTGAGCTACAAAATTCCTCAACAACTTGCTTCAGCAAGGGGGTTATTCTTCTGACTCGCAGCGCGAGTGGTTTATAGGGATTCTCAAAAGTAGTGTCGGTTTTGATTACGCGAAAAAATTCGAAGACTGTCATTGTGAGGGCGAAGCCCGGAGCAATCTCTATCTAACCAAGACTGAGATTGCTTCGTCGTTCCACTCCTCGCAATGACGTGATTGGCTGGTCGGAATGGGGGAGAATGTCATGAACGAATCCGACAGAATTTGCGAGAACTGCTGTAAATCAACTCTTGACCGTATCACCGAGAACATCTATATTTAACAGCTTGAATTCCGCAATTTTCGCCCAGTCTTATTCGTTTCGGGAATTTTTTAGGGGTCATTGGTGTAGCAGCTCTTTGAGCCCCAACACAAGACGGTGATTTCACATGGCGTACGAGACATCATGCAGAAAGACCGAGCTTACAAGCGTGACTTCTGAAGATGGCTGTTCTTTATCCGTGGTGATCCCCGTTTTCAATGAAGAAGATAACGTGCGGACGCTGCATCAGCGTCTCGTAACAACACTGTCCGGCTTATCCCTCTCATATGAGATCATATATGTTGACGATGGAAGCCTCGATGGCAGCCTGGGGCAACTCTTGGCCATTGCCGATGAAGACCCGAACACCGTGGTGGTTCAGTTTCGACGCAACTTTGGACAAACTGCGGCAATGTCAGCGGGCATCGATCAAGCGTGCGGAGAAGTCATCGTATTTATGGATGCAGATTTACAAAACGACCCTGCAGACATCCCTCGTCTCCTGGCAAAGCTGGACGAAGGGTACGATCTCGTAAGCGGATGGCGGGAAAATAGGCAGGACTCCTGGTTTTGGCGTAAACTTCCGTCATTTGTCGCCAACCGAGTCATTTCCCACATCGTGGGGCTGCATTTGCGTGATTATGGCTGCACGCTTAAGGCATGTCGCTCGGAGATTCTTGCCTGCATCAAATTGTATGGCCAAATGCATCGCTTTATACCTGCTTTCGTCAAACTTGTCGGTGGCAGGGTCGCGGAAATCTCTGTTAATCATTTTCCCCGGACCCGGGGGGAATCCAAGTACGGGATCGGCCGGACGTTTCGCGTTATTCTGGACCTTCTGACAGTCAGATTTCTGAGTAGTTACTGGGGAAGTCCCATTTATCTCTTCGGAGGATCGGGTCTGGTGTTCATCGGGTTGAGCGTTGTGGCCGGCATGGCGATGGTGGTCCACAAAGTCGCACATGGCGTGTCCTTCGTGCAAACACCTTTTCTCTTGCTTTCCGCCCTGCTGTTTCTTCTCGGTTTTCATTCTATATTGCTGGGTCTGGCTGCGGAATTGCTGTCACGCACGTACTACGAATCTCAAGGGAAACCCACATACGTGATACGGAAAGTGATCAAGACGCCTCGAAGAGGTGGTTGAATGTGCGGGATCTGCGGCGTGTGGAGTTACCGGCAGGCCGAGCCGGTAGACCCTGAAATTCTGCAAGACATGACTCGTCAGATGACCCACCGGGGTCCGGATGAGGAGGGATTCTTCATAGACGGGCCTGTGGGGTTGGGACACCGTCGATTGTCCATAATTGATTTGACGACAGGACATCAGCCTCTTCACAACGAGGACAAAACGATTTGGATCGTCTTTAATGGCGAGATTTATAATTATCCTGAATTGCGAACTTCCCTGGCGGGACACGGTCATCGGTTTCTCACCACGTCCGACACCGAGGTTATAGTACACGCGTATGAAGAGTTCGGCTGCGACTGCGTCGGTCTGTTGAACGGAATGTTCGCATTCGCTATTTGGGATGCATCGAACCAAAGACTATTCTTGGCTCGCGATCGCATGGGGATCAAGCCGCTGTGCTATACGGACTGGAACGGGCATTTTGTTTTCGCCTCGGAGCTCAAGTCTGTTCTCGCTTATCCGCCAGTAACCAGAAGCCTGGATTTTACGGCCCTCAACCAGTATATGGCCTTTGAATACGTTCCGACACCCCGTACCATATTTAAAAATATAAAAAAGCTTCCACCCGGACACTCACTCACACTGGAACGGGGGCACATCCGCATTCACCAGTACTGGGACACGCGCCTGGCTCTTAGCGAGGAGGCCTCGAATCGGAATCAAGATCAGTACTTGGCCGAATTGAAGGAAACTCTCAAGGATGTGGTCCGCAAGGAAATGATAGCTGATGTTCCCACGGGAGTGTTGCTCAGTGGCGGCATAGATTCAAGCACTGTTGCGGCGCTGATGGTGAAAGAAAACCCGGGCGGAATAAAAAGTTTTTCCATTGCCTTTGAGGATCCCTCGTTCGATGAATCCGCACACGCGCGTCTAGTGGCCCGACATCTGGGAACAGAGCATCATGAGATGGTTCTTACGTCTGAGATGATGTTGAGCCTCATCCCGAAGGTTGCTGATTTCCTCGACGAACCGTTGGGAGATTCGTCAATTATTCCAACTTATTTACTTTCGAGTTTCGTTCGTGACCATGTGAAAGTGGCTCTCGGGGGAGATGGCGGAGACGAGCTATTTGGGGGATATTCCACGCTGCAGGCGTACAGGCTGTCAGAGTATTACAGGCACCTTTTCCCCGCACCTGTTCGTGACAAGGTGATTCCCTGGATTGTAAATCAGTTACCGGTCTCTTTTGACAACATCAGTTTTGATTTCAAACTCAGACGCTTTGCGTCTGCACAATGGGCTTCGCCTGTTTTGCGCCACCACTTGTGGCTCGGATCTTTCGATTCGAAACAGCGAGGCCTGCTATTCGGCCCTCTGACCGGGATGCACGACGAAGATGTGGAGGACCTGACACGGCAACACCAAAACGCCAGCGGGGCAGCGGATGCCCTTAACCAGATTCTCTATTGCGACATGAAACTGTATCTGGAAGGCGATATCCTTCCAAAGGTCGACAAGGCAAGTATGGCGAATTCTCTTGAAGTACGGGTGCCCCTCTTGAACCCGACGCTGCTGGAATTCGCAGAGCGACTTCCTCACAAGTTCAAGTTGCACGGCCTTCGGACTAAATACTTGTTACGCAGGGCAGCAGAAGACCTGGTGCCGCGTTCCATTGCAGCCAGAGGGAAAAAAGGCTTTAACATGCCTGTGGCGAAATGGATGACGGGACCGCTTAGGCCTTTGGCTGAAGACATGTTTTCTGAAGCACGGCTGCAACGTCAAGGTTTGTTCGATCACCGTTACGTGCGACGACTTTTTGATGAGCATCTCGCAAGGAAAAGTGACCATCGCAAGGCGCTGTGGACTCTGCTCATCTTTCAGCTGTGGTACGACAGGTGGGCTCGGTAGCATGATTCTGCAAGTGAAGTATGGACGAGGCGACTTGCCATGAGAATACTTGTCCTGAATTATGAGTTTCCGCCGGTGGGGGGTGGCGGTGGACGTGTGGCCGAAGACATCT
>DATHCX010000130.1:0-11367 GCA_035319325.1 Desulfomonilaceae bacterium
CATCCGTAAACTCGTGCAATGCGGAAATGATGCTCTGAACAGCAGCCCCGGTCAGCCCGGGATACACCCCTACCCAAAATGTGTTCCTCATGATGAGATCCGTTTTCGCCAGGCCACCTGCAACCCGGTAGGCACCTTCCGATCCGACGAAACAAGGATGTCTGAGGAGATTACCGGCAAACAACATTCGCGTCTGAATATTCCTTTTTTCCAGATAACGCACGACGTCATCTCTCGTGAATCGAGCGGTTTCCCTGACGGTCATCACGAATCCGAACCAGCTCGGCTCGGTATCCGCCGCGGCATAAGGCAACACGAAACATTCTTCCAGAGGAGCAAGGCCCTCCAGCAGTGTGGCGTGATGCTCCCGACGCTTCTGTATGAACGTGTCCAGCTTCTGCAGCTGCGCGCAACCAATGGCGGCCTGCAGGTCCGTGGCCTTGAGATTGTACCCGAAATGGGAATAGACGTACTTATGGTCATATCCGAACGGCAACTCACCGAATTGCTTGTCGAACCGTTTGCCGCACGTGTTGTCGCGGCCTGAGTCACACCAGCAGTCACGGCCCCAATCACGGAACGACCTCACGATGCGGGCCAGTTCCCTATCATTCGTGAATACTGCTCCCCCTTCTCCCGTCGTGATATGATGCGCAGGGTAAAAACTGCTCGTGGAAACATGTCCGAAGCTTCCCGTGAGCTTACCTTTGTACCTCGCTCCAAGGGCATCGCAATTGTCTTCGATCAGCCACAGATCGTGGTCCCGGCAAATGTCCGCCACCGCGTCCACATCAAACGGGTGTCCCATGCAATGGGCCACAAAAACTGCTTTGGTATCGGAGCTTACCGCGTTCCGGAGCAAACACGGATCGATATTGTACGTGTCAGGTTCAATATCTACGAAGACCGGCACTGCTCCGTACTGAATCACGGGAGAGACAGTGGTGGGAAAACCGGCCGCAACGGTAATCACCTCATCGCCGGGCTTTATCCTGCGCTGCCCGAGCTTGCCGGATGTAAGAGCCATAAACGCAAGAAGATTCGCGGAGGAACCGGAGTTCACAAAGATACAATGCCGCGCACCTATAAAGTTCGCGAGGTCCGTTTCGAAACGGTCGGTGAACCTCCCCTGTGTCAGCCAGAATTCCAGAGCGGCATCTACCAGATGCACGAGTTCGCTTTCATCGAATACGCGGCCTGCAAAAGGCAACCGGGACTTCCCCGGAATGAACGGTTCTCGAATGGCATGCGTCAGGTAATAAAATTCCTCGACCTTACGGAGAATTTCGTTTTTCACCTTTTCCGCGGCTGTGGTGAGGGAGGTCATGAGATTTCCTGGTGAAATTCCTGTGAAGCTTATACCACTATAACGTAAGGATGTCTTGCGCAAGTCCAAATCTTTTCCACCGGGTATCCAGTGAGTTACCGGTGGAAAAATGGTGTTATTGCGAGCGAAGCGAAGCAATCTTTTCACGCAAAAATCGAGATTGCTTCGTCGTCTCAAACCAATGCGCCTTCAAAAGAGTAACAGTGAAAAGCTGGTTCACGGCCTGTCCTGCCAGATCTCCTCCGCTACAAACGGCGCGGCCTGACTTGCCTGCGGAGACCCGCCAGGACAGGCTTCATCCATCGTCACTTGCCTGACCGCGCATTGGTACCATTCCTCTCAATGACACGGAACAATGGTTCCCCCACGGGATTGAATGATTACCCCCGGTGAGCAATTTTTGTGGTAATTACCATCTTGGCGATGCATAAACATTTTTCCGGGCATTGTTTCTCTATGTGTTTTCACCTGCAGCGTCCAACGGAATCCGTCATGCCCATGATCCGCATGCTTTTGCTGTTGTGCGTGCTCCTGGTAGCCGCGGCGACCGTGTGCACGACGTATGTAAACGAAGATCTATTCCTGTCGTTTGCTGCAGGGAGAGATATCGCTCAAGGTTTGATCGCTGCTCCCGATCACTGGTCCTTTACGGTGTCCGGAAAAGTGTGGATCAATCAGGCCTGGTTGAGCCATCTCGTCCTTTACGCATCCCACAGTCAATTCGGCCCGGCGGGACCTGTTCTGGTGAAAATCGGCGTGCTGCTCGGATGCATTGCCCTGGTTTTCCTCAGGTGCAGGCGGCTTGGAGCGTCCATTGAGGTGTCGCTCTTTGCCATTTTCATGGGGACCCTCGCTTCCGGTCCTTTTTTGGGCATCAGACCGGAGAACTTCGGCGTCTTTTTTTTCATCCTGTTCACCGTCTTGCTTACGGACACGAGGAGTTCAAGGGTCGCGCGCCGTGTGGGAATACCTCTCGTACTGGTAGTCTGGTCGAATGTTCACGGCTCCTTCATGCTGGGTTTGGCCTTGCTGGGAATGCAAGCCGCGCTCGGAACGGTAAGGACAATTTTCGGAATCTCATGGGGAATTCAGCGAGAAAGCTCGTGGGCCGACGTTGCGGAAGGGTGGACACTGGCGCTGGCGAGCATCGCAGGCATCGCCGTACTAAACCCGTACGGGACCGCCAACCTTCTCATGCCGTTCAGACAGGTGGGGACAGAGGTCATCACCGGCCATTCGGCGGATTGGCTGCCGCTGTTGAAATTGCATCTGGCAGACGCAACGGGATTCCCGGCGCTGGGAGGCTATGCGTATCCGGCTTTTCTGTTCCTGTTCGGAATGGCTCTTGTCGCGCTCTTGACACTCGAGTTCAAGAATCACGGCTATGAGGGGCCTTCAGGATTCCGGTATCGACCTGATCTGATACTGGAAGGTATTATCGTGTCGGCCACCGGGTTACTTGCCTTTCGGTTCGCACGTCTGGGGCTGTTTGCGGGCTTTTCCCTCGCGCCCCTTTTCGCTTTTGTGCTTCAGCGCCTGCAGGTCAGGCTCTCGGCATTCAAGACACTTCAACCTCGGATATCACAATTCGCCACTATTGCAGCTTTTATTCTGACGATCGGCATGGGGTGGGTGTTCTACAGGGGAGGAATTCTTCCGTACATGCCGGGAAACCCCACGCGGCCACCCCGCACTGTGGCAAGGGAACTCATGAGCTTTGACGCGTATTCCCCTCATCTGGCTTCCTTCATGAAGGAAAACGCAATTCTCGGCCGGGTATTTTCGGGATGGGAGCTTTCCTCTTTCCTGATGGACCGGATACCGGAAATCCGGCTGTTCATGGATTGCCGAGATCAGTCATTCTATCCCGCGAACGTGGTGACCGATTATTTCATCATCCTCGGCATCATGACGCCGAAAAACGCGGACCCCATGTCCCTCCTGGACAGATATGGAGTCTCCACGGTAGCCCTGGCCACAACCCCCATTGATTTCGAGCTGGCCATGAAACTTCTGAAGACCAGAACATGGGCATGTGTGTACGCGGATGCCTGGAGTCTTGTTCTGGTGAGAACCGATTCTGAGAGGTTTCGAGGAATGGGGGGAACCCTTGAGGGCCTGTGGTTTCCGGATTCGGATACCAAGATCCTAAGTGATGCCATGTCTTCCTATTTCCTGGAAAATCGGATCAGGCCTGATGTGCTGGAAAGCCTGAAAAGACTGGTCATGCGAGATCCGCGGCCCGATGTGTACAGCCTCATTTGCCTGGGGATGGAGAATGGCAGCGGCGAAGCATGCTTCAGAAAAGAAACCGTGGATTTTCTGCTGTCCGAAGCAACGCGTCTTTCCAAAAGCGATCCGGGGGGAACACTCCAGCAAGGCCAGGTCCTCGAAAGTCTCGTGCGTATCTACGAAATACTGGAAGACAACGCGGGGAGGTGCGGCGACCGGCACAGATTTCCCGAATATCGGGCAGCAAGAATGTTCTTTCAGGACAAGTATCAGGCGTTGGTGGGAAGGTACACGGGACGGATCTTTTGATTTACCCGGGCCCCGGATGTGTTGTGGTGAATAAGCATGAAGCTCCGGGAGCCGCAGGCACTCCTTCGCGGCGGACGACGCAGAGCGGTCTCATGACTTCGCTCAGGAGAGCTCCCGGCCCTGCAATCTCATAAATCTTGTGGCGAATGCGTATGAGCGTCATGGTACCGTCGGCGTCAATAGGGCCCTGTGGCCTGTGTACCTGAATAATTGCGCGATGAAGCTTTTTTGACTTGCATTTCTACGCAATTTTCCTGAAAATATCCTGTTAACTCACACATCCCGCTACCTCGGGTCGCGGTGACGGCCGCGTCGACAGGGATGGAGGATCAACCCGAAAAAGGAGAATCAAGAATTTGTCTCTCATCACGATGAAGCAATTGCTGGAGGCTGGAGTTCATTTCGGTCATCAGACTCGCCGGTGGAACCCGAAAATGAAGCAGTACATCTTCGGGGCACGCAACGGTATTTACATCATCGATTTGCAGAAGACCGTTCGCCTGTTCAAAAGGGCTTACACGTTCGTGCAGGACACATGCGCCCAGGGCAACAGCGTCCTCTTTGTGGGCACCAAAAAACAGGCTCAGGACGCGGTGTATGAAGAAGCCTCTCGCTGCGGTCAGTTTTATGTCAATCAGCGCTGGCTGGGCGGCATGCTGACCAATTTCAGCACCATCAAGCAGAGCATCGAAAAACTTAATCATCTGGGAGCTATTCTGGACAAACCCGAAGAGACCAATTTGACGAAAAAAGAACTGTCCAATCTCGCTCGACAGTACGACAAACTCAACAAGAACCTCTCGGGCATTCGGGAAATGCGGAAACCCCCCGGAGCAGTCTTCATCGTCGACCCCAAGAAAGAGAATATCGCTGTCAAAGAGGCGCGCAAGCTCGACATTCCTATCGTTGCCATTGTCGATTCGAACTGCGATCCGGACGAAATCGATTATGTAATCCCGGGCAATGATGACGCGATCCGCGCGATTCGCCTGTTCGCCGCGAAAATAGCAGACGCTTGTCTTGACGGCCGTTCCATGTATGACGCTTCCTTGAAAGAAGACCTCGGCGAAGCCGAAATACCTGCCGTGCAACGGGGCGAAGGAGAAATAGCTGCAGCCTCCCCGGAAGGAGAGTTTGAACCTTCTCAGGAACCTGCATCCGGATCGGGAGACGAAGAAGAAGTGGGTGGGGAAGAGGTAGAGGTAGAGGGAGAAAAATAAATCCGATTCCCGGCTCTGAATACTCCAGGCTGAAAAGGCCTGCCCTGAAACAAAATCAAACAAATACCCGGGGTGAACATCCGATCAAAACGGTTCTGCCGAGCACGGCGGAGCCATGACGGATCGTTCACCCGTTCATAGGAGATATTAAATGGAAATCACAGCCCAACTGGTAAAGGAGCTCAGAGAGAAAACGGGCCTGGGGATGATGGATTGCAAGAAGGCTCTCACGGAAACCCAAGGGAATCTCGAAGAAGCAGTGGACTACTTGCGTAAAAAAGGAGCCCTGAAAGCAGCCAAGAGAGAAGGTCGAGCCACCTCGGAAGGCCGCATCGGTTCGTACATCCATATGACAGGAAAGATCGGAGTGCTTCTGGAGCTCAATTGTGAGAGTGATTTCGTGGCAAAGACGGAAGAATTCAATCAGCTTGCCAAGGATCTGTGTATGCAGGTGGCCGCCAGCGCTCCCCGGTGGGTTAATCCCGAGGACATTCCGGCGGACATAGTCGCCAAAGAAAAAGACATTTACATGGGTCAGGCGAAGGAAGCCGGCAAGCCGGAGAAGATGCTCGAGAAAATCGCGGAAGGCAAATTGAAGAAATTCTATTCGGAAGTTTGCCTCATGGAACAGAACTTCGTGAAAGAGCCGGACAAGACGGTAACCGACCTTATTAAGGAGAAGATCGCACAATTGGGCGAGAACATCACGGTAGGTCGATTTGTCCGCTTCCAGCTTGGTGAGACTTCACAGGCATGAGAACGCCTGGAGGGTACCGCCGCGGTCTTCTGAAGATATCCGGTGAGGCTCTTTCCGGAGATCGGGCCTACGGCCTTGACCACGGGACAGTTGCCTGGATTGCCGGGGAGATTGCTCGCGGCCACAGGCAGGGGCACGAGATCGGTGTGGTCGTGGGTGGAGGCAACATCCTGCGAGGCGTGGATTCCGAATCTATCGGCGTACCGCGCATGGTGGGCGACCACATGGGTATGATTGCCACGGTCCTGAACGCGATGGCCCTGAAATGGGCGGTCATCGCGGCCGGGGTTTCAGCGCGTGCCATGGCCGCGTTTCCTGTGGGTAATTTTATCGAGGTGTTCGATCTTGAAAAAGCTCTGGATTACCTGAGCGGGGGATCCGTGCTGATCTTTGCCGGCGGCACGGGAAATCCCTGTTTCACCACGGATTCGGCCGCGTCTCTCAGGGCCGTTGAAATGGGCGCGCAGGTAATGATAAAAGCCACGCAAGCTCGAGGGGTATTTGACAAAGATCCGAACAAGTGTTCCGATGCCACCTTCTTTGAATCCATAACCCCGGAAGACGTCCTGGCACGAAGGCTTGCGGTGATGGATGCTGCATCGGTCGAGATTCTGGGCAGAAAGAAGATACCTTGCGTCGTCCTGGATCTGCATGTGGAAGGAAACATTGCCAGGGCTCTTGCAGGGGAGCGAGTCGGGACACTTATTGCGTGAACCGGAATTTCCGTTCCGGAAAGGAATCGGGAAGACCGATGAATGAAAACCGGGCCAATTCCAACGAGGGGCATCCATGATAGACGATTTACACGAACAGACCAAAGCAGGCATGCTCAAGTCCATTGAGGCATTGCAGAAGGATCTCCGGCGAATCCGAACCGGGAGAGCGTCGTTGGCGCTGCTGGACGGAATCATGGTGGACTATTACGGCAGTGCGACTCCCATAAATCAACTGGCGACCTTGTCTATCCCCGAGGCGCGGCAAATCGTTATTCAACCCTGGGATACCAAAGCGCTTCAAGACATAGAAAAAGCTATATTGAAATCCGAACTGGGCCTGAATCCGAACAATGACGGCAAACTCGTGCGCATCGTCCTGCCTCCTCTTACCGCGGAAAGACGCAAGGAACTTGTGCGAGTCATCAAGAAAATGGGAGAAGAATTCAAAGTCCAGATCCGCAATCACCGTCGCGATGCAAACGAAATGCTTAAAGACATGAAGAAAGAAAAGCTTGTCTCCGAAGACGATATACATAAAGCGCAGGAGCGAGTTCAAAAGACCACAGATGACTACATCGCGAAAGTGGACGCCATCGTTGCTGAAAAAGAAGCGGAAATAATGGAAATATAGCCGTTTCCGCAGTCCGACCGCTTTGAATGACTGGTAAAGCAGCCGTCCGTTTCAGGAGATCTTGTTGACTTCATCTTCAGGTCGTACTCTTGAACTCCCTCGCCACGTCGCCATCATTATGGACGGAAACGGTCGCTGGGCTCGTCGTCGCATGTTGCCCCGGCTTGAAGGCCATCGTCAGGGGGCCAAATCCGTGAGGCGCGCGGTCGAATTTTGCCGCAGCAACAATATAGCGTATCTCACCCTTTATGCGTTTTCCACGGAAAACTGGCAAAGACCTCAGAGAGAAGTGTCCGGTTTGATGAAGTTGCTTTCCCAGTTTCTTGATTCTGAACTGGAAGAGCTTCACTCGAACGGTATTCGGCTGGGAATTATCGGCCAGTTGGATCGTCTGCCGGCCCCTCTGGTCGCGAGGATAAGCGAAGCTATCGAAAGAACGAGCCGGAACGAGGCCATGACTCTCAATATAGCTTTGTCTTATGGAGGAAGGCAGGAGATATTGGCGGCTGCGAGAAAAATCGCCTGGCGCATCAAGACAGGGGACTTGAGCGAGGAAGCGATAGATGAAACATTGCTTTCCGCCTATTTGGACACTGCCGGGATACCCGATCCGGACCTGCTGATCCGAACAGGGGGTGAGATGCGCATCAGCAATTTTCTCTTATGGCAGTCGGCGTACACGGAACTGTATTTCACACCGGTGCTCTGGCCCGACTTTGACGATGCAGAATTCATGAAGGCAATTGAAGAGTACAAGTCCAGGCAACGGAGGTTCGGCAGGACCTCCGAACAAATCGAGGGCGGCGAAAGGGGTTTGTGATGCTGGTGACTCGAATCTTGACTGCAGCGATTGCGGTGGCGGTGCTAGTGCCTGTCCTTTTATGGGGACGTGCATGCGGAGTGACTCTCCTGGTGGCTGTTTGCTCGGGAGTTGCCGTATGGGAGCTTGCTAGGTGTTTCCCCGGATTGAAGACTGCTCTGGGTAAATATCTGACGCTGGTATTGGGATTGGCCATCGTGGCGTGTTTCTACGTTTTGCCATATAGAGCTCTTCCCGCGGTACTTGTTGGCTTTCCGCTGGTGGTTCTTCTGATTCACCTGCTTCTCTACAACGTCATCGAAAACACCATTGAATCCATCGGCAGTATGACGTTCATACTTGCCTATGCGGTCATTCCTCTCGGCCACGCGATTCTGCTCAGCCGTCTCGATACGGGGATAGCGTGGGTGTTTTTCGTTCTCGTGGTGATATGTCTTGGAGACGCGGCAGCGTATTTTACAGGAAAGTATTTCGGCAAGCATCGATTTTCCGGGAATGTGAGTCCGTCGAAGACGATTGAAGGACTGATAGGAGGGGTTGCAGGTAATTTTCTGGGCATGTTGATCATGGAAGTGTGCGCTCCTGGGTTGCCGCCTGTGGGCACTCTCGCCAAGATCACGATATTGCTCGCCATCATGGGTCCGCTGGGAGACCTGTGCGCTTCTGCAGTAAAGCGACGCCTGCTGATCAAGGATTTCGGCGCCACCCTTCCCGGCCACGGTGGAATCATGGACCGTGCGGACAGTCTTATTTTCGCATTTCCCGCCGTCTTTCACTATCTCGTCATTGCCGTGTGGTCGATTCCGAAATGAAGGGAATCTCCATTCTCGGATCCACGGGTTCCATCGGAGTACAGACCCTGGACGTGGTGCGTCTTCATCCCACCATGTTCAAGGTGGCAGGTTTGGCAGCAGGTTCGAACGTAGCTCTGCTGGAGAAGCAGATAAGGGAATTCAGTCCTTCCATAGTCACCTGCTCGAACGAGAAAGCCCTCGAAGAATTGAAACAGCGCCTTTCTGATTATGCTCGGCCCATCAATCTGGACATCCGCCCCGAAATTGCAGCAACAGCACCGGAGGCTGACCTTGTAGTGGGAGGCCTGCCGGGAAGCACAGGACTCGAGCCTACTTTCGCTGCGGTGGAAGCGGGCAAAGACGTGGCGCTGGCTACCAAGGAAGTGCTGGTTATGGCCGGCGCGCTGTTCATGGAACTTGTCGAGAAAAAAGGTGTGGCACTTCTGCCAGTGGATTCGGAACAATCGGCCATTTTCCAATGCCTCAAGGGCAATGAGGCGAGCCCCATCCGGCGGATAATCCTGACGGCTTCAGGCGGCCCTTTCAGAGATATGCCGATACAGGAATTCGAGAAGGTGACGAAAGCGCAGGCCCTGGATCATCCCCGCTGGAAAATGGGTCCGAAAGTCACCGTGGATTCCGCCACCCTCATGAACAAAGGACTGGAGGTCATTGAAGCAAAGTGGCTGTTCCAGGTGCCCTCCTCAAAGATCGAGGTCGTGATTCATCCCCAAAGTATTGTGCATTCCATGGTGGAATTCGATGACGGTTCCATAATGGCGCAACTCGGCGCGACGGACATGCGCATACCCATCAGCTACGCGCTTGCGTATCCGGAGCGGGTGGAATCCGGAACAGAACCTTTGGATTTTCCTGCGCTGGCATCTCTGACCTTCCGGGAACCGGACACCACAAAATTCCCGCTGCTCAAAGCCGCGTACCAGGCTCTGGAGCAGGAAGGTCCTGCAACATCGATCGTCCTTAATGCTGCTGACGAGGTCGCAGTCGATTTGTTCCTGGCAGAAAAATTGCCTTTCAAAGACATCCCTCGCGTGGTTCTCGGCGAGCTGGAAACCGCGGAATCCGCCCATTTGAGCACTCTGGCGGATATCATGGAATTTCACGATCATGTCATATCCCGGGTAAGGCGTCGCTGGGACCGGTAAAACACGGCATTTCGCCGCCACTTTGATATATCATTGGCTTTTCTGAGCCGCAGTATTCGGGGCTACAGATAAAGGTACGTAACCAAGTACTTGGGGGAAGTGCCTATCCTCTGTCATGGCGAGGAGCGAAACGACGAAGCAATCTCGATACTTCTCTACGCTCGCCATGAAGATCTTTTCCCACCCGTAACCGAATAGCTACAGATGAGGCCCCTTTTCCCTTGACTTCAGATCCCACCAGCTGTTACGCTGAAAATAGTATTGTGAGAATTGAAAAATCGGTGATGGGTAACCCTGCATAGGGACTTTAGGGAAAACGGTGAAAATCCGTTGCGGACCCGCCGCTGTGACCGGGGACGAAAGCCGCGTAACCACTGTCAGTCATGACGGGAAGGGCGGCGATTAGGACGAACCGGAAGCCAGAAGACCTGCCCATGACAAACGACGTGTCGGCTCTTCGCGGATCGGGAGCTTGGCAGCTGGGATGAAATACGGCATCCCCGGAGTCCAATGATTCCGGGGATTTTTTATGCCCTCCATTTCTGATTTTCCCTTGCCGTGGCCTGCCCGACATTCCGGTGCTGACATTTTGAAACACCCGATCATGAATCGTCTCGGTCGAGATCTTCACCAGGAGTAACGTTTTGGCTCGAATGGTTCTTGTCACGGGCGGCAGTCGGAGTGGAAAGAGCGAATTCGCAAGGCATTTCGCGCAGACAGTGCCTGGTCGCAGGGCTTTCGTTGCCACCTGTCCGGTCGTCGATGAAGAAATGAAGGAGCGTATCGAAAAACACCGGAGGCAGCGGGCTCAGTCCGACTGGCAGACGATTGAAGAACCAATCGATCTTCGGAAGATACTCCTGGAATCGTCTGCATTTTCGGTTTTCTTGATCGATTGCCTGACGCTGTGGGTGAATAATCTTCTGTACGCAGCTCAAGAACAAAATCGGTCGTTTTCCGAAGAGGACGCTGTCGAGAAATGCGCCGAATTGGTGGACGCGGCCAGGAATGTGGACGGAACCGTGGTTATCGTAACCAATGAAGTGGGATGGGGAATAGTACCGGAGAACGCCGCGGCACGGCTTTTTCGTGACATCGTGGGCAGGTGCAATGAAACCGTCGCCGCAGCTGCGGACGAGGTGTTTCTCATTGTGTGCGGATATCCTGTAATCCTGAAGAAAGGAAATAGGTGAATGGGCCTCCTTGAAGAAACGGTAGATCGAATCTCTCTTCCCGACTTCAACGCAAGATCAAAGGCCATGGAGCGACTGGACCAGCTTACCATGCCGCACTGGGCGCTGGGACGCCTGATGGACCTGGCGGTGGAACTCGCAGGTATGACTGCGTCCGTAACCCCTGCAGTGGACGAAAGAGTCGTGGTGGTCATGGCCGGAG
>DATHCX010000131.1:0-5499 GCA_035319325.1 Desulfomonilaceae bacterium
CGGTTTCCGATGTTGTACTTGCCCCTGATACGGATCGCCGGGTTCACCCTGATTTCCGGCTCAAGGTACATCCTTGAGTACTGGATGACCGCGTCCTCACCGGTGACCAACCCGAAATTCACTCCGTTTAACCAGCGTGCGCCGGACCACATGTTCATGGACGGATAGAACGGGTTTCCTGCGCCAAGCGCAGCGGCCGTCGAAACATCGTAGGTTCCGAAAAATCCGTTCCGGTCGTTTTGGGAAAAGTACTGGTAGGTCCATTCAAAGCTGCCGTTCATTGCGAATTCCCACGCATGAACCGGCAGAGCGAGAGCCGCTACGAGCAGCCCTACCGACAACAGGGTCAAAAGCTTTTTCATCTCTTCCTCCCAATCCAAAATAAATCGAAAAACGATGCCTTACGGCAGTTAACACATGCTGAGCCGACCATTTCGGTAGCCTCAAGCACCGGAACCGCGGTCCCGGTGGGGGCGCCGGGTGGACACGATTCTTACCTGTTTTCAGACGGATTTTCATCCGCCATCTGATACAGATCTTTATATTGTCGTTCTTGTAGCACCAGCATGCCGGCTCTGTCAAGGAAAATCTCAGGGGCGAAGGCTCCAGAACCGCATCAATACCAGAAAATCATTCCCAGGCATTTCCGGGGCGCGCATGTTTCAATTACTTCGTATCAATGTGATGCGCGCTGCCATGTATGCTTAATAGGCAATTGCTCCCGGTAGTATAACAAATATTTTAAAGATTTTCAGGAAAAATCCGGTTGAGTAGATTATTCAGTTGTGGAAAGTTGGCCGTCATTGCGAGCGAAGCGAAGCAATTTCGATTTCCTCTGTCCAAACAGCCAGATTGCTTCGTCGCTCCGCTCCTCGCAATGACAGTTCGTGCTTTCGTGGCGCTGATTGTTTCCGCCGAGTTATTGCTGTTGTGCGCAATCCTCGATTCCGGGTTCCCGGGCGCATCCACCGCACTTATCTGCCCTCTTCCGGAAGGCTGCCACGAGTTCATCGAGGGACGTGTCCGATGTGTCAGTTTCCAGCACGGTATATTCGTACAGAATCTTTCCCTTGTCCTTCTCGCACAAGCAGTAGATGAAGACCCCATGATGCTGCGATTGGGACGCGGATTTCCTCAAAACAGAGAGTCTGCATTCCGCCAGGCGTGCCTTGAATTCGTTTTCCGAAGCTATCATGCCGTGTTCCGGGTGACCCAGGACCGGCCAGGCCAACAGAATCATCGTGACGAACAGGAATCGTCTCATGCCATTCCCCTTTTCAGGTGGTTGAAGTCGAGGAGGGAACTTCTTGTAAGAAGTGTCTTCCCGATGTTACACACCGGCTTCGGTTAATTCAGTTGAGGCAATACGGCTGCATTGCGAGCCAAGCGAACCAATCTCATTGCCCGAGAGCGCACAAGATCGAGATTGCTTCGTCGTTTCACTCCTCGCAATGACAATCCGGCCTCACGCGCAACCTTTGGTCACTCTGGGAACAAAGCTCTTTTCCCGCCGGTGTCATGGCGAGCCAAGCGGAGCAATTTCCGCCCGTGAACATCGAGATTGCTTCGTCGTCTCGCTCCTCGCAATGGCATCGGGCGGCCCGTAACCGAGCCGTTACGTCAATATGCGATTAATTCTTGCGTTTCAAGCCCAAAATCTGGTAGTGTCACTGCCGATTCAATTCACGAGCCTCGCCGGACTACGTTCGACGAGTGCTGCCCACCGGTTTTGCCGGGGGCTTTTTTTTTTGCGCTGAGGAGGCTGTCTCTTGCCTGGGGAAGCGGCGAGTATCCGTTCAGCTACCCGGGGAGAAACGCTGTCATTGAGAGTGAAGCCAAGCAATCTGTGCGCATAAATATCGAGATTGCTTCGTCGTTTCAGTCCTCGCAATGACACGGCAACACGGGTTTCCTCGCGAAACTGAATGAGGGCTGCTGGACCCCGGAATGAATTGACAGAACGACCGATTTTCGTTACGGTCGGTTTCGATAGGTATCTGCGCTTATCCCGCGGCCGGACCTGTTCATCAACATGAACAAGATGCTTGTACATCCCGCAGTTGCACCCGATCGATTTCACACGAAATTCACGAGAAGAGCACATGCCCGATCTGCAAATCATTAAAGGAAAGCGAATCCTGGCAGTGGACGACGAACCGGACGTCCTTGAGGTCATCCAGGAACAGCTGGTCGACTGTGAAGTTTTTACCGCACGAAATTACGAAGCCGCCAGGGAATTGATCCTCGAGCGGGTCTATGACCTGATAATCCTTGATATCATGGGAGTCAACGGGTTCGCTCTGCTCGAATTGAGCAAGACCCGACGCATACCGGCCGCCATGCTTACCGCACACGCCCTTACCGTGGAAAATGTAAACAGGGCATTGAAGCTCGGGGCAGTATCTTTTCTTCCCAAAGACGAACTCGCCAGGCTCCCGGAACTCATCGCGGAGATCCTGAACGATATCTCGGAAGGGAAAAGCCACTGGGAAAAGCTGTTTGAGAGACTGGGACCCTTTTTCGAGGAACGCCTGGGTCTAGTGTGGGAGGACCTGGAACGACCTCAGTTGCCGCCTTACAGATATTAATTCCGGGATTATGCCCGTGAATGGCGGCTCCGGACCGGTGCAGTCATACAAAGAGATGCGATTTCGAATCGAATGGCAAGCATGGATATAGGAATTCTCAACAGTAATGTCGGTTAGGCTACGCGAAAAGATTCACAATTGTCATTGCGAGGGCGAAGCCCGAAGCAATCTCCAATTGGCCAAAAATGAGATTGCTTCGTCGTTCCACTCGTCGCAATGACATGGCTGTCTCATGTGGAACGTGGGCGAGTACATACGCGAATCCGCAGACATATGCGAGAGCTCCTATAAACCCGTGTCGCAACTATTTCGCCAGGAATGGAACTGGTCTGTCAAAAAAACGGAGGTGGAGCATGAAGAAAAGGATGATGTCCGCATTCATAGGCTTCTTGTTTGCCCTGATTGTGCTTTCCGGGTCCGGTCCGGCTTACGGCAAATCCTACGAGTTCACCTATTCCATATTTTTCCCCGCTACTCACGGCCACACTCTGCTGGCTACCGAATGGGCCAAAGAGGTGGAAAAACGGACGAACGGCGCGGTGAAAATCAACATGTTTCCCGGAGCGACGCTTACTCCGGCGGATCAATGCTATGACGGAGTTGCGAAGGGCATCTCGGACGTGGGTATGTCGGTTCTGAGCTATACCAGAGGCAGATTTCCACTCACCGAGGTTCTGGACCTTCCTCTCGGATACAAGAACGGTCTGCAGGTGACCAAACTGAGCAATGCGTACTACAGCAAATTCAAGCCCAAAGAACTGGAAGACGTGAAGATCATGTACTTGCACGGTCACGGCCCCGGAATACTCCATACCAAGACACCTGTCCGCACCATGGAGGATCTCAAAGGCATGAAGATCAGGTGCTCGGGAACGAGCGCAAAGGTCGTTGCTGCACTCGGGGCCACACCCGTAGCCATGCCCCAAAACGAGACGTACGACGCTTTGCAGAAAGGCGTTGCCGATGGCTTACTCTCACCCATAGAAACCCTCAAGGGCTGGAAATTCGCGGAAGTGGTCAAGAGCACCACCCCGAATGTGGGATCGTCGTACACATTGGCCTTTTTCGTTGCCATGAACAAGAAGAAATGGGACGCGCTGCCCAAGGACATCCAGGATACCATTGAAAAAATAAATGAAGAGTGGATCGAGAAAACAGGCAAAGGGTGGGATCAGTTCGACAAAGAAGGAACGGAATTTACCTTGAGCAAAGGAAACGAAATCGTTCCTTTCTCGAAGGAGGAAGATCAGCGGTGGGCCAAGGCGGTGCAACCGGTTCTCGACGATTACGTGGTTGCCATGAAAGCCAAGAATCTTCCCGGGGACGAGGCCTTGAAATTCTGCCAGGAATGGCTCGCCAACAATCCGTGAGGTATGGTTCGGGGAGGAACTTTTTTGCAGGAAGTTGCTCCCCGATTTCAGCTACTTGAAAGCGACATGGTATAACTCGTCAAATTCTTATCTTTTATTGGGCCGCCGAGCTTCTTGGGGGGCACATCGGCCTTCTGGATTCGCACGTGAAAATACTCTCTACGATTGCCAAAAGCTTGTCTCGTTTCATGTATGTCATAGCCGGCATTGCGCTTGCCGGCAGCATGTTCCTCACCGTGGCGGACGTGATTCTCCGGACGTTGAAGAGGCCTATAGTGGGAACGTATGAACTCGTGGGACTCTTGGGCGCGGTGGTCATCGGGTTCGCCATTCCCCAGACTTCCCGGCTCAAGGGGCACGTGCTCATGGATTTCCTGACCGACAGACTTTCGCCGGGGGCTCAGCGGTTCTGTTACGTGCTCTCCAAGATATTGGGAATAGCCCTTTTTGCCGTCATCGGATGGAATCTCTGGGCTCTTGGTGACGGTTTCCGGCAATTCGGCGAGGTCACATTGACGCTCCAATGGCCTCTGTATCCTGTTGCCTACGGCATAGCGGCATGCAGTTTCGTCGAGTGCCTCGTTCTTTTTGTGGACATAGTAGAACAAAAGGAATCGGAGTCATGAGCTTCGCTACCATAGGTGTGCTTGTAATTTTGTTGTTGTTCGTGTTTTTTGCCCTGGGCCTGGAAATAGGGTTCGCTATGGCACTTGCAGGGTTCATCGGATTTGCGGCCATCGTAAACGTGGACGCGGCGCTCAACCTGGTGGCAAAGGACATCTACAGTGTACTGTCCTCGTACGGCTTTACGGTCATACCTATGTTCGTACTCATGGGACAGGTTGGGGCCAGCGGTGGAGTTGCGCGAAGCCTCTACGATTCCGCTTACAAGTTCCTGGGGCATATTCCGGGAGGACTTGCCATAGGTACCGTTGTTGCCGCCACTGCCTTCAAGGCTATATGCGGTTCGTCTCCTGCCACCGCGGCGACCTTCGCCACTATTGCGGTGCCCGAAATGGACCGGTACAACTATGACAAGAGACTCTCCTGCGGTACGGTTGCTACAGTGGGAACTCTGGGAATACTCATACCCCCCAGCGTCGTGCTCATCGTCTACGGTATCCTCACGGAAACATCAATAGGCAAGCTGTTTCTCGGGGGCATCATACCCGGGTTGATGGTGGCGTTTTCGTTCGTGGTTACGCTCCTCGGATGGAGCGCCATGAACCCCGCGCTCGGACCGAAAGGGGAGAAATCGACGTGGAAACAGCGGTTCGCTTCCCTTCCTCCGGTTTTATGGGTGGCCGCAATATTTCTCCTGGTGGTCGGGGGGCTCATGGAGGGCTTTTTTACTCCCACAGAAGCCGGGAGTGTCGGCACGTTTGCGGTTCTTGCTCTCACCACCTTTAAGAGGGACATGGATCTGAAGCGTTTTGTTCAGGCTATTATGGAAACGCTTCGCATCGCGTGCATGGTCATCATGCTGATTGCCGGCGCCACGATCCTCGGACACTTCTTCGCGGTGACGCGCACCCCTTATT
>DATHCX010000132.1:0-3966 GCA_035319325.1 Desulfomonilaceae bacterium
CAGAGCCGACGTTGGCTCCAGGCGGGAGGTGAGGAACCGCATATGGGGCCTCATGGCAATATGCGCCGCAAGCGTGGCGTTCTGGGCCGCTTACGAACAACAAGGCAACACTCTTGCACTCTGGGCGGACGCCGATACGGATCGACGTATTCTGGGTTGGGAATTTCCCGCGTCATGGTTCCAGGCTCTCAACCCTCTGCTTGTCTTTCTGCTGACGCCCATTGTGACGAGCTTGTGGGCATGGCAAGCCGGGAGAGGCAAGGAACCGTCCGCGATCACGAAAATGGCAATCGGTTGCTTCTTGCTGTCGTCAGGTTTTCTTATCATGATACCGGCTGCGATGATTCACGAGGCAAACCGGGTGCCCGTGAGTTTTCTATGGCTCATGCTGTTCAGTTTCATGGTCACCACCGGAGAACTCTACCTGTCGCCCATAGGATTGTCCCTCGTGACGAAACTGGCGCCTGCACGAATGGTATCCATGATGATGGGAACGTGGTTCTTGTCGTCGTTTGTCGGCAATTATGCTGCGGGCTATGTGGGCCGTTACTGGGAAGTAATGAGTAAAGACACATTTTTTCTCATGATGGCAGTTGTCGGTCTTGTAGCCGGGCTGGCCATCATCACGATCCGAAGACCGCTCTTGCGTGGAATAGGGGCTGATACGCATTCGCCACAAGATTTATGAGATGTCGGGGCTGGGGGCTCTCCTGAGCGAAGTGATGAGACGGCTGTGCGTCGTCCGCAGCGAAGGAGTGCTCCCAGCCTGTGCCCGGAAGCGAGTTACCTGTAAAGAAGCGAATCCGTTGAACCAGTCTAAAACGATGAAAGAAGAAAATCCTGTTGTTTAACAAATGATTCCGTTCATCGTCAAATAGGACAGAACTGGGTATAATTCACGGTGGAAATCATCTCATTTACTTCTCACAGCCCACAGAGGACACAGTAGACTTCGGCGCGGAGAACGTCATTGACTCTCATTCGGATGGAGAATCTGAGAAAGGTATACATGGCCGGAAGCGTGGACGTGCCTGCACTGGACGATATCGATCTCGCCATTGCTTCCGGGGAGTTCCTTTCCATCATGGGACCGTCGGGATCCGGCAAATCGACCCTCATGAACATTTTGGGGTGTTTGGATGCGCCGACGTCGGGCAAGTATTACCTGGATGGAGAAGACGTCTCGGAACTTGACCGCGACCAGCGAGCAGACGTCCGAAACAGGAAGATCGGTTTCGTTTTCCAGGGATTCAACCTTCTCCCCAGAATGACGGCCGCGCAGAATGTGGAGCTTCCCCTCATATACGGTCAGGTGAAGACGGCTATTCGGCGCCAGGCTGCCATGGAAGCCCTGGGCCTTGTGGGTCTGAAGGATCGGGCACATCATCTTCCCACCCAGCTTTCCGGCGGACAGCAGCAGAGAGTGGCAATCGCCAGGGCGCTGGTGAATGATCCGGAAATCATACTTGCCGATGAACCCACGGGCAACCTGGATACTCGAACGAGCACGGAAATCATGATGGTTTTCCAAAAACTGAATCGAGAGCGAAAAATCACATTCGTGATGGTCACCCACGATCCGGAAGTGGGTGATGTTACGGATCGAATAATCCTCATTCGAGACGGAAAAATCGAAGGGGACGAGCGCAGGACCGGAGCAAAGAATTGAGAAGGGCAATCATCATTTCGGCCACTATCTTGGCCTTGTTGGCAGGCATTTATTTTGTCTTCGGAGGCACGTCGAAGGACGTATCCGAAACGAAGTACATCACCGTGCCCGTCGAAAAAGGGAACCTTAAGGCGGAAATAAACTCCACAGGCACCATAAAGCCGCGGGTTGAAGTTCAGGTGGGCAGCCAGGTTTCCGGGACCATAAAAAAGTTGCATGCCGATTTCGAATCGGTCGTACGAGAGGGGCAACTCATTGCGCTCATCGACCCGGACACGTACAAGGCCAAAGTGGAGCAGGCCCGGGCGAATCTTCTGTCTGCCAAAGCCAATCTTGCAAAAGCCGAGGTGGCTCTGGTGGACCAGAACCGGACTCTCCACCGTAAAGAAGAACTTATCAAGACGCATGCCATAAGCCAGCAGGAATTTGACACCGCCCAGACCAATGTGGATGGCGCGGTCGCCCAGGTGGACGTAGCCAAAGCGACAGTGGCCCAGATGGAAGCGAATCTTCAGGAAGCGGAACTGAATCTGAAATACACGCAGATAGTAGCCCCGGTAAACGGAGTCGTCACGGCCAGGAACATGGACGTGGGCCAGACGGTGACTGCAAGTTTCCAGACACCGGTGCTCTTCAGGATAGCCGAAGATCTCACTCTCATGCAGGTCTACACGAGCGTGGACGAAGCAGACATCGGCCGGGTCAAAGTTGGACAAACAGCCACATTCACGGTGCCCGCGTTTCCGGATGAATTTTTTTCCGCGTCGGTGACCCAGATACGCAACGACCCGCAAATCCAACAAAACGTGGTCACGTACAACGTGATCCTGGACGTGCAGAACAACGAACTCAAATTGAGACCGGGTATGACCACGAGCGTCCAGATACGCCTCAACGAGATTCAGGACGCGCTCATGGTTCCGGATCAGGCTTTCCGCTTCACTCCTCAGGGTATGACATATGATGTTCTGCCTCTGAAATCCGGTGAACGGCGGTTGTGGAAACTTGAAGGGAACGATCGGATAAGGCCGTTGAATGTTGGGATCGGCATTATTGGAACCGAGCGGGTTCAAATTCTCTCCGATGAGTTGAAACCCGGTGACCGGATAGTCGTAGACATGATTTCCAAGAAGAAGAAAGATTCCCAGAGTCCTGCGCTCCGTCTCCGATTCTGATAGTCGAAGCTGGACGCACGTGCGAGTTTCTCGGGTGATTGAACATGATCAGTCCTGTGGATGGAATCAAAATCGCAGCCGGCGCCTTGAGAGTAAACGTATTGCGCTCGTTGCTCACGATGCTTGGGATAGTTATCGGTGTGGGAGCGGTTATCGTGATGGTAGCCGTGGGCGCAGGGGCACGCGAAATGATAGGCGAACAAATCAAATCCATAGGCAGCAACCTCATTCTGGTCATTCCGGGAGCAGCGATGACAGGGGGCCTCCGAATGGGATCGGGATCCGTCCACACCCTTAAATCCACCGATGCGGAAGCTATAGTCAAAGAGGCCCCGGCAGTAAAATTTACTGCGCCCAACTGGGGAGACGTCACACAAGTTGTGTACGCAAATCGGAACTGGAGAACCCGGGTTACGGGTACATGGGAACACAATTTTCTGATCCGTGATTGGCCGATCCGCTACGGCCGCATGTTTACGCCGGAAGAGGAAAAGCAGGCTGCCAAAGTCGCCGTTGTGGGGCAGACGGTCATTGAGAATCTATTCGGGGATGCCTACCCACTAGGAAAAGTGGTACGGATCAAGAGCGTGCCCTTTACGATAATCGGCGTCCTCGACCGAAAGGGCCAATCTCCCAGAGGCGACGACCAGGACGACTCCATATACGTCCCGCTCAGGACGGCGCAATACAGGCTATTTGGCACCCCTTTTCCCGACGAGATCCAAGCCATCATGGTCCAGGCAAAAGACATCACCCTTATTCCCGACGCGGAGAAGCAAATAGACGAGATATTGACCCGGCGTCACAAGATAGGAAGGAACCAGGACAAAGACTTTACGGTAAGGAACTTGACCGAAATTCTCGAGACCGCGCAAAAGAGCCTGAACATTATGACCACTCTCTTGGGAGCCATTGCCGCCATCTCTCTGCTTGTCGGCGGTATCGGGATCATGAATATCATGCTGGTGTCCGTCACCGAGCGAACGCGGGAAATAGGTATCCGCATGGCGGTAGGTGCCAGATCTGCGGACATATTGTCTCAGTTTCTCATGGAGGGCGTTGTGCTCTCGGTCAGCGGCGGACTGATGGGAACTATTCTCGGCATCGGGGGTGCGTTTGTAT
>DATHCX010000133.1:0-16046 GCA_035319325.1 Desulfomonilaceae bacterium
CTGCCGGCGCGTACATGGCCTGGGTGAAGGTCACCAGTGTCCCTTCTCCCGCGATGGGGAACCATTCCATATCGCTTGCAAGGCATGTGTCGCAGTCGCTTCGGGGAGGGAAAAACTTTGCGCCGCAGTGTTTGCATGCTGTGCCGCGCAACTCGTTCTTTTTCAGGAATTCAACAAACTCCTCCGTCTTGGTTATACCGGTAAAGCTGATGATACCGAATTGCTCGAATCCCATAATCTTCCTCCGGAAGTGGGCATGATAGGCCCACTAGTGCTTCGGCCTTAGCCTGGTGCCTCACTCGACACCGAAAATGCTCACATTGCCATAGATTCCGACGCCGCCGATATTGTGAACCAGACCGATCTTGGCTCCAGGCACCTGCATCGCGCCTGCTTCTCCGCGCAACTGCAGGACTATGGTGCGGATCTGCGATCCCCCCGTGGCTCCGATAGGATGGCCTTTTGACAGGAGTCCACCGTCCACGTTCACGGGTATTTTTCCATCTTTGTACGTTTCTTTATTGCGAATGAGGTGCCGCCCCTCGCCGGGTCCGGCAAAACCCAGGTCCTCGTATGCCATCATTTCCGCGATCGTGAAGCAGTCATGTACTTCGGCTACATTCACGTCAGCGGGGGTAATCCCCGCCATGTTGTAGGCCCGTGCTGCAGCCAGCTGAGCGCATTTCAGTCCGCTGAAGGTGTCCCGAGCGGCCATGTTGATCGGCGCGGTAGCCATGCCGAGTCCCCTGATCCACACCGGTTTCTTGCACAACTCTTTGGCCTTTTCCTCGGAAGCCAGGATCACGCAGGAAGACCCGTCTGCGTTGGCACAACAGTCGAAGGTCTTCAGAGGTGTTGCGATGTACTTGGGTTCCATGATTTTTTCCAGATCCACCGCTTTGCGGAACATGGCTTTTTCGTTGATCTGGCCGTATGTGGACGCCTTGACCCTGATGAGAGCCAGATCCTCTTCGGTCGTCCCATATTTCTCGAAGTGGCCCCTCGCGTACATGGCATAGTACGCGGGCATCATGGTTCCGAAGGGGGCTTCCCACTGGATATCCGCGCCGCGGCCCATCCGCTCCTGCGATTCGGCGGAAGATATTTCGGACATCTTCTGGAATCCCAGCACAAGCACCACATCGTGCAATCCCGATGCGATGAGCGCGTATGCGGTCCTGAGGCCGCTGGAACTCGACGAACACACACTTTCAACGTAGAACGTCGGTTGTGGATTGAGCCCCAGATATTCCGCCATGAGTCCCGCCGGTGTTCTCTGTTTGTCGTATTCCGGTGCGGAGCACACCACAGACGCGTCTACCTGTTCGGTTTTTATGCCTGCGTCTTGCATGGCTTCCCTGTACGCTTCGAAAGCCAGCTCGCGGATCGAACCCGGGTAAGACCGCACGAATGCACTTTGGCCGACACCGATGACCGCAACCTTTGCCATCTATTCCTCCTTTGTGCGGACTGGATGCTTGTATCGAAAGTACGAAATAATAACACAGCTTCTTTTTCAGATCAATGAATAGGGGATCTCGGTTATTCTTCAGAGAATGCCAACGAATCAGGATTTCCCCGCGGTGAAAATGTTCACAGGAGTGGACATTGGCCCAGATCTCCACGATCAGTCCTCGGATCATCGGCCGGGATATGTCTCATACGCGAATTCATACGTGCGTGTGAGCTTTGAGCGTGCATTTACTTGATCGAAACGGACATCTCTGGTAATGATAGACTATGCTGGTTAGTGACATTCACCCGCTCCTTGTTCGCATGATCGGAGAAAAGAATTTCGTCGCCCGCTCGTTCGCGTTTCCCGGCACTCTGTGTGCCTGATTCGGAGCGATGAGACACTTTCTCTTGCCACGGAAAGGAGCCGAATGATAACGCTTCATTTCTTATGAACGGAGAACAGTATGGAAATAAAAAGAATTGCGGTCATAGGCGCCGGTTTGATGGGCTCCGGAATCGCTCAAACAGCGGCTCAGAGCGGTTTTCAGGTCAATCTTATTGATGTGGAACAACGGTTTCTGGACAAGGGACTGTCTGCCATAGAGAAGAATCTCAAGCGCTCCGTGGAAAAGGGAAAGATGGAGGCAGCGGCTGCGGACGCAGTCCGTTCGCGGGTCAAGGGAACGCTCTCCATGGCAGAAGCTGCCGGTGACGTGGACGTGGTCATCGAGGCGGTAATCGAGAAGATGGATCTGAAGAAAGCCCTTTATGCGGAGCTGGAACCCGTAGCGAAAGAACACACCGTTTTCGCCACCAACACGTCCGGACTCAGCATCACGGAGTTGGCGTCGGTGACTCGCCGTCCGGATCGATTCATCGGCATGCATTTCTTTAATCCCGTGCCCGTGATGAAGCTCGTTGAGATCATTCGGGGGTTCGCGACTTCCGATGAAACAGTCGCGGTGATCAAGGATCTGACTCAGAAAATGGGAAAGACCGGGATCCAGGTTCTGGAAGCTCCGGGATTCGTAGTGAATCGCATCCTGGTGCCGATGGTCATTGAAGCGATTTTCGTCCTTCAGGAAGGGTTGGCCAGCGCAGCGGAGATAGACGATGGAATGAAACTTGGAGCGAATCATCCCATGGGGCCGCTGGCACTGGCGGACCTCGTAGGCCTTGATACGCTGCTCAGTGTCCAGCAGCACCTGTATGAGGAGTTCGGGGACCCCAAGTACAGACCGCCCGCCCTGCTCAAGAAGATGGTTCGTGCGGGGCGACTCGGGAGAAAATCAGGCAAAGGATTCTATGATTACGACAAATAACGATCTGTTGCTATGGACCCCGACCACGGGAACCCGAGCCGGTTGGGGAACTTCTTGATCGGGAAACATCTGGAGGAAAACATGGGAGAAGAACTGGAACGTTTCGGACTCACAGACGAAGAAAAAATGCTGCAGGACATGGTCCGGCGTCTGGCAAAAGAAAAAGTGGCTCCGGGAGCTGAAGAACGGGACAAAAAGAGTGAATACCCGTGGGATATGCTCGAACTCATGAAAGAAAACGGCCTCATGGGAATCGACTTCCCTGAAGCGTACGGCGGTATGGCTGCAGGCATGATTGCTCATTGCGTGGCAGTGGAAGAGCTCGCGAAAGCGGATGCGGGTGTGGCTTTGATTCCTTCCTGCCAGGAACTCGGGAGCCTCCCCATCATTCTCGCGGGCACGCACGAACAGAAAGAAAAATATCTGACTCCGCTATCAACCGGCGAAAAACTGGCGGCTTTCGGACTGACGGAGGCAAAGGGCGGCTCGGACGTGGCCGCACTCAGGACCCGTGCAGTGCTCAAGGGCGACAAATACATTCTCAACGGCTCGAAGATATTCATCACCAACGGCGGCGTAGCTGACACCTACACGGTGTACGCGATCACCAACCCTGACGAGAAGCAGCACAAAGCAGCCAGCGTTTTCATCCTCGAGAAGGGCATGCCCGGGTTCACCGTGGGCAAGAAAGAGAGCAAACTGGGAATCCACTGCTCCGACACGCGGGAACTCATTTTTGAGGATGTGGAAATTCCTGTGGAAAATCGTCTCGCGGGGGAAGGAGACGGCTTTCACATCATGATGAAGACTCTCGACTTCAGCAGGCCGTCTGTGGCGGCCCAGGCTCTGGGAATTGCTGCAGGCGCGTTTGAATACGCAACGCAGTACGCCAAGGAACGGGAGGTGTTCGGAAAACCCATAATCCGGCATCAGGCCATCGCATTCAAACTGGCCGACATGGCCATGAGGATCACGGCCGCAAGACAATTGCTCTGGAAAACATGCGCGCTCCTGGATGCGCATGTAGGCAAGGATCTCTCCAGGATTCCACCGGAAATCATCCGGCATTCGTCCATGTCCAAAGCCTATTGTTCCGACGTTGCCATGTGGACCACCGTCGAAGCGGTTCAGGTCCTCGGCGGGTACGGCTACATATCCGAGTATCCCGTGGAACGAATGATGCGGGATGCCAAGATCACACAGATCTATGAAGGAACCAACGAGATCCAGCGTATTGTCATAGCCTCCACACTTTGATCGACTGCGTGGAGCGGGGGACGTATTTCCCTCGCGCCACGCTCACTCCAACACCTAACAACTCAACACTCACGACGGATGAGGGGGGGAAGCCGTGCCTGACGTACCAGCCCCGGAAGATGTGACCGAAGAGGTTGAAGAGACCGAAGAGCAGCGGTCCGAAGGCTATGGTACCGGTGCCCTGCTGGGCGATTCACTGGATGTCGCGGACCTGGCGGTGAGCGCAGCCCAGCCGGTGGCGGAAGCCGCCTTAGAAGCCGCGGGTAGCGTTCTCGAAGGGGCCGTGGAGGCTGCCGGAGAGGCGATATGCGAGGTACTATCGGGAATCTTTGAATCATAAGCGGTTCCGGCCGCGTCACCGCACGGCCTTTCTGGTGCGGGCTTTGTCCGCTACCTGCAACGTGGCAGTTGCCAAAAATTCTGTCGGATGACGTCATGACTTTCGCCCGCAGTCCGAACATCCAATCATGTCATTGCGAGGAGTGGAACGATGAAGCAATCTCGGTCTTTGTTAGTTGGAGATTGCTTCGGGCTTCGCCCTTGCAATGACAGTCTTCGAATCCTGTCGCGTGATCAAAACCGACACTACTTTTGAGAATCCCGATAATGAGTAGTGAACAACGCGCAGCAAGCATCCAACGGGTGATTTTTTTTGTGCGTGCCGACGGCGTAGGTATTTACATTTAAGTCACCAATATTTCCTTTTTTGTCGGCAAGTTACCGAAATCAGCGGTTAGACGCACCTACCTTTCTGATACTCGATCTTTTCTCTTGACTGCCCTTCCCGAATTTCAATACAGTGAACTTACATTCTCCGGCTTCATAATCAAGATTTCAAAGACTACACACTTTACGTGACCTTGTTACAGGTTTGCGGGAACTCGGTACCAGCTCCTCAACAATATTGTCGCTTCTTGCTTTGGACCGTTCAGGCGATGGGGGAGGTGCGCTCACATGTCTGGAGGAATAGCCCGTTTGCTCATTTTTTGTCTGGTGATGGTTGTTTCGAGCCTGTGTCCGTACGCGAGGGCAGCCTGGGATTTTACGCTCTCGGGCGGGAGTGCGTTCTGGTATTACGGTCAGTACGTCCAGCTGGGCGATCGCGGTTTCTTCGGCAAATACGATCGAGACGCCAGCGTACTTGCGGATTTTGCTCCGCTCAACGGTTGGGTCGGCAACAGATCGGATGTCAATTTTCTGACAGCGGGGACAAACGCTTCAACCTCGGGATTCGGCATCAACACCATTGCCCGGCTCGGAACTGACTGGGTCAAAGCGCGAGGCAACTATTACATCAACGCATACACGACCTCTACCACCCAGGGTTCTTTCGTTGCCGTTTCGTCGGGCCAGTTAGCAACCTGGGCTGTCGAAACTAACTTACCGGTGTTCAAGGTCAGCTACGGGAAGCAGGAATTCAGTCCGGGCTTGATGCTCCAATTCGGCAACACGCGTACCAAGGAATACCTGTTGCTCGAAAGGGGATTTCCTGTTCCCAACGTGCTGGGAGTCCTGGTCGGATCCGGACTGCTTCCGCCCGGCGTACTGGGATTTTTTGACGGCGGCAGGGAATGGCAGGTGAGCACGAAGCCCGAAGCAGAAGCGGACCTGAATCCGGTGGAGCTGGATATAGCCAAAAATAAAGAGGCTTACAAAGACTTTCAGCCGAATACTCCCGGTCCCTGGAGTTCGACGCGATTGTTCAGGAGAGCGTGTTACGAACCGGGCTTCCTTTCCATAGGTTTGGGGTTCATGCCCTGGGAAAAAATTCAGATACCGACAGTACCGTCGGCAGTCTCGGTGTCCTGGAATTTGAACGACATAAACGCCGCTGCATTCCAGAATTTCATTACGTACCTGAAGTATTATTCCACAGACCTGGAAATCGGCATCGGGAATTTACATCTCAGGACGCATCAGGGTCCGGAATTGCAGTCGACCGCTTTCCGCCGCGTGAACACCCCCACCAAAGAAACGTATACCACAGAGGGATGGTTCTACGTCAGATACAACAACGGACGATATTTTCTGGGGACTGAATTCGACTGGTTCAACCGGATATGGCGTTACCAGCGGTCGCAAACAGGTCTTTTCCAGAATCCGGATGTCCTGGATCCAGCTCTTCCCGCACTTCCCGAGTTTTTCGCAGACGGGAGCGGCAGAAGCCGATTCGCTCCCCAGTACTGGGAATCATGGCGCTTCATGGTAGAATGCGGGCTGTACTACTGTGCAAGTTCAACCCGTCTGTTCTATGCCTATTTGCCCGGGCAAGACCGAAGGCACGGGATCATAATCGATCGACAGCCGTTTATTCAAGAAACCAGGCAGCAGGCGTTAGGGCTTCTCGACCCCTATTCTATCCTTATGTCTTACCTCTACGGTGGAGGAATCAATGCGGAGTGCTACATAAATGCCGCATCCGTTTATGCCTTGAAATTCGATTACATGATCGCGGCCAACCTCGGAGTTGAATGCTCGGTCCTGTATGCCAGGAGAACCTCCAACGGATACGGCATGGGCTATGTCAGACCGGACCCGGCTGAATTCGGGAGGGTAAACTATGACGTGCGCGGAGGCTTCGCCGCCTCCGCTCCTGCCATTCCCGAAAACGATCTGGGTTGGGAGTTTATGAGCGGGCTCATGTGGAAACTTGCGGAAAACGGGCCGGACAATTTTACCTTGGAAGCCAGGGCCGCTTGCTGGCTGCCCGGCAAATGGTTCAACTACGCGTGCATCGACAGATCCATACCAAACTGGGACAATCCCGGGCCGGGGAACAACTGGGGAGTGAACCCCCAAAGGCAGATCGATCCCATGTTCGCTTTTGAATTGCGCTTCGGAGCTTCGTACTAGCCGAACATGAAGAGTCGGGAAAACGGTCTTGCCGGAATCGACATCAGCCCGTCGAACCTGAATGAAAGGATCCCAGACCACACGTGGCAACCCTCAGCCAACGCAAGGAAGCAAGAAAAAACCTTGGAAGGACCATCATGATGGATCGCAAAAAAAGACATACAACGCAAGATTACCGGGAGAAAGCCATGAAGCCGAAGAGAACCGCTCTCCATATTGGCGCTCTGTGCATTGCGGCGACGGTACTCGTAATAGCATTGGTTCCGAGCGTGGCAAGCGCCCAGCAGGTGCCGCCACGCGGGTATCAGTTGCAGCAGTACAGGATGATTTCTCCCGAACCACTTTCAAATGCCGACCGGGTGAGACATGACGTTATCAGGGCAACGAACCCGGTATCCGGAAGAGTCGACGTCCGGGTACTCCAGACGCCGGACGTGACGGGGCCCGCGTGGGGAGGCAGGGGACGAGGATCCGTAGGTCAGATTCCCACCCCTGGAGTGGAAGGTCCTCCGTGGGGTGGGCGTGGGCGAGGTTCTGCCGGGCAGATTTCCGCTCCGGATCGAGCCGGCCCCTCGCTGTCTCGATAAAAGCGGAGCTGGTTGCGACGGAGAAGGGGCCACTGGCAATGTAATTTCCTCGTAGACACTGTCAGGAGCCGCTGTTTGTGCGGATTACAAACAACAGGTGCGCTATTTTCAATTGCCGAGAGCGGTAACGAAAGGGGGACGTCTAAATGGAATTCAAGCCGGGTTTGATTCTGCTTGGAGTAGAATGGCTGCAGGTGCCGCGAGATGGGGATGAGTTTCACTTGAGTCCGGGCGAAAACGTGGACCTGGATCTGAAAGTAAAGGTTCCGGACGGTACGAAATTCGTCCATGTCTCACTTCTTAGCTCTCAGATGGCATTCGGTAGTTTCAATCCCACCATCCCTACAGAGGTGGGGGCTATCCGCCATCACATTCAAATTAGATACGATGCCCATGGAAAGCTGTTCATTGAAGACGGCTACTGCTCATTCAAGTTTCATGCTGTTTTGCAAGACAGCCCCACGTTAGAAGAGGCCGGGGCTTGGAGTTGTTTCTTTATTTTGGAAGTAATGTGCTTCGGTAACCGACCAGGCGAAAATTGAGAATGTCTTAAGAATGTGCCTGGAGTAGAAATCATCGCGGGATGCCGCCGTTCCGGTGACATCCCGCGCTATTCCTGTAGTTAGCGAGCATGACTGGTGCCGTGCTTGCCTTCAGCAGGTTCTCAAAGGTAAAACCCTCAGGCACGTTTCAGCCTGTTCTCCCAATTCGGCGGTAGCCGATTCCTGCCGAAAAGATGAATCCTCTAAAGAGATGTTGCTTGTGATGAATCCCGGGGTACTGCTACTCTTGTGACCGTCGGACTGCCTTTATCAAATCGCTTCGGAGAGAGGATTCCCATGGGATCATGTGAGGTTCATAAAGGGGCTTGGCACAAGACGGGCTGCATATGCTGCGCGCAGAATTGCGGCCTGGAAGTTCTCGTCGAAAAGAATCGGATCGTAAAAGTGCGCGGTGACCGGGAAAATCCGAGAAGCGAAGGGTACGTGTGTCGGAAGGGCCTTTCCATAGGTCATTATGAGCATCATGCCGGCCGACTCACCATGCCTCTCAGGAAAACAGGGAATGGGTTCGAGGAAATATCGTGGGATCAAGCTCTGGCCGAGATATCGGAGAAACTCAAAGGTATTTTGCAACAGCATGGTCCGCGGTCCCTTGCCTATGTGGGAGGGGGCGGTCAGGGCTGCCACTTTGAGGCCGCTTTTGCCGTGCGATTCCTTCGAGGCCTCGGGTCCCGGTATCATTACAGCCCTTTGGCTCAGGAGCTGACCGGAATGTTCTGGGTGCAGGGACGAACTCTGGGACGGCAATATCTGCTGACCATCCCGGATCACCACAACACGGACATGCTGGTTGCCATAGGATGGAACGGCTGGATGAGCCACCAGATGCCCCAGGCTCGACGGACACTGAAGAAGATCTCGGAAGATCCCGACAAATTGCTCGTGGTCATCGATCCCAGGCGCTCGGAAACCGCTCAGCGGGCTAACATACATCTTGCCTTGAGGCCAGGGACCGACGCGCTCCTGACTCGTGCCATGATAGCCATCATTTTGAATGAAGGTCTTCAGAACAATGATTATCTGAAAAAGCACGTGAGTGGACTGAATTCCGTTCTTCCGTGGTTCGCGGATTTCGATGCCGCAGAGGCGATCAAAGTGTGCGGACTGGACTACCAGCAAGTGCGGGACGTGTCTCGCCTGTTTGCAACACGGAAATCTGCCATTCATCCCGATCTTGGCATATTCATGAATCGTCACAGCACAGTATCGTCTTACCTGGAAGTGATCTTGTGTGCCATGTGCGGTCGAATCGGGGTGCCGGGTGGGAACGTTGTGGCCGGTAATTTGATGCCCCTGGGGTCTCATTCCGACGAGCGCGATCCCAGGGCCTGGCGAACGCTCCAGACAAACTTCCCCGCGATCATGGGGACTTTTCCTCCCAATGTCATGCCCGAAGAGATACTCTCGGACAACCCCGAAAGGCTGCGAGCAGTGATAGTCAGCGGTGCCAACCCGCTCCGATCGTATGCGGATACATCGGCCTACGAACGCGCGTGCGAACGTGTGGACCTTCTCGTTACTATCGACGTGGCGTTGAGCGAAACTGCGCTGCGCTCTCATTACGTGCTGCCCGCGAGATCCGCTTACGAGAAATGGGACGGCACGTTTTTCGCCTGGACATACCCGGAAATATTCTTTCAGGTCCGCCGTCCGATTCTTGAGCCGGAAGGCGAACCTTTGGAAGAGAGCGATATCCTCATGCGACTGGCCGATCGCATGGATCTGCTTCCGGAAATACCCGCGACCCTGTCCGATGCAGCAGCTTCCGGGGATCGCATGAAATTCGGCCAGGCGCTTCTGTCGTATGCCCAGACCGAACCGCGAGCCATGCAGTTCATGCCCTTCGTGCTCGGCAAGACTCTCGGCGTTGCGCTCGGTTCGCCAAATCTCGCCGCCTTGTGGGGATTGCTGCAAATTGCTCCTGCATCGTTCCGTGAAAACGCGGCCAGGGCGGGATTCGGCCCGGGCATTGCCATGGGAGAGCAGCTTTTCCGGGCGTTGATGGACCATCCCGAAGGCCTGTTCGTCGGCGAGTGCGACCCGGACAACAACCTCGCCAACCTGCGGACAGACGACCACAAGATAAACGTGTTCATTCCGGAACTGGAAGAATGGGTAAAGAGCATCACCCCCGAAAGCGAAGAGCGGGCATTGTCCATGGACCCGCACTACCCGCTGATACTCATAGCGGGCAGGCATGTCGATGAAAATGCCAATACCATCATGCGGGACCCAGCCTGGAACACGGGACGCCCCCGGTCGTGCACGCTAGCCATGCATTCCCGGGACGCAGACGCTTTGGGCCTTGCAAACGGCCAGCTGGTGAAAATCTCCACAGAGGCGGGCCACGCGGAAATCGAGCTGGAACTGGACGACAACTGCCATCCGGGACAAGTGGTGATTCCCCATGGGTTCGGGCTCATCCACGATGGCAAGGAGTTCGGAATCAATGTCAACCGCCTCACGAAGAACACGCACAGGGATCCCCTGGCAGCAACTCCTTTGCACAGATTCGTGCCATGCAGGGTCGAATCAGCATGATTTCTCTCTTGCTGGGCAATTGATACCGGTTCGCATTCAACGAATGGGGGAGGCGCTTTTGTAAAAAGTTCCTCCCCGAATCCCGCCTCCAGAACTTTTAGCACCCGCCGGAACCTGCATGTCCTCTGCGGAAATAATCGCGGAGTTGTGATCACACTACTATCCCCGGTATCCCTTGATGGTCAGGAAGACACCGGCAGCGAGGGATACTGCGGAAGAAACGATGAGAGGATATGGACTTACCGCAATTGGAGACCACAGGTGAAGCACCTGCCTTGGGAAAACAATGAGAACCGCACCTTTCACAACGGCGATCCAACCGAGAATTGTGATAACGACCGGCCAGCGAGTCTCCCACGTCTTTTGAAATTGTAATATGACGAGACCTAAGAGAAGTGCCATAAATCCACCAAGATAACAGAGAGCGAAACTCTTGCTGTATTCCTCGATCAGGCGTTGAGCAGCTTCCAGGTTGAGAAAGATCCCCACCGCCGAGATGACCAGGAGCGGTCCGACAATCCTGGCTAACACCCTTGAGCTTTCCATATGAGTTCTCCTTCATCCCTTTCTGTCCTACCCTTTTCGTCCGCCGGAAACCGGGGTTTGTTCCACTAACCGGAGCGGCGCCACTTGAAAATGGTTCCCTCGCGAACGCGTAATCCTTGAGTTACTCGGGGAACGTACCTATCCCCTGTCGTTGGGATGAGTGAAACGACGAAGCAATCTCTGTTTTGGTTAGTCGGAGATTGCTTCGGGCATCGCCCTCGCAATGACAGTCTCCGCATCTTTTCGCGTAATCAAAACCGACACTACTTTTGAGAATCCCTATAATGGCGAGATTGCTTCGCTGCGCTCGCACTGACAGCCTTTTTCCCATCCGTACCTGAATGGATGAGCGAAAGGCGCCGGGACGCTTGCAGTTTACTCCCGTCCGGGTGTAACATGCAGCGGTTATTTCACGGGAGACGTTGCAACTATGAGTCAGAGCTGGGTGCCTATTTCCACAATACTGAAGACAGCGCCGAAAATCCTGGAAAGTCCCGCGTACGCGAAAAACGTGGCGATGATCCAGGTTGATAAATTCCTCAGGAATCTCTACCCGCGAGCCGAAGCAGGCCTTGCCAACCGCATCCGCCAGTGCAGCATACGGATAACGGATCTGTGCAACCTCAGGTGCCACACCTGTGGTCAATGGGGAGATCACGGCTTCCTGAGATCGTGTTCACTCAAGGAACTCAAGGGCCAGGAGGTCGCACCTGAGCGATATATCGCTCTTCTCAGGGACTTGAAGGCCAACGGACATTCGCCGTCGGTGTATTTGTGGGGCGGGGAACCGATGCTCTACAAGGGATCCGTGGACATTATCGAAGAAGCGGCGAGGCTCAGCATGGCTCCCAGCATAGCCACCAACGGCACCGGCCTCACCGAGCACGCGGAAAGGCTGGTATCCGCGCCCATGTTCGTCATTCAGATATCCGTAGATGGACCCGACGCAGAAACGCATAACGCAAGCCGCCCCGGTGCAAGTCCGAGCGTCGACAATTTCTCGACCATCACTAGAGCCATCGACAGAATCACGGAGCTGCGAAAAGAGAAAAAGCAACGCCTGCCGCTGCTCGCGGCTCTCACCACGATAAACAACGTGAATTTCAACAGGCTGGTGGATATTTACGAAGTTTTCAGAAACAAAGTGGATGTCTGCGTTTTCTATCTTGCGTGGTGGATCGACGAGGCGTCCGCCGAAAAGCACACAGCGGATTTCCAAAGGCGTTTCGGTTTTGAGCCCCAGAAGCACTTCGGATGGATCGGCAATTGGCGACCCCCCGACTACAGGGTGCTTTCCGATCAATTGAACATCATCGGCAAGCGAGCCGCAAGTCTGTCGGGGCCTGCAGTCATCATTATGCCTCCATTGACGGACCCGAGAGACCTCGAGAAATATTACACGAACCACGATTGCACCTTCGGATTCGACCGGTGCGTGTCCATATTCAGCGCGGTTGAGATCAATTCCAACGGCGACATGTCTCCCTGCCGCGATTATCACGATTTCGTCGTGGGGAACGTCAAGGATCACACCATCACGGAGTTGTGGAACTCGGAACCGTACAGGAAATTCCGCAAGAGCATCTCCGAAGAAGGACTCATGCCCGTATGCACACGCTGCTGCGGTCTCATGGGCTATTAGGAAGCCTCTGGCCCTTCGACACGGTGACACGCTCCCCGATTGACCGCTCGGAATCGAATGCTTATGTACAACATGGTTGTGCCCATTGGAGTTTCCAAGGGATTTTGACGGTGAGATAGCAACTTCCAAGGCGGTTGCCGCGGGCGGGGCCCCGTGGACGTCGGCCCGCGGCCCTGCGCTGAATCGGACAAAAAAAGAAGGGTTATCTGGAAAACATGGAGACTCTTTTTCAGGAGGGCATGAAGAAAAAAAGGACGAGTGGTGGCGGATCTCTAAGGACGTCATCGCTCTTCGCAGAGGCCGGTACGTTCGAATGAACAGATGTTATCGTCACCCACACAGAGAAGCAGCCTTTTATTGCCAAAAGGACGAGATCCACATGTGCAGACAATGTGCGTGCTGCCATACGCCGCGATTGTATTGCCAATACCGCACTGCTTGCCTGATCCACATTTTGACCAGAGAAGGAGAGCTTCCCCGGTGTGAACAGCTGGAGTCTGCCGAATCGATGCGCCACGGCAGTGACCCGATGTAAGGGGATCGCCATCGGGGAGCATGCTGCGAAACTGGAAGTGATTTCCCCTGCACGCACTGTATGTGTACTACCGCATCAGGCTGGTTTGGAAAAACCCACGGCCGTGGGGGTGACAAAGTTCCTATCAATGATTATATTGGAAGTTTGCGGAGACGGCTGAGATCTCCAACATAATCAATCATCGGATTTATCAATGACCAAACGTGATTACTACGAGGTACTCGGGGTCGAGAGGAACGCAAGCGGAGATGAGATAAAGAAATCGTACAGGAAGCTCGCGTTGCAATACCATCCCGACCGCAACCCCGGCGACAAGGCGGCTGAAGAAAACTTCAAAGAGGCCGCCGAGGCATACGAAGTCCTGAGCGATGCGGAGAAAAAACAGCTGTACGACCGTTTCGGCCACGCAGGACTGCAGCAGACCGGTTTTCAAGGGTTCAGGGATTTTGACGATATCTTTTCGTCATTTGGAGATATTTTCGAAGAATTCTTCGGGTTTGGAGCAAGGGGATCTCACCGGAGCTCAGTCCGGAGAGGAGCGGACCTCAGATACGACCTCACTATTGATTTTATGGTTGCAGCCTTTGGGAAAGAAACGGAAATAGAGGTTTCGCGGCACGAGCCCTGTGAAGAGTGTGCGGGATTGGGAACGAGAGAAGGAACACGGCCGGCCGTATGCTCCACCTGCGGCGGAAGAGGCCAGGTGACTCGTTCGCAAGGCTTCTTTTCCATCAGTACCACCTGTCCCACATGTCAAGGGAGCGGAACGGTCATTACGGACCCATGCCGAAAATGTCGCGGAGTAGGTCGCGTTTTGATCAGAAAGAAGCTTGCACTCAAGATTCCTGCAGGAGTGGACACGGGGTCCCGTCTCAGACTTCAGGGCGAAGGCGAACCGGGGGATCACGGCGCGGATCCGGGCGATTTATACGTGTTCATACGCGTGCAACCTCACGAGACATTCCGTCGTCAAAATGACGACGTTATCGTCGCGGTACCCATCGCGTACAGTCTTGCGGCACTCGGAGGCGAGATCGATGTCCCCACTCTGGACGGCTCCGAAAACCTGCATATTCCTCACGGAACTCAATCCGGCCAGGATTTTCGTATTTCCGGCAAAGGAATACCCCATCTCAGAGGACGGGGCCGCGGAGATCTGATTGCAGTAGTGTATATCGAAACTCCTCGTAGGGTCGGCAAAGAAGAAGAGGAATTGCTTCGCCGACTTGCCGAGTTGGAGGGAGCAAAGATTACCCCGAAAAAACGCGGCTTTTTTTCTCGCAGTACGTAGTCCGAAAAGCATTGTGCGGCTCACCTTTTCTTGCACACGGACTTCCCGACGGAATCCCGTATATTCAATGTAACGGAGCGTAAGTGATTTGAGCGTAAACACTGAGAGAATAGTGGTCCTCGGCGTAGGCAATATCCTGTTGAAGGACGAAGGTGTCGGCGTGCGTGCGGTTGAGGAATTCCAACGAACATATGATGTTCCCGAGAACGTGCAGATAGTCGACGGCGGGACCCAGGGACTATGGCTGATGTCCACCATTCAGCAGACCGACCGTCTCATAGTGGTGGATGCGGTTCTCGGCGATGGCGAACCGGGGACACTGTACCGCCTGGAAAGAAAAGACCTTCCTAAGGGTCTTCGAGCAAAACAATCTGCTCATGACAGCGATCTGGTGGAAGCTCTGAACCTGTGCGAGCTCCTGGAAGTGGGGCCTGAGTCCGTTGTGGTAATCGGCATTCAACCCCAGGACATTACTCCGTTCGGATTGGACATGACGGAAAAAGTTGCAGTGCGTCTTCCCGATCTGGTCCTGCGGATCGTGGAGGAGTTGAACGAACTCGGCATTGAACCATCAAAAAAAGTTTGAACGTTGAATTAGGCGTGTGGTAATATAGTACTTCTCATGAACGGGAAATTCTTGCCGATCGCGCGGCGTTTCCTCGTGTAATAATTCCGCCAATTAGGAGGCCTGGATCATGAAGAAAGGGAGAGTGTTTCTCGCATTAATACTCGGAATAGCGGTACTCGCCGCCTTCACACTGGCTTATGCAGCCACCAAAGCGCCGGACAAAGACGTTACCATTCATTCCGCCGATGTATTCAAAGAGACGAAACAGAGCCCCGTTTCCTTTTCTCACACGAAGCACAAAGAAGCGAAATGTACCGATTGCCATCATGAATTCAAAGATGGGAAGAATGTCTGGCAAGAGGGTCAGGAAGTAAAGAAATGCAGTGCTTGCCACAAACTCGAAGCTGAAGGTAAAGTGGTCAAACTGGAAAAGGCTTACCACGACAAGTGCGTGACCTGCCACAAGAATTTGAAAAAAGAGAACAAGAAGACCGGGCCCACCGCGTGCAACAAATGCCACCCCAAGAAAGATGGAGCTCCTGAAGCCAAGTAAGCAGACGAAGCCTGATTTTTTTGTTTTGTCTAACAAAAGCCTCCTCAGATGTGAGGGGGCTTTTGTTTGTGCGTAATCATTGCGTTGGTCCGGGGGAGTGCTTGCAGGGATTCTCAAAGGTAGTGTCGGTTTTGATTACGCGAAGGGATTCGAAGACTGACATTGCCAGGGCGAAGCCCAAAGCAATCGCTAATACGGATTCGCTTTTTTACAGGTAACTCGATTCTGGGCACAGGCTGGCGGCACTCCTTCGCTGCGGACGACGCAGAGCCGTCTCATCACTTCGCTCAGGAGAGCCCCCAGCCCGGCAATCTTATAAATCTTGTGGCGAAT
>DATHCX010000134.1:0-35805 GCA_035319325.1 Desulfomonilaceae bacterium
GCAAAGAATCCCTTCAGACCCTGATCGCCTGGAAGATTTCAAGGTAGTTGAAACGACAGTGGTACGGGCGTTGTCGCTCTACGGTCTGGAAAATCTCGGGGGCGGCGACGGATGAAATTTCTCCCGGGCGGTTTTCAGATACGCCTTGCGCACATACGAAGGGCAGTCTTTGTACGCGGATTTGGTTTTTAGAAGAAAGGCCGACCATGCCCATGAAGGATGCAGTTTTCTGAATTTCGCCACATCAGCAGCGGCAGCAGTGTTCACTTGGCGGATTCTCTGGGGACACGCTGATTGCCCCGGGCTCTGGAAGGGAGTCTTTCGACCCATGAGACGAACTGCCTCGCACGAGTTCACCTCGATGAATATGGCGGACAGCACGGCAAAGGACCATATGAGGATTTTGGCCACCTGGTACACTCCTGCAAGCAGAGACGGTCGGTGAACGACACTATTATACTGTTATTTGCCACGACTGAGAATGCCCATCAACGCTCCGGGCTGTCGTGCTGTTACGATCCCGAATTCGTGTTAATGTCCGACAGTGTCTTGAAGAAATTGGCCACATCCGCAACGGTCAGGAAATATTGCTCCATGAAGACCCGCAGGTCGCGCACGTACGTCTTGGGAACATAAATCACGTCGTACGGTTTTACGAGGATTTCCGAGGACATGTCGCCGATGTCCAGAAGTCTTTTCACGTCCAAACGCCTGCCGATGGGTTTGCCGTAGATGTTCTTCGATATCAGGATCACGCTGGTGAGATCTGCAGTATCAGACTGAGCCCCTCCAGCCAGCGCAATCGCCTGGAGAGGTGTAATCGGCTGCCTGATTTCATATGCACCGGGCAACCTGACTTCGCCAAGCACGTACACCTTGCGGGATCTTGCCGTGTTCAGAGCGATGGAGGCCACGACGTTCTTCAGTTCCCCGGACCGGTACAGCTTGTTCACCGTGCGCTCCACGTCGTTGACCGTGTGGCCAGCCGCGAGGATACGGTCTTTGAGGAGGGGCAGATCGATCGTTCCGTCCGGTTTGACGGTCACCTGGACCTGCTGGCCGTTGGTCAACGTGGTGAGGGACTCCACTAGCCGCTTTATTTTCTGATAAAACTGGCTCACCGAAACGGTGACCATTTTGTATGCCTTGAATTTGGGATCCATGTCGCCATTTTTGAGAATGTTGGCGAGTCGCAATTTTTCTTCTATCCTGCGGGCGAGGTCTTCCGGCGACAAACCTACGGCCTTGACATCACCTATTCCTGGTAGTGTAATCATGCCGTCGGGCCGTATGACCACCTGACGGTCCAGCTCGGGATCCAGGATGAATTCGATATCCACGACATCGAGGGTGTCGAGCTTGTACGATCCTGCGGGAATAGTCCATTCGGTCTGAAAATTGACCGACAGTTGATCGTCCGGCCCCAATCGGTAATTCCTGCAGACGATGTCAAAGGCCTCGGCGAGATCGTAGAGCTGCGGTTCCTTGCTGGGTCCCGGGGACGGTCTGAAGGGAGATGGCACAAGCCCGATGCAGCCCTGGAGGACAAGGGCGATGAGTGTCGCTGCGAGTATCGTCCGCTTGGGAAGCTTTGGTCTATAATTCAGCATACTTAAAATCTTTTCAAAAGATATTACTTTAAGTTCTGAATCTAATATATCATATTTATAGAGGTTTTGTCAATATAGTTGTGAACAAAACCAGAAGCCTTTTCCCTGGATCGACCCCATGATCGACCTCCACAATCACTTGCTACCAGCACTCGATGACGGCTCACCCGACATGGCCGAAACCATGCGCATGGCGCGTATCGCGTTCGGTGACGGAATACGGACTATCGTGGCAACTCCTCATTCCTTCAACGGGGAGTTCGTGACTGATCCCGTCGCGATCAAATCGCACGTGTGGCAGGTGAATGAAATTCTTGGGCGGGAAGGAATCGATGTGAAAGTTCTTCCCGGCATGGAGATAAGAATAGTGCCCAACCTCGTGGAGCTGATTTCTCGGGGTATGCTCCTGGCGCTCAACGAGGGGAGGTATTTCTTGATGGAATTTCCCCAGGCGCATGTCCCCGCTGCGTTCGACAGATTTTTGGATACAGTGCGTGCCCTGGACTATGGCGTCGTCATCGGTCATCCGGAGAAGAACCTTCACATTCAGCACAATACCGAATGGCTGGGAGGGGTTCTGGAACGGCTGCATTCGTGGGATCTTGTTGTTCAGATTTCCGCGGACAGTTTGACCGGGGCTGCTGGCCGGGCAGCCTACCGGACGGCTCGCACTCTGCTAAAACAGAACCTCGTGCATGTCATCGCGACGGATGCTCATTCGTCGGTGCACAGGCCGCCTCGCCTGTCGAAAGCCGTAGCGGTCGCTGCTCGCATCGTGGGCCAGGAAAAAGCTCACCAACTGGTGACGGACATTCCTGACGCCATCCTGAGGGGCACAGGATTTCCCAGTCTGGCGGAACCGGAGGCTCCCAGGAAGTGGTGGAACGTGTTCTGACACGAATACGGGTGGGAATACGGTCCTTGTAAGGGGCTTGCCAAGAATGCCGTCCCGAACACCCTGGCAGAAATATACCGCATCTTGGGGAACCTGTAAGTCCAGGGAAAGAATTCGGCATGCGGCGAGCGTCATAGCAGTTCTCGGAAATTGTGTCGGATTGTCTCAAAATTCCGGCTCGCATGCCGGTGGTCCAATCATGTCATTGCGAGGAGCGGAGCGACGAAGCAATCTCATTTGTGGCCGGTTGGAGATTGCTTCGGGCTTTGCCCTCGCAATGGCAATCGGCCAATCCTTTTTCGTAATCAAAACCGACATTTCTTTTGAGGATCCCTAAAGAATGTCTTGAGGTGGGGTTCGGAGAACTTCTTACAAGCTGTGCTTCTCCGATTTCACGTTCTTGAATGCGAAATGGCGCGACCCGGTTCGTCACGGATGCTCTGCCTGAGAGGCTTCCACAGCCTGGACCAGTACGCCATAAAAACTCGCCGGGCCCGTCTTTTTGTGCACCGCGTCGTATTTCCATCCAAGATGCTGCAGACACACTGCGCAATTCAGAAATCTCCAGCCGTATCCTCCGAACCAGGAGTGTTCGAGAAATAGCTCATTGTGTATCAGCACGTTTTCGCAGAACTGGAACGTTCGGAAATCACAGCGGATGCCTGAAGGATTTACAAAGGAATGTTCATCAGTTCCGTAGATCTTTATGATCGCGTTTGAATGGGTGATTGCCGCTCCGCACACTGCGCAGCGATATATGGTTCCCGGTTGGTCTTCCTTGCGAATCTTCACGTATCCGATCATAGGGACAGTATACAGCAGACAGGCGTCGGCGTAAGCATGGCAGCCTGCGGCCGATGCGAGAAGCCAATGTGCTTTCGAATAAGATTGGGGGCACCTTCATTGTAAAGAATGTCCTTCCGATTCCAGGTGCTTGAAATCGCATTGGTGTGAGTTCTATACTAATCCTGGAAAGTATTGTCGGATTGATTAGCCTTTCTTTGTGTGGTGTCCCGCAAAAAGCTTTCAAATCACTGACCTGGCCAGCACGCGAATCAGTGTCATTGCGAAGAGCGACGCGACGAAGCAATCTCGCTTTGGCGAACGAGATTGCTTCGGGCCTTGTCCTCGTAATGACAAACTTGTGGCATCTCGCATAGCCAATCCGCGATTTCTCTTGATACTCCCTATACGGCCAGCTTATGCCGGTTGGGGGAAGCTTCTATTCTGTCGGACCGATAGTCGGGAGGATGAGCCGATCACAATTTCGAGACGAAGCCTTCGCTTACGAGGTTCTGCTTGACCTTTCCCCCCATGCCCTTGGGGACGCGGAGCGGAAATCCCGACTGACTCCTCTTATCCGGTACGGGCAAGACCCCCACCGAAGGATCCACTCCAGGGTTCAGTTCCCATATTGCCCTTGGACTTGTGCCGGACCACTTCGCCACAAGATGGAGCGGCAATTCCTTGAGAAGTTTCAGACGGTCCAGAGAATCGAAAGCCAGGGGTGGCAGCGGTGAAACCGCAACGCCGTAAAAGTCGCGGTGAGTGTCGATGATCTTGAAGGCCACGAGACGCGGTATGAAGGCTTCGGAAAACGGTGGCATGACAAGATCCCAATAGGAGTATCCTCTTGCCTTTCCCAGCACGGCCTCGACCTTGTCCAGGCCGTCCGTATACGAGCAGATGGCGAGCAGCCAGTCACCGACATTGGGCCGTTTCAAGATACCCTGCAAAATGTTGCAGGCGATTTTGGTGGACAGTACCGGATCCCTGCGATCGTCCCAGTCATTCGTCACCACCCACGGAGAATTTGCAGGGTCTTTCTTATCCTTTACCGAACCGAGCGCCCACCATCCAACCCCGCCTGTACGGGTCTTGGAGTTGGGCAGGAAATCGCTCAAGAGAACGGCCAGGTAGAGGAGATCGGGCGGAACCTTTTCTTCCTGGAGTATCTGTCCCATGATGGGTCCGTACACGGCCATCCTGTCGAAGCATTCCATGATGCTCGCCCGGCGATCCATAAGAAGAAAATTCATCTGATCCATGACCCGAGACCACACATCACGACGGTCGATGGGAATGGCGATTCCGGCGAACGCGATCCCCTGACTCTGGACGTCCGGAGGCAATACATAATTCGTCTTGGAGAATCCCCCCTGAGTCGTGGCCCAGGATCGATCTACGGCATGCGAATATGTCACAGCACAGGCAAGGAGGATCAGTCCTGACATCATCATGCGAATGGAGTGGTGGTACACTGCTCGGATCATCGGAGGACTCTTGCGGGTGAGGCGCTGCTCCCGTGAAGATCTGCTTGATGAGTCTTCAGCAGGGGTAGCACCCGTTGCGTGCGTTTCATGCATACAAGTGTCAAGTGTCGCCACGAGCACGGGCGCAGGGACCACGAGCAAGTCGGTGGCTCGTGGGCCCGGCTACTGATAATATCCTGGGGCGTACGAACCGTATCCGTTCCGCCGCGCGGGCCCGGGGACAGTGTTCTGGTTTTGGGCGGATTGATGATCGATTCCCGAACCGGAATATTGAGAGGGAGGGTTCGGGCTTTCCCGTTTGTACTGGACATATGCTTCTTCCGCCATCAATTCCTGCAGTTCGGTAAGGAGCCTGTTTCTCTCCCGGACGACGCCATTGAGGTCGGCCTTTGGTGAATGAGAGCGCTTGGGAGAATCGGAAAGTCCGCACTTGCGCAACTGCTCGAACGCCCATTTCTCACGGTTGGCAGCCTCGATGCCCTTGCTGCCTGCTTCCTCAATTCTCCGGTTTCTTTCTTTCAGAACCACTTGCACGTTCTGGGCTACTGAAAGTCGCTTATCGTCAGCCAACAGACTGTTTATTCTGGGTTCGATGGTTTCTTGTTTCGTCTCACGCAGAGAGTCGACCGCATGTGCCAACTGTTCGTAGGCTGATCTCCATTGTGCATATTCCTCCGGGCACGGTGAGGAATCCGATGCAGTCGAGGCATGAGATACCTGGAAAACTATGGTCAGGATCAGGCTCAATACGGCGAACGGTCTGCTCATCAAGACGAATCCCTCTCATCCTTCTTCAGAAAGAAACCGAAAAAATCGCTCGTGTAGCTGCGATCGTACCTGTTCAGGGTGTCTCTTTGTTCCGGCGATAGTTTGGCTTTTTTTTCTATTATTCCGTTATCGTTTAGATAATAAAGATTTGCCACAACATTGTGGGGATTTGCGTCGCCGTGAATTGCCCGGTCGCATCCTGCCAGCACCATCGCCTTTGCGAGATCTTTTGTGCTGATATGGTGGCCGGCAGCAAACACAAGGTTCCCGTCTTTGCGTATGCCGAATGCGCTGCGGGTGGCGATGAACCAGTCCGGGCCATAGTTCGGAGCCGGAGCGTATCCACCGAACCCGTTCCACCATGCCTGTTCCGGTGTTTGTTCTTCGGAGAGCAGAAATCCCAGCCCGATTTCAGCGTCGGACGGTTTGCCCCCTTTCTGAACAGTATCCACCACTTTTCCGTCTCTTACGATGAGATGTCTGAGCTGTCGGGCATCCCGGACGAGCGACGTCGGGATTCCCTCGTTCCATTCCAAAATGTCTACGGAATCATCGCGATACACCACCACAGTAGCCATTCCCGGATAAAGCGGCTTGAGCACTTTGCCTCTGAAAATTGCGCCCGCCTCGCCGGAGTGTTTTTGCTTCCACAATGCGTTGGTCACAGCCAGAAGGGCCGATTTATATTGAGGTTCGATGCTGGCCGTTTCACCGGATCCGCCCGGCTCGCCGGAACCGATATACAGCTTCATGGACAGACGTTTCATATCAAACACGAGCATGTGAACGATCGCGTTGGGATATTCGACGCTCGGCCGATAACTCGTGCGGTATAGCGCCGGCTGTCCGTCCGTCCCCGTCGGCATACCCTGGGAACGCCATACGCCTTCCCCCGGTAATTCCGGGGCTGTATACAGAGGGCGAATGTTCTTCAACACGATGCTGCAAAAGGGCGCAACACTGTAATGTGTAGGCAGCTCGCCCGGATGATGCACCAGGATGGATGAGTTGCCCGCTCCGGAAAAAACCGGTTTGATTCCTAGAAGTTCTGCGGCCGGACTCATGGGGGCGCGTCCGGGCGCCGGGACCGAGGCAGTCGATCTTTCCACAGCTTGCGGCGGAGCTGGTTCGGACGTGTTCGTGGCCGAGGTTTGCGCAGGAATATCTCCCGGCCCGGAAGCAGACGATGAAGGGAGCACATTCCCGCCGAGCAGAAGCATCCAGAACGGCTGGGTATCGTCAATATCAGCTGCTCGAGCTGTCAACGAAGTGGACAGAACCAGGAGAACCGCGGATAGCAGGACCCCTCTCCACCGATCCCACCAATACCCGGACTGCACTGCAGCACAACGGCGCTGCGCTCGTCTTTCCGGGTCCGTTTTCGCGGACCGTGAGGACCTCTTGTTGACGGTTGACTTTGCCATGATCATCAGCTATTGCATACCCCAATTCTCAATTGAAAGGACTGGTAAACGCCGGACCCGAATAATTGGCCCTTGAGGCACACTCTTCTTGTAACAGTTCCGGTTCGGGCCGTCAAGCCGGGGGTTTCAGCGGAACATGCAGGAGTGCCGGCAACTTAATGAAAGGACACGATAATGCTCCGGTCTGTCATTCTGATCGCGCTAGCGGCAGTCCTGTGCCTGGAAAGTCCGGTTGTTGCGGAAACGGCGGAAGACTTGTTTGATGAAGCCGCCGTGGCCGAGCGTGCAGGGAATCTGGATTCCGCAATAGACCTGCTGGCTAGATCCGCAGAATTGGACCCCGAGAATGCCTCAATTTTCAATAACCGAGGGATTATCCTTGCAAAACTGAAAAAATTTCAACTTGCTGTGGAAGATTTCAACCGGGCCGCCCGGCTCAATCCCGAAGATGCCAGAACCTTCAATAACAGGGGCATGGTGTATCAGCAGATGGGCGACCCGGACCGGGCCATGCACGATTTCGATACAGCGCTGGAACTGGAGCCCGATCATCTCGGGACACTGTACAACAGAGCTGCATTGCGGGCAAAACTGAATGCGCCCGCAGCCGCTCTGTCGGATGTGCGCATTCTGTTGCGCTTGGACGAAAACAATTCCAGGGGCCGCCTGCTTCTGGGGAGAATCTACTTGACCGAAGGCGCAGCAGACAAAGCCCAGCAAGAGTTCGCAGCGGTGCTCCGCAGCGATCCGGACAACACCGAGGCCTTGAACGGGAGCGGAGACGCATATTTCATGCGCGGCAACTTCGGCAATGCGGTCAAATCCTACACCGAAGCCCTGAAACGCTCCGGAAACGATGCCAAACTGTTCGCTAACCGGTGCTCCAGCCTGATTCGGATCGGAGAATATCAACACGCCGTGAGGGATTGCGAACAGGCGTTAGCCCTCGAACCGGACTCGCCCCTGGTGCGTCACAGCCTCGGAATAGCGTACGCCGCATCGAACAAGCACTCGCAGGCAGTGGAGGCTTTCAGTGCTGCAATACACTTCGACGACCGGAGGCCGGATTTTTTCATTAACAGGGGAATTTCCTACAAAGCGCTCGGTGAGGACGACAAGGCGGTCGCCGATTTTACTCGTGCGGTGGAATTGGACCCGCGAAACGCGGATGCATACAACAACCGGGCGAGCATCCTGTGGGGGAGAGGCGATCTCTCCAAGTCCGCGGACGATTTCACCAGGGCTCTAGAACTCAATCCGAAACACATCCCGGCATACAAGAATCTGTCCGCGGTCTATATCGCAGCAAATGATCCGGACGCGGCAATTCAGTCTCTACAGAATGGCCTGAGAATTTTTCCCAAGGATGCAGACATGTTGGCCGGCATGGGCGATGCTTGGGCCGCGAAACAAAAGACGGATCGCGCGCTGTCCTTTTATAAGAAAGCTTTCGAAAGAGCTTCCTCTCCCGAGCAAAAGTCACGGATACACATTCGGGTGGGACTCGCAATGGAAGCGTCGGGGTCCCCGGCCAGAGCACTGCAAAGTTATGAGAAAGCCCTGGAATTGGCCGAAGATCCCGCCACGAGACAAAAGCTTACAAAAAAAATCAACGAATTGAAGACACCATAGGACGATTCCCGGCCTGTCCAGCACTTCTCACGTCCTGCGACCGAACTGCTGACGGGCGCTTACGGCTACCATCGGAGGGCCGCGATAATGTATTTTGCAGATCTTCACATTCACTCGAAGTATTCAATGGCCACTTCCAGAGACTGCAACTTGATGGAATTAGCGCGATGGGCAGCCTTCAAAGGAATCCTGGTTCTTGCGACAGGGGATTTCACCCATCCCCAGTGGAGCGCCGAGATCCGGGAAATGCTTGAGGAAGCTGAAGGCGGCCTGCTGAGGCTCAAGAAGGAGTATGTCCCGAACAAAGCTCCGGTCGCTGATGGTTTTGGACCCGAAGACGTCCGTTTTATGCTCAATGTTGAAATAAGTTCCATTTACAAAAAAAACGGCGCAACCAGGAAAGTTCACAACTTGGTTTTCATGCCCGACATGGATGCTATGGAGAGGTTCAATGCGCGGCTGGACAAGATGGGAAACATACGGTCCGACGGCCGTCCGATCTTGGGAGTGGACAGCAGAACAATTCTTGAGATTGCCCTGGAAACAGCCGCTGATTCGTTTGTGATTCCCGCCCACGTGTGGACTCCGTGGTTTTCCGTTCTCGGTTCGAAATCAGGATTCGATTCAATAGAGGAATGCTTCGACGATCTCGCTCCGTACGTATTCGCTTTGGAAACGGGCTTATCATCGGACCCAGAAATGAATCATCTGGTGAGTTCCCTGGACAAGTACACGCTCATTTCCAATTCCGATACGCATTCCCCGGCGAAGCTCGGCCGTGAAGCCAACATCTTCAACGGGCCTCCGGGCTATTTGGCTATCCGTGAAGCAATCAAACGGGGAACGGAGGCGACGCCTGCCTCCGGAAGTCCCGATACCGGATGGGCAATTGCGGAATCATCCAGCACGGAGCCGCAGTTCGTGGGAACCATCGAATTTTTTCCGGAAGAAGGAAAATACCACCTGGACGGGCACAGAAAATGCCAGACGAGACTCGATCCTCAGGAAACCGCAAAATTGAAGGGCCTATGCCCTGCATGCGGTCGTGAGGTAACCGTTGGGGTGATGAATCGCGTAATGGAACTCGCGGATCGTAAAAAGGGGGTGACGCCCGGGCGTGCCGCACCCTTTTGGAGAATGGTTCCCCTATCGGAAATTGTTGCCCAGACCCTGAATGTCGGACAGGCTTCGAAAAAAGTGGCAGCCATGTACGCGGATCTGGTCCGGAAAATCGGACCGGAACTCTCCATCTTGTGGCAGTTTCCGTTGGATCGCGTGTCCAGGCATGCGCCGGAGATTATTGTTGAGGCGATAAGGCGAGTCAGGAAGGGCGAGGTCTTCATAAAGGCCGGTTTCGACGGTGAATATGGAACCGTCGAGCTGTTCGGCCACGGCGAGCGCGAAATGTTTTCCGGACAGGCAGCCTTCGTGCCGGCCGAAGCCCCCGTTTCTCCGCGGCCCGCCACGAAAGCCAGTACCGCCCGGGTGAAGAGGAGGCCCAAAAAGTCCAAGGCGCCGGGTCCGTCGGAGGACCCATACCCGGGACTCAACGCGGATCAAGAAGAAGCCATCGCGGAAATAGGACGGCCGGTTCTCGTCCAGGCGGGGCCGGGAACGGGTAAAACTCGAACACTGACTGAACGCATTGCTTCCCTCCTGGAACGCTCCGTCACCCAGCCCGAAAAAATCACCGCGGTGACCTTCACTCGCAAAGCAGCTCGCGAGATGCGCGAACGACTTGCAGCTCTGAGGCCTGAGCACGCGGGGACGATATGGGTGGGCACCTTCCATCAGTTAGGGGCCAGGATTCTCGAGTATTTTCATCATGCAGGCGTTTGGCCGCGGAGAAACCGGATCCTGGATGAAGACGAAGCGCTTGCTCTGTTTCGCAGCCAGTTGAAAACAGCGGACTTGAAATGCTCGGCAGGGGAAGCGACTTCTCTTTTTAATGAAATCGGCCTCCTGAAGCAGAACCTGGTACCAGCTGAAGATGCCGATCTCTTGGCCCGAACTGCTCGGGCGTACGATCTCTACGAGAAGAAATTACGAGATGAAGACGCCTACGACCTCGACGATCTCATCGGGATACCCGTGAAGCTCCTCAGTGGAAACCCTTCCACCGCCTTGCGGATTGCCGAACAGTGGGCAGATCATCTTCTGGTAGACGAGTTCCAGGACGTGAACAAGGCGCAGTACGAGCTGGTTCGTCTCCTTTCGCGCCCCGACGGCAGAGGATTGTTCGTGATCGGCGACCCGAACCAGGCAATTTACGGTTTCAGGGGGTCCGATGTCGGTTTCTTTTTCCGCTTTTGCAACGACTATCCCTCTGCGCAGGCCGTATGCCTCCGGAGAAATTATCGGTCTCACGCGAACCTTACGCAGGCTGCCGGTGCCATGCTGGGTCCGGTGGAGCCGGACCGGGCGATCACGGCAGAAAAACAGGGCTCGTCCCGCGTAAACCTGGTGCAGCTCCCCAGCCCGGCTGCTGAGGGGGAATTTATCATTCGCACCATCGATGCAGCTTTAGGAGGAACTTCTTTTTACGCTCTGGATTCGCGAAGTGTTTCGGGCGACAACCGGCAATGGGGATTCAAGGACTTTGCAGTGGTATATCGCCTTAATGCCATAGGTGATGCGCTGGAAGAAATTTTCAGGAAATCCAATATCCCCTTTCAGCGTGCATCCAGATCCTGTGCCCGCGAAGAAGCCGAGGCACTCGATCCTCGGGCGGAAGCCGTAAGTCTTATGACGATTCATGCTTCCAAGGGTTTGGAATTTCCTGTAGTATTCATAGCAGGATGCGAGGACGGAATTATTCCGTACGTCCCGCCGGACGGGCAACGGACTGCTGACTTGGATGAAGAAAAACGCCTGTTGTATGTAGCAATGACCCGAGCCGCGGAGGACCTGTACATCCTGCATTGTCACAGCCGGTCGCTGTATGGGGTGCAGTCGGTGTATGTCATCTCCAGATTTCTCGAGGCCGCGGACCCGACGCTGTATGAATTCCGCAATCCTCTGGCAAAGAAACGGATCCGGGGTCCGTCCCAGTGCGAATTGTTCGGATAGTTCTCGGGCCCGGGAAGTTGCCGGCTGCTGGTAACGCCCCAGTTACGGACGGCAAAAGGCTGTCATTGCGAGCGCAGCGAAGCAATCTCTGCCTTTAAATATCGAGATTGCTTCGCCGTTTCACTCCTCGCAATGACAAAGGCACTTCCCCCGAGTAACTGAATGATTATTACGGATGCCGGCAAAGACGCCTTGACAAAAACAGGATATTAGTATATTGCTATATTATCAATGACAGGAGGCTGCATAGCTTGTTCAGGTGTAGATTCCCCGTTGAGGCGACTGTCCTAATACTCACCCTGATTTCCATCGCATGCCCTGCATGGGCAATGGCTCCGGGTGGTCTGGAAAAATCCGATTTTCAATTCTTCACGAATCCCCCTCCTGCAAACGATTTGAAAATGGGTACCAGCGAGGGGGGAATTCTGAATCTTTCGGATCTGAAGGGAAGGGTTGTCCTCCTGAACTTCTGGCGGAAAGATTGTCAGTATTGCGATCTCGAAAAGGGACAGCTCAAGAGCATGCTTCAGCACGTGAATCCCGCAGATGTCACGGTTCTCTGCGTAAATTTGTGGGACAGTCCGGCGTGGGTGCGGCAATATGCGAAGAAAAATGGTCATAATCTCAACGTATTATCCAAAGTCGAGGGTCGGCAAGCGATCGTGGAAAATGTTGTCGGAGGCCGCCCGTTGGGCTATTACGTGGTGAATGACAACCGGGAGGCGGTTTACGAAGTGAGGGGGTTTCCATCGACGTATGTGATCAATAAAGAGGGTCGCGTCCTGGCGTCGCATCTGGGATTGGCCCGGTGGAACTCGCCTCCTATTCGTAACTGGATCCTTGAACTCGCCCGTGCAGGAACTGCTGGGCCCCGAAACGAGTCCAAGACGAACGGAGAGGTCGAACTTCCGGCATGGATGGACCGGTTGCTCAGTAATGCCACTGCAGGCCCCCGTAAGTTGAGCGATAATCCCCGTTGAGGCTGGTGGCAAACACATTCATTGCCCGCACGAACATGACCGAGGGGAAATTATGGAGACGCTCATATTGATCGCTATTGTTGTGGGTTGGATTCTCTTGAACAAGTGGATTCTTCCCAGATTCGGGATATCCACGTGAATGTCGCCGGCATGCGGCCCCGGGGACAGGGCCGAAATGGATTCAACCCGACACCGGCACGAAAGAGGCACCGGTGCCGACGGAAGGTGACCAATGAAATCTTTGGCCGATGTAAAGACGGGTTCCGAACAGGACGTCGATGAGCTTTTTCAGGAGATCAAGAAGAAGGAATTCAGCAGGGAAGCCGAAATTTTTAAGGCGTTGGGACATCCCATTCGTCTGAAGATCGTCTACGGTTTGCTCAAAGTGGGGGGCTGTAATGTGAAAAATATGCAGGAATGCCTGGGACTGCATCAAGCCACCGTTTCCCAGCACCTCATACACCTCAAGAGTCGAGGGATCATTACTTCCACGCGGCAGGGCCTGGAAATGGTGTACAAGGTTACTGATTCCTGGGCGGAATGCATCATCGACAACATAGAAAAGCGCCATAAAGAAGAAGCTGCCAAGTAGAGTTCATTCCCTTACGATTCTCGCTCGCATTCGTTCCGGGATGCGTTTTTCGTTTCTCAGCCTTCCAATCCGACACCGTTCGTGTATATTTAGCCTCATAACCTGTTGCGCTCCGCAGCCGTGAAAATCGCAAAGAAAAAAGGAAGCAGTCATGGCCGATCTCGTGCGGTTCGGGGTTTCCATACCAGATGATTTGCTGGACAAATTCGACGGTCTTATCTCCAAGAAGGGTTACACGAACCGATCCGAGGCCATCCGCGACCTGATAAGGGATCGCCTGGTGGAGGATCAGTGGACCGAAACCGCACACGATGTGGTAGGTACGGCTACGGTGGTGTACAACCACGAGCAAAGCGATCTTGCGCAAAAGCTGACTGAAATTCAGCACAAGAAGCACAACCTCATTGTTTCGGCCGTTCACGTTCACCTCGATAAGCACAACTGCCTCGAGGTCCTTATTATGCGGGGTAAGGCGGAGGACGTAAAAAAAATCGGTGAGCTTCTCATTTCCACCCGAGGGGTCAAACACGGTAAAATTACCATGACCACCACGGGCAAGGAACTCGATTGATGCCATTGTGCTTTCACATGTTTGAAATCGGGCACGCCCGTTTACACTCGGGTTCCCCCAATCTTATACGCATTCGCCACAAGTTTTATGAGATTGGCGGGCTGGGGGCTCTCCTGAGCGCAGTAATGAGACGGCTCTGCGTAGTCCGCAGCGAAGGAGTGCCCCGAGCCTGTGCCCAGAATCGAGTTACCTGTAAAAAAGCGAATGCGTATCACGTGTTTATACCCGCATTCGTGTGAGGCCCAAGTCCTGCGTAGGAACTATGTGTACACGCGAGAATAGTGGATCGGACGGGCATCGCCGCTCGTGGGGGGCGGAACAAGGAGCTGCAGGTCCACATTGAGCCATTGATAATCCGGATTCAATTCTCTGACTTTCCCATCCTGAGGTTGGCCGGAATGCTCATTGTGTTTGTAGGTGACGAGAAAAATGCCTACCCCGTAACCGGGGGTTTTATCGATGAGATAGGTATCGATGAATTGATGTTCGTCAATTTTGGCAATTCCCGCCAATTCCCGTATATCGGCATCCGACACTCGGGTGAGGATATATTTAGACACGCCCTGCTCGGACGCCCTGTACAGGGTTCGTGCTTCTGAGGAGGCGATATACACGGTGGATATGAAATCGTAGCGCGCCATATATCTGGCAGCTACGAGAGCCGCTGTTCTCCGACCTCCCACGGTGTGGTGAAATCCGTAATACTCATAGAGCTTCTGCTGGATGAGTTCCCCGGTCTTTTCCCCTTTTTCGTACAAATCCTTCGAAATGTACTTGAGATACCTCCCCAAATCTTCGGCTGCGTGGGCGACCGGCCAATCTATTTGAACATGGAAATGAGTCAGTCCGAATCTGTATCGGGCCTTTATGGTGGGATCCCTCTGGATGAGCACTGCAAAATCGGATTTCAGCAGCTTCTTCAGCACAGACACGAACTGAGCGTCCTCAAAATATCGCATGCGCTGGTGAAAAACATCCTGAAGATCGAATACCCCAAGACCTTCGAGATTCTCTTTGGTGACTTTGTTGGATTCAAAAAAGCGTATGTGGTTCTTTGCTTCGGGCGGCAGAGTGTTCTCGTTGAAAATAACAATGAACCGGCTATGATCGGCATATTCGGGCCCGTGGATCTTGGCTCTCGGTTTCAAAGATTTCATTTCCACGAAGGGGTATTCAATCCGTTTGGATTTGAATCTTCTGTACGATTCAATTAGAGCTTCGGTAATGAACACGGAGTCCAATTCGTCGCGCAAGAAGAAGTAAAGGCATCGCCGGAACCTCTCCTTCCAACCAATTTCATTCCTCCGCAAGGCAGGCATAGTATCGTCGTCCTCTCCTCGTAAATGGAGGAACAGGTAACCGGCAGGCGTAACACCTACCGAAGACCGCCCCCACCCGGTATCCTGTACAAGGCCGGTTGTGGCTCCGGGGACCCCGGGTCGCCATTCTTTCCGTGAGGGAACCGCATCGGGAACTCTCGTTTCATGAATAACAGAACCACCCCCCCTCTTGCAACCAACATTGAAAAAAGGTAACAAAGGAATTTCAACAATAAGGAAGGAACCTACCATCATGCCAGATCGAGAGCCGGATGAAGTTACCGGTACAACAGACGAGCACGAGGTTGAAGATCAGCAGGAGGATTTTGCGGCGCTGTTTGAGGCGAGCGAGAAAAGCCACGACGTCCGCACAACGCTGGACAACAAGATTGAAGGCACTATTGTCTCCATCGGCGAAGAATGGGTCTTCATAGATATTGGAGGCAAGAGCGAAGGCGTTATAGCACGTGAGGAGTTGGCTGGCGCAAATCGCGAGCTTCCCCTGGAGATAGGAGACAAGCTGACGGCTTACGTCGTGAGCACCAGGGGAGGGGAGGTTTTGCTCAGCCTGAAAATGACCGCGGCTGCTTCTGAGGACGCAGCACGGGATGCGCACCGGAGCGGCATTCCGGTCGAGGGACTTGTCAGCGGAGAACGTAAGGGAGGTTACACGGTGTCGGTGTTCGGGAAACAGGCATTTTGCCCGTATTCCCAGATGGATATCCAGTCAGGTGGTTCGCCGGAAAGCTACATTGGCCACAAGTTCACGTTTAGAGTCACCGAATATTCGGATCGCGGACGCAACATTGTGCTGTCAAGGCGAGACATCCTGGAAGAGGAACGCCTGAAAAAAGTCCAACAATTGAAAGAAACGCTCAAGCCCGGGGACGTCGTTCAGGGGACTGTGAAGAAACTGGCTCAGTTCGGCGCCTTCGTGGATATCGGCGGTATCGAAGGGCTCATCCCCATGTCTGAGCTCGCGTGGTATCGCGTGAACCGGGTGGAGGACGTGCTCCATACGGGCCAGGTCGTGACCGTGAAAATTATGGACCTGGACTGGGATAGAAACCGCATTTCACTCAGTTTGAAGCAAACACTCGCGGACCCGTGGGATTCGGTTGCAGAGCGGTATATCGAAAACACGATGCTCACGGGAGTCGTGACAAAACTGATGAATTTCGGCGCATTCGTGGAGCTGGAACCGGGCGTGGAAGGACTCATCCACATTTCCAATCTCGGCATGGGCCGGCGAATCAATCACCCGAGAGAGGCGCTAGCAGAAGGTGACCGGACGACGGTTCGCGTGATTTCCGTGGATCCGGAAAGTCGTCGAATTGGCCTGGAACTCAAACATTCCGTGGAAGGTGAAGCCGAACCTCAGACTGAAATTCAGGAGGGAGACGTTCTCTTTGGAACCGTGGATGCAATCAAAGAGTACGGGGTATTCGTCACATTGCCGGGCGGGCGATCTGGCCTGCTGCACGTCTCCGAAATAGGGGACTCGAGAACGGGAGATTTAAGGAACCGCTTTCCCGTCGGGTCTGAAATCGAAGTGCAGATACTGGGTATAGATCCGGAATCAAATAAAATTTCCCTGAGTACCCGGAGCCTGTTAAAGAGGACCGAAGAATCCCAATTCAAAGATTTCGTGAGCGGAAAAAGCCGCTCGTCCTTCGGGACTCTCGGTGATCTTCTCAAGGAAAAGATAGAGGAAGAATAAACTCGAACCGCTGGTGCGTTGTCTGAATGAATACGCTGCATGACCCCGCAAGCTTCATTTCTGAACAAAGGAGGAATCGACTCGCCCATAATTCGTATCACGGGGCTCACAAAGCAATTCAATGACGTGACCGCCCTGGAAAATTTGAACCTGGAGATCGAAAAAGGTGAGCTTTTCGGGTTGTTGGGTCCGAACGGCGCGGGGAAGACTACGTTGATTTCCATACTGGCCACCATTCTTGACGCTACGTCAGGAACTGCCACCGTTTGTGGATTTGACGTGCGACGCGAAGAGGATTCGGTAAGGAAATCAATCGGAATCGTGTTTCAGGATCCGAGTCTCGATGACGAACTCACCGGCGAGGAGAATCTCGATTTTCACGGCAGGCTCTACGGGATGGATCCCGCCACCCGGAGAGAGCGCATGGATGAAGTCCTGAACCTGGTGGACCTGGTCGACCGCAGAAATGGCTTTGTGAAGACGTATTCCGGGGGCATGCGTCGACGCCTTGAGATCGCCAGGGGACTCATGCACAGGCCCCAGGTCCTGTTTCTCGATGAACCCACCCTTGGATTGGATCCGCAGACCAGGAGAAAAATCTGGAACTATATCCGGAATCTCAAGAAATCCTTTGGCATGACAATCATCCTCACCACTCATTACATGGACGAGGCCGACCAGTTGTGCTCGCGAATCGCGGTGATCGATCGGGGGGGAATCGTGGCCATGGATACGCCCGAAGGGCTGAAGGCACGGCTGGGCGGAGAGGTTCTGGAACTGGAAACGCCCGTCGTTCGGAAAGATTTTCTGACAGATCTCCGGAATTCCGATGACGTGGGAAATGTAACCCTTGAGGATGGAAAACTGTTTCTCACGGTAAGAAACGGCGAGTCCTTCGTGCCGAAGGTATTTGAAATTGCCCAGAACCTCGGCATCGAGATTTCGTCGGTGTCCATGCGAAAACCGAATCTGGAAGACGTCTTCATAAAGTTGACGGGCCGCGAGATCAGGGACGATACCGTCCGGGCGCCAAAAGAGCGGATGCGAATCTTCATGCGGAGGACCAGGAGATGAACTTCGCGTCCACGGTCTACACGCTCTGGCTGCGTGAGATGAAGCGATTCAAGAGGAACCGCAGCAGGCTTTTCGGATCCATGGCGTTGCCGGTTTTGTTTCTCCTCGTGCTCGGCAGCGGTTTTTCAGGTTTTTTTCAGTACAGAAGTGGAGTTTCGTACATTCAGTTCATAGGTCCCGGAATTATCGGCATGCAGCTGTTGTTTTCTTCCATGTTCGGCGGTTTGACCGTGTTGTGGGACAAACAATTCGGATTCCTGAAAGAAATCCTTGTGGCTCCCATCAGCAGGATAGGCATTATGGCCGGAACCACCCTGGGGACGGTCACGACATCGATGGCGAAGGCAATGGTCTTCCTGATCGCTCTCATCGTGGGAGGACTGGTGAAAGCCGATCCTGCGGGCGTCGCACTGGCCCTCGTGTACATGTTCCTGATTTCCGCGGCTTTCGTGAGCCTGGGAATAGCTTTTGCCGCGAGGATGAGCGATCCTCACGGGTTTCAGTTGGTTATGAATTTTCTGATCATGCCGGTTTTCTTTCTCTCCGGTGCGCTTTTCCCCCTGGAAAATCTGCCGGGATGGCTCACCGTGCTGACGCGGGCGAATCCGCTCACGTACGGCATTGACGGGATGAGATTCGCTCTGGGCGGCTTTTCCCTGTTTTCACCGGTGTGGGATCTGGCAGCGCTGCTCGGGTTCTGGGTTTTCACTACGGTCGCCGGAGCAGTCCTGTTCCGTAGGATGCCCGCCTGATGAATATGCATGAGACTCGGTATACTTCGTGTACCAGTGGAGGAACATATCGACATGAAAATCGCCTTTGATGTGGACGGCGTAGTCATAAAATCCATAGATTTGATCCTGGACTACATTAATAGAGCTACCGGCTCCACTTTGACGCCGGACGATTTGTCGTCGTGGGACCTGGAACCTCTGGGATTGGACCTGAAAACCCTCGGCAAAGCAGTGGAACATTTGTATGCGGAACCGGCTGTCGAGGCGTACAGGGGAGCGGTGCAGGTGCTTTCCACCATTTACCGGGAAACAGGCAAGCCGCTTCTGTTCATAACCGGCCGGCCGAACCCGGAAACCGCGCTGCGACACCTGGAGGCGCTCCCGTGGAACCCTCGCGTGCCGGAAATGATCGTCACGGGCGGCAACAGGGACAAGCGCGTTTATCTGGCTGAGAAAAAAGTCGATTTCATTGTGGAGGACGATCCCCGGCACCTCGGAGATTATCTGTCTACAGGTGTCGGTGTGGGCCTGATGCTCCAGCCGTGGAACCGCAACACGAATCTCCCTGTTACCAGGCGTTTTGACGGATGGGCCGACGTGGAACGATGGTTCTCGGAGATTGCCGATAATGGAGCCTCTCACCGACAATAGAGGCCGGGTTCAACCGTGATTCTTATACATTGAGATACGGGCGGGAAACAGGCTGTCAATGCGGGCGAAGTAAAGCAATCACCGCCCTTGCATATCGAGATTGGTTCGTCGTTTCACTGCTCCCAATGACACGGAACCGATAGTGCCCGTGCGAGACTGAATGATTACCGTGATTCGGCTCCATGTTTTTTCCGCTTCGACTTGAGGCGTTGCGCGATTTCTCCATCCGTGTGGATCTGCAATACGGCCAGCTACATGCCTTCCCGCTGGGGCTGATTGTACCGCATGAGAATGGCTTCAAGCACCGTTCCGGCAATCGCCCTGGCTTTTTCCGAGATGGTATAACAATAGGAAAGATTTGCTCTCGGGTCCACATCGCCGATCTTCAATCCCCGGGTGACAATGAGGCCGGGCCGAATGAGCCCGCGAAGCACGCCCGCAATCTCGGTTGCAACCGGCTGGCCGTCCACCTGCCCCACCACCTGCCCCTCGCTCACCAGGGTACCGATGGAAAAATCGGAATCGAAGCGGCCGTCCCGCGGCGATCTCAGGACGCGGCGCAGGGTCTGGCCGCCGATGTCGCCCGGCACTCCCGTGTCCGGAACCGCTGAGCCTTCCAGGATGAGCCGGCCCAGGTCATGCCCGCGATTGGTCTCCACAACGTAGTGCACGTCCGTGCCGGCATAAAATCCCGGCCCCAACCCTATCACCAGGGGTGCGTCGAGAAGCGCGGTTCCGAGATTTCTTTTGGCCAATATAGCGTCAATGAGGACGTCAGGCTTGAAAATGTCCTTCGCCGTGTTGGAGGAATCAATCAAGACCGGAACGATTCCTTCACGCCACAGCTGGACTACCTGATCCGGACTGGCTATTCTGACAGCCTGTACCCCTTCCACCATGGACGTTCCCTCGTACAGGGCTTCGCAGAAGCTGACTGTACGGCGGACAGCCAGCGGGAAATCGATCTCGGTCATGATCAATTTGTGGAATCCGGCGCGGACGAGGCGCCATGCAGTGCCCGTCGCCATTTCGCCTGCACCGCGAATGATGATCTTGAGGTCGGAAAGTCTCTGAGGCATGAAAGGTTTTATGCGCCGTACTCCTGAAGGGCTTTGATTATGGTGTCTTTGGGTACGACCCCGTAGAAAGCGTTCTTGATTTCTCCATCTCGGATGATGAACAGAGCGGGAATTTTACTGACCCCGAATTTGCGGCCGATGAGATTTTTATCCGTATTCACTTTTCCGACTATGGCGCGACCCTTCAGGTCCTTGGCGACCTCTTCAAGGATAGGCTCCAACATCCGGCAGGGAAAGCACCATTCCGCATAGAAGTCTACCAGTATGGGGTGTGATTTCGACGCCTCAACGACTTCCTTCTCGAAATTTTCGTCGCTGAAATCCTTGAGGTTGGTGCTGATGCGCTGCTCGACTTCTTCCCTTTGATGAGCAGACCAGACGATGATAAGGCCGCCGACCAGAAAAAGGGCCACTATCGTAGCAATGATGATGCCGGTCTTTTTCATTGTGCCTCCGTGATCGCTTGGCTTATTGTGCACCTTGTTCGTCGGGAAATCCAGTGCCAATTATCTGGCGCTCCGAAAATGTCCTGGAGAGGCATTGATTGATTCCGCTCTGTTCCCAGCCCGAATTCAGAGGGTGTGAACAGCACACCGGAGGGGAATTACGGCTAGGGCTACATGAGGTCCACCGGATCCACATTCACCACGATCTTGAGGCCGTGGCTTTTCAGGCATCCTTCTTCCTGAAGTGATTTCACGAGCAAGCGAATGGGATTCCTGGTCGCTGATTTGAACAATAGCTGCCATCGGAACCTGCCCACCATCTTTTTCCTGGGCGAAGGAGCAGGGCCGAGAATCATGATGTCGGGATTTCCTTCTTTCAGACGTCTTGCTGCGCTCCCGATCTTGATTGCCCTGTCTTCGACGCGCTTTTCGCTGTTCCCTTCGACCCTCACCAGGATCAGGTGCCCGTACGGAGGATAAGACAGTTCTTCTCGCAGCACGGAGTCCTTCCTGAAAAAATCCTCGTACGCATGAGAAGCGGCATACTGGATTGCTTCGTGATCCGGATCGAAGGTCTGCAATATCACTTTTCCGGAATCCGACTCCCGTCCCGTTCGTCCCGCTACCTGGGTGAGCATCTGAAATGTTCGCTCAGCCGCCCTGAAATCCGGAAAATGAAGAGACAGATCGCCGCACAGGATTCCCACCAGGGAAATCCCGGGAAAATCGTGCCCCTTTACGATCATTTGCGTGCCGGTGAGAATGTCTATTTCCTTCTTTCGAAAGCGATCCAGAATACCTTCGAGATCCTCTCTTTTTCTCGTGGAATCTCGATCGAGCCTTTCAATTCTGGCGTCCGGAAAAAGAGCGGAGAGTTCCTCCTCAACCTTCTGGGTTCCGACTCCCCCGAAAAAAAGTCGTTCGCTCGTGCATGCGGGACACAGCGGGGGAGCGGCCTGCGAAAAACCACAGAGGTGACACCGGAGATCCCTGGCCCTCTTGTGGTGGGTGAGGCTGATATCGCAATTGGGGCATTTGAACACGTGCCCGCACGACCGGCATTGTGCGAATGTGTCAAAGCCCCTCCTGTTCAAGAAAATCACAACCTGTTCGTGCTTATCGAGAGTTTCCCGTACAGCGTTTATCAAACGAGGAGTCAAAAAAGATCGGTTATTTTTCGTATTTGTTTTGAGATCCACCAGTTCCACTGCAGGAAGCGCTCCTCCATGGTACCTGGAGGGAAGATCCAACCGCGTGATTTTGCCTCGCTGAGCATTCACGAACGATTCGAAGCTCGGGGTGGCACTGCCCAGGACCACGCACGCTCCTTCGAGTTTCCCCCTGGCAATGGCCATGTCCCTGGCGTTATACGGACAACTGTCCTCCTGTTTGTACGAGGGATCGTGCTCTTCGTCCACGATGAGCAGACCCAAGTTCTCAATGGGCAGAAAAATCCCGGATCGTGCGGCAATAACCACATTCACCTTACCCGACTGAATTCTCCGCCATTCGTCCAGCCTCTGGCCTGGCGTGAATCCGCTGTGGAATATTCCTACCCCTCCACCGAACCTCCGCAGGAAACGCCTGGCAAGCTGGGGGGTTAGTGCTATTTCCGGAACCAGCACCAGCGCGCGTTTACCCATGTCGATCATTGTCTGAATTGCGTGCAGATATACTTCGGTTTTCCCGGATCCGGTCACTCCGAACACGAGAAACGGATGGAATCCTCCCCCTGCGAGCGCCTCAGCGATGCGAGCCACTGTCCTTGCCTGATCCGGAGTCAATTCGGGGGCACGTTCACCAGGGCCCACCTGCGCTCCAGCCGGATACAGCAGTTCAGGAATGTGTTTTTTCTTCAGAGTAGTGCGCGGCCGGGATATGCGCTCCTCTATCGTGATCCATTCTTTGGCCAGCGCTTCTTCAACGGCTGCGGACCCGATAAGAACTTCGAGGTCGTGGCGAAGAATTGATCCAGATTTCATAAACTTGGGCGGGAAGGTGTGCCCTGACCGGGTGAACTCATGTTTTCCGTCCGGTGTAAGAATCGCCCAGGGCTTGGATTTACGATCGGATCCGGGTGGCAATGCCGTCTTGAGCATCAGACCTGCAGGTATCAGATAGTAGTTCGCTGCCCACCGGATAAAGGACCATAACTGCGCCGTCGTGTACGGTTTTTCGTCCGGGATATCCACGACGTCCTTTATTTCGCCGGGGATATGACCGTTTTCGCATATACCCACCACAAAGCCCGCACGTATCTTGTTCCTGAAGGGCACCAGAACCCTGCGGCCCGTATGTGCCCTCTCCAGCAATTCGTCGGGCACCCGGTACGTAAAAGGGCCCTCCAGAGGCAGCGGTATGGCGACGTCTATCAAGTTTTGTGTAGTGTTCATTTCTTGCAACCCACGGAACCGCGGCAGGCAAGATAAGTATCAAAGGCGTTGCGCATTGACAAGATGTCTTTTGAAAGGCAAGGTGTTTTGGGTTCAGGAGAGACCTGGCGGCTAGCCTGAACCTAACCACGCAAAAGCCTTTCCATTTCACTCGCGATAAGGATCATGACCGGCGCAAACGGGATACCTCGACTGATGCTCGTCGCGCTTTGCTGCCTAGCAATAGCTATTCCTTTTCTTGTCGTCCAGTATCCCCCCATCACGGATCTGCCCCAACAAACGGCTCAAATAAGGCTGTTTCTCGACACGTTCGGGCACCAGGACACGAGCGAGTACAAAATACAATGGCTCACGCCGTATAGTTTGTCGTATCTCCTTCTCGGACTGTCGTGGGCTGTTTTCGGGCCGGAAAATGCTGGCCGCGTGGCCATGTTGGCCGTGGGGCTGTTGTGGGTTCTCGCGATTCACGCAGTCTTTTTCCGGCGTGGTCGATCCGGGGCCGCTGCTGCGCTGGCATCGGTTTTTGTTTTCAATCACATCCTGTATTGGGGCTTTTACAGCTTTGCCATCGGCTGGCCGGCTTTTCTTCTCTGGTTTTCCGTCACCACCCGGCAGATTCCTCGTTTTTCTCTCGCTGAAGCGCTCACCCTGATTGCCGCGGCATTATTGCTGTACTTGAGTCACGTCTTGTGGTTCATGGCAGGCATATGCTGGTTGGTTCTGTACAGTCTCGTGTTCGACAGATCGATTCGCAGGTTTTTCGCGAGGTCTGTCTGCCTGCTGCCGCTTGCCGCTGCAGTGGCGGCCTGGTACCCGATGTTTTCGGAATCTTCCATGGCTACGCCGCCCCTGTGGGCCACAGATCCGTGGGCACGCTTGTCCTTTACGTGGTTGACGGACGCCGCGTTGGGCGGCATGTACGGTCCGGCCGAATACGTGGTATGTGCGGTATGCGCCGGTTGGACGGTGCTTGCCATATTTCAGAACAGGAAAGACCTCGGCAGCGATTGCGACGGCCCGTTCCTCTTGGTTTCGCTCATGTTCTTTGCGTTCGTTGTATTCCTGCCCGACAAGTTCATGAACACCATTCGATTCAGCCAACGCTGGATGCCCATGACGATGATCGCATTGCTCGCTGCGCTGCCTGCTCCGGCGTTGAGGCCAATCCTGAGACAAACTGCAGCGGTGGTGATCCTCTCGGCTTTTTGCCTCGTGACGGCGTCCGTGTGGCACGGTTTTCAAGACAAGGAGCTTTCGGGTCTCAAGGGATCGCTAAAGGAATTGCCACAAGCGCCGAAGCTCCTGGGTTTGAGCTTCATTCAGCACAGCGAATTCGTACGGGGACGACCTTTCATTCAGGTCTTTGCATACGCGCAGGTTCTCAAAGGTGGCATGCTGAATTTTTCGTTCGCTGAATTTTCTCCGTGTCTCGTCGTGTACAAGAAAACATTCGTAAGTCCCTGGACTAATGGATTAGAATGGTTTCCCGCACGGACGACGGAAGCTGATCTGGAATATTTTGATTTTGTACTGGTAAACGGTACGGAGGAGATTCACCGGAACATCCGGTCCATTTCCCGGCTGGCGCCGGTAGGCCGTGACGGACGTTGGCGATTGTACAGGGTCGAACACGGAACTCTGAAGTGACAGGCTATTTCTTAGTACAGGTTTTCTTAAATCAGCCCGCACATTTTTGTCCCAGCAGATTACTTCGCTTCGCTCGCAATGATACTGCTCGGCCCTGTCATTGCTGAGAAGCGCAGCGACGAAGCAATCTCTTTGGTAATGAAAGCCGGCACCGAACTTACGAAAAGCGATACCTAGCTGTGTCACCTGTGTGCTTTGTATCACGCGGTGGGTAGATTCTTTGAAAGTGCTGTCGTGACCTCTGAGTATACCCGTACGGATTCCGTAAGTGCCTTGAGGATCACCAACAGGATGAAGGCGATAACGAGAGCAGGTATTCCCATAAGCGTCACGGCCATGAACTCCATGCTCGCGGGATTGATGCCTTGATCGGAGACATGCATCGCAGCGAAGGCTCCCGCGATTATCAGTACGTACGCCACGAACACGGCGATGGCCAGCACGCGGCAGTATGTGGCGACACGCCCGAGGCTGCGGACCGATTCCTGAGCGGAATCAGACGTTGTCGGACTATCCGTGCGCGGGGGCCGGGGTTGTGTCTTGTGCGGTCCGGCTGGAGGTCTTGCTGCCGGTTTCTTGTCCTGGACTTCTGGCGTAGCCGCGGATTGCCTGGATCGTTGCGGAGCAGTAAAGTTGCACCTGGGGCACACCACGAATTCCTTCCCTTGAATGTTGCCGCATGCGGGACATATGTACAATCCGAGATCAACAGTCCGTTCAGACACGGGCACTCTGTCGTCCAATTCCGACTGGGTGACCACGCCTGAATTCACGAGCTTGTTGAACACGCTCTGAAGTCCCTGAGCTGAAACAGTATATTTGTTCATCAGGTCGGAGTCACTCGCACCGCCCCTGATATCCTTCAAGATTTCTCTGGCAGTGATTTTCCGTTTGTCCATACAGACCCCTCCGCGAAGGGTTTTCCTTAAGATATACTATATTGTGGGCTGTGAAAACGTTTCAGCGCAAAAATTGCGACGAAACAGTGAGGGAAAGCCTGGTCCTACAGGCGGCAACCTGATATTTCGGACGATCAGGTTATGGCGTATACGCATCCGTCGTCGCTTCCGAAATAGATCACTCCTTCGGCAATTGACGGTGACGAATAAATGGGACTGCCCGTCTTGAATCTCCAGACCTCTTGACCGGTCTTGAGATCCAGCGCGTAGAGTTTTCGATCGCCGCTACCGAAATATACCATGCCTGCGGCAACCGCCGGAGAAGAATACACAGAACTCTCCGTTTCGAATTTCCACTTGTCCAGGCCTGTTCTGATATCCACTGCATACACGTGCCGGTCCGCGCTCCCGAAATAAAGGACGTCGCCAGCGACGGCAGGGCAAGAAGTGACTTTGTCCTCAACGCGAAAATGCCACTGTTCTTTACCCGAGTGCGCATCACACGCATAGGCGCAACGATCCCCGCTGCCGAAAAAAACCAGGTCCGGAGTGACGGCTGCTGCGGTGGTCACAGGTCCGCTTGTCTTGAATCTCCAGAGTTCCTTCCCGTCAAAATCGAGAGCATACAGGATTCCATCCAGACCGCCAAAATAGATCATATCATCGCCTATCGTCGGGGAGGAGTAAACGGGGCCGCTCGTACGGAATTTCCATTTCGGTCCCTGGGAATTCAGATCCAGCGCGTACAAGTGCGTGTCAAGACTCCCGAAATAGGCGCAATTGTTGGAAACGGCCGGTGATGAGTAGATGGGGCCGAGCGTAGAGAATTTCAAGCGCAGCTTGCCCGTGCTGACATCCAGTCCGTAAAAATTTCCGTCGAGGCTCCCGAAAAATACCTGGGAATCAAACACCGCGCAGGACGAGTACACGGAACTTCCCACCGAAAAACGCCATCTCTCAAAACCATGCTCCATATCCGCTTTGTAAAAATTTCCGTCCAGACTGCCGAAATAGACGCCGTCGCCGGTTATGGCCGGCGAGGCTGAGACCCATCCATCCGTCTTGAATTTCCATTTCAGTTCCGTAAGTTCCTTTACCGGTTTGGTATCATACACGCCAGTACGCTTCAGGTTGCTCCTGAAAATAGCTGCCAGTCGGCCGACCTTCGGTGCGGCGGAGGGCATAGCTGCGGGCATCGGCATGAGCGTCGGCATGGCGTAAATCTTTTCCTGAATATCCTTGTACTTGCTGACGATCACTCCGCACTGCGGGCACTCCTCAAATGAAGTAAACTGCGGCATGCCGCAAGCCGGACACCTGAACAAAGCGATGTCCACGGTCTTCTCGCTCAACGGCATCCTATCGTCAAGATCGGATTGCTTGAGAAAACCGGCTTTGAGCAATTTCTCAAAGAGGCTCTGTAGTCCCTTCGAGGTAAGCCGGTATTTTTCCATCAAATGTGAGTCACTCATTCCTCCGCGGATGTCGATCAAGGCCTGCATTGCGTCGATCTTGGTCCTGTTCATCGTCACCCCAACCAGCCAACGGAGCATCCATGGGGAGGCTTCGAGCATAGTGTTTATTTGGTCGTGAAAACAGTAACATAACCAAATTTATCTGTCAATGAAAATGCAGTATTTTTCGAGGTCTTGACGAAAGCACTTTGAAATGAGAATTCTTTCCGGAACTAATTCGAAGCCCGCATCCATGGGCAGTCAGATATCCGAATTTAAGACTTTTGCGAGCACCGAGATCAATTCGTCCAGATTGTAGGGTTTTGTCACCACTCCCTTGAAGCCGTAGGCCCGGTAATGACTCATCACAGGGTCATTCGAATAACCGCTCGATACAATTGTCTTTACTGAAGGATCAATCTTGAGCAGTTCTTCTATGGTCGCCTGACCTCCCATACTTCCGGGAATGGTCAAATCTATGAGAACCGCATCGAAAGGGTTCCGTTCGTTTATTGCCTGCGCATACAGCCGAATCGCTTCATGTCCGTCTTTCGCACACACCACACGGTATCCCTCCTGGGTGAGCATTTCGGCAGCGACATCCCGCACCATTTGTTCGTCATCCATGATCAGTACGGAGCCGCCGACTCGCGATCTTGCGTTGGTAGCAAGCACCTGCCTGGGTAATTCTTTGTCGGATGCCGGCAAATAGACATGAAACGTCGATCCGGAACCAGGATTGGATTCCAGGCTGATGTACCCGTCGTGATTTTTTATGATTGCATACGATGTTGCCAGGCCCAGTCCGCTGCCTTTCGGCTTCGTCGTGAAATAGGGATCGAACACTCGCTGGGTGTGTTCAGGCGGAATTCCCACCCCCCGATCTACAACGGAAACAAGCACATATTCCCCATCCTGAATCGGGAGGCCCTGACTCTGATCGACAAATACATTACGAGCAAGCACCCTCAACAGCCCGCCGTCGGGCATGGCCTGATCCGCATTAATTACCAGGTTGTTGATTACCTGACTGATCTGGCCCTCGTCGATTTCCGCATGCCGCAGGTCGTCGGAAATCGAGAAGTCTGGGACGACATTGGAACCTCTCAATCCAAAAGCGACGGATTCCTTCAGGAGATTACCGAGGGCGCACACTTTCTTGATGGGTACCCCGCCCCTGGAAAAGGTCAGCAATTGCTCCGTCAGGTCCTTTGCCCGCCACGAGCCGCGTTCTGCTTCACTGAGGCGCTGGGTGAGCTTTTCGTTATTTCCCGCCGACATTTTCGCGAGGTTGATATTCCCGAGGATTGCCGTAAGGATGTTGTTGAAATCGTGCGCTATTCCCCCTGCCAAAAGCCCGAGGGATTCCAATTTTTGGGCTCTGAAAGAATCTTCTTTCATTTTATGGCTTACGGTAACATCCCGTTTCAGTAACCAAAAACCCAGGAGAAGCTCTCCCCTGACGAGCCCGATAAGGGTGCTCTCCACGTACCGTTCTCCGCCTTCCGGCAGATGTTGCCCCGCCTCGGCTGAACCGACGGAAAAACCGGATCGGATCCATCCGGCGTACAATTCCTTGTTTCCGCCTTCAGGAGGAAGCATTTCAATGAGCTGCTTGCCGGTAAGCCGGTTCATGTCCTGGAATCCGTGAATGCGCGCGAATTCGTCGTTTCCGTCTGTAATTACCGATTCCAGCAGGAGACCCATCGCCTCTCTCTCTTCGGTGAAGATTCGAATGGGCAGAGTCGGTGCGAACTCGGCTATCCCCACGGGCAGCAACTTCACAAGTTGTTTGTATTTTTCGTTGATCAGCGCTCGTTTTGTTTCCGCGGTAAGATCCTCCACGAGTACCATCGCGAGCTTGCGCTCTCTGACCCGGACGGCTCGGACGTGCATCCGCCCCCATGACCAGGTATTTACAAAGCGAAAAGATCCTTCCAGAACCTGGGGTTTGCGTTCCAGGAAGACCCGTTCCAATACGGTTTCGGCCTTTGCGAACTGGTCTTTTCCGTTGAAAAGGCTCGAGAAGGTGGCGTCATTCAGTTCCGAATACCTATTGCTGAAAAATCCGCACGCAGTGTTTGCAAATGTAATCCGGTATTTCTCGTCCACCAGCAGGGCAGGAACCGGCATGACATCGAGCAGTTTGCCGAATGCAGCCTGCCGTATCCAGCGGAGATCGAAACTCCCCGAATCGCTCACTGCGTTTGATAACATGTTATTCAGATCTAGGGTTTCGGTTGCACCTTCATCTGCAATTTCAACCAGCTCTGCATCAAGAAGAAAGGAGTCCAAGCGATCTCTTGTATTCATTTGAAACCAAACGGGCCGCGCTCTATTATCGATCTCTTCGACAAGACGCAGGAATTATAGCTATATAGGCACACAATCGTCAACTCTTATTCTACATGTTGCTCTATCCGCCGGACAGCTATAGTCTTCCCGATCAATTCGACCAGCAACAGAGCGGACAGAAAAGAAAACCCCGCGAGACGCACGACGGACTTGGTAATCGTCAACCGAGGAAATATGTTAGTAGTGAAATCGGGAAAACGAAATCCGATTTTTGGGTAGTGGGCGATGTAGCCGCTATTTTTCTGTTGATTTCGAATTCCTGTCGGATATGTTGTGTTCCCGCAAGATCCTTGACAGGTTTCGGGAAGGAAAACGAAACGAACCAGGAGTGACAGTGCAGTTAACGACTTCCGGACGGCGCACCGGCCAACCTTCAGCGCTCCTCCACGAAGAGGTGGAAAAGAGGTATTTGGCCTATGCGCTTTCCACCATAGTGTCTCGAGCGCTTCCTGACGTCAGGGACGGTCTGAAGCCCGTCCACCGTCGCATTCTGTACGCAATGCACGGGATGCGTCTGTCAGACGCGGCAAGAATGAGGAAATCCGCCGCGGTAGTTGGTGAAGTCATTGGAAAATATCATCCTCACGGCGATCAGGCAGCGTATGACGCGCTGGTCAGAATGGCTCAGGATTTCAGTCTCAGGTATCCTCTTATCGAGGGTTCCGGGAACTTCGGCTCCGTGGATGGAGATGCTCCTGCCGCCATGAGGTACACGGAAACCAGGCTCAGCGCGTTTGCCGGGCTGTTGCTCAGAGAAATCGACCAGGGGACTACGGAATTTCGTCCCACCTATGACGCAATGGGTGAAGAACCTCTCGTCCTTCCTGCCGCAATGCCGAATCTCCTATTGAACGGAACTTCTGGAATCGCCGTGGGCATGAGCTGTTCGTTTCCCCCGCATCACCTGGGGGAAGTCATTGCCGCTTGCAGGGCGGTCATTCAAGACCGTGACCTGGAGACCACCGCGCTGCTCGCACACGTGAAAGGTCCGGATTTCCCGACAGGCGGAGAAGTCTTGATCCATCCGGACAGCCTGACGCAAATCTATGCTTCGGGTCACGGATCGATCAAAGTGCGCGGCACTTTCGAAACGGAAAGCCTTCAGCGAGGGCGAACCAACCTGATTGTCACGTCAATTCCGTATTCCGTGAACAAATCCCGGCTCATCGAACGAATTGCCCAGCTTATCAGGGACAAGCGCCTCAAACAGGTGCAGGATGTGCGAGACGAGAGCACCACGGAAGTGCGGATCGTCCTGGAACTCAGGGGAGGGGATGTCCGCCCGGATTCGGTTATGGCATTCCTGTACAGACATACGGACTTGCAAATCAATTTTCCCATCAATTTTATAGCGATCACCCCGCAGGGGGTTCCTGACAGACTCAGCCTGAAGCGCGTCATAGGCTTCTTCCTCGATTTCAGATACGAGATAACCGTGCTGAGGCTCCAGCACAAACTGGAAATACTCAGGAAACGCATCCATATCCTTAATGGTTTCAACATTCTTTTTGAGGATCTGGACAAGGCGTTGAGAATCATTCGCACCGCCAGGAGCAGATCGGAAGCGGAGCAGGGACTCAAGAGTCATTTTGATCTGGATGACGAGCAGGTGAACGCCATTCTGGAGATGCGGCTGTACCGGCTCGTGGGAATGGAAATCGGCAAGCTGCTCGACGAGCTTGCGGCCAAGAGAAAAGAGGCCGCGGAGATTGCGCGGGATTTGGCCAGTTCTCAGCGTCTGTGGAAAATCATCGACAAGGAACTTGCCGAGATTGCACAGAAGTTTCAGGATCGGCGCCGCACCCGCATCGTTCAGGAAACGGAAGCCCCTGCCATTGAATACGATCCGAACGAATTCGTGGAACACGAAGATACCACCGTGATTCTCTCGAGACAGGGATGGATCCGACGCGTGAAAACGGAAGTGGGGGATGAGTCCTCTCTGAAGTTCAGGGAAAACGATAGCCTTCTCGGGTGTGTTCGTGTGCATACCGGCCGCACCGTGGCCCTTTTCTCAAACTTCGGGAAGCTGTACGTGATGAAAGCCCTGGACGTTCCCGCTACCACCGGGTTTGGCGAACCCATGGGCAGCCTGCTGAACCTGGTGGACGGAGAGTGTCTCATTGCCATCATAGCCCCCGACCCGGTGGAAACACGCGGTGAATCCGCAGCAGCCCCGGAGAGTGCGGCTGATTCTCATGAGGAACAGAACGGCAATGAATTGTCCCAGGGTTTTCTGTTTGAGCAGCGGCAAGATGAAGCTGCAGCTCCAGAATCCGTTCAACAGGATCAGCAACGAGCGGTGCTGATTACTCGCCGAGGGCAGGGGTTCAGGTTCGATTATGCCATATTGAGAGAGGTTACCAAACGCACGGGCAGAAGGCTGGTCATCCTGAAAAAGGACGACGAAGTGGTCGCGGTGCAACCGGCCACAGGAGATCTGGTGGCAATAGGAGTTAGTACCGGGAATATCCTGGTGTTCGGGCTGGAGGAGGTATCCATCCTGGCAGGGCCGGGACAAGGTGTGCGCATGATAAAAATCGCTCCGGAGGCGAGCGTGATATTCATGGAGACGGCCACCCTCGCGGACAAGCTGCGCATAAGGACGAAACGGGGAAGAGAAAAAAGTTTTTCCATACGAGAACTCGTTGGTAAAAGGGACACAAAGGGAAAATCCATGGCTTCCGGAATTATGGAAATGGAAAAAATCAGCGGTGCAGGACCGGGCCTATGAGCAAGTCATATACCGTCGCAGATATCCAAGTTCTCAAAGGACTGGATGCAGTCAGGAAACGGCCGGGGATGTACATTGGAGGAACCGGGCCGGAAGGCTTGCATCAGCTGGTTTGGGAGATTCTCGACAATAGTGTGGATGAAGCCCTCAATGGCCATTGCGGCCTTATAAGCGTGACACTCAACGCTGACGGCAGCATATCGGTGGAGGACAATGGTCGGGGTATTCCCGTGGAAACTCACCCCACCACGAGAAAAAACACTGTTGAAACCATTTTTTGCAACCTGCATTCGGGTGGAAAGTTTGACGATGATGCGTACAAAGTTGCGGGCGGTTTGCACGGCGTGGGCGCTGCGGTGGCTAATGCCCTGAGCGAAAGGCTCGTGGTGCAGGTCATGCGAAACGGATTTGCCCATGTGCAGGAATTCCGGCGCGGGAGACCGGTTACGCCTCTGAAAAAAGAAGCGCCTGCCCAGGGCACGGGAACCAAAGTCACCTTCAAGCCGGATCCGGAGATTTTCCGAGATAGGACCTTCTCAAAAGATCTCATACGCGAGAGACTCGAAACAAAGGCCTTCCTGATAGCGGGCCTTGAGATACGGCTCACCGACGAAATCGAAGGCATAAGCGAAAGATTCTTTTTTCCGGGCGGAATCAGGGATTTTCTCGACAAGTTGTTGCTGGACAGGCAGCTCGTGGACGCACAGCCCTTCGTGTACAGGCATGACAACGATCTCAGGCTTGAAACGGCACTGGCGTGGACCACGGACACGTCGAGCCGAATTCTGTCTTTCGTTAATTCCATTCCCACTCCTGCCGGCGGCACGCACGAAACGGGCTTCAGGAATGGAATCACCAGGGCGATGAGAACGTTCATCGAGAAACGCAACGGCCTTCCAAAAGGTATTAAGACCATCTCCGCGGAAGATATTCGAGAGGGCCTCGTTGCCGTGGTTTCCCTGTACATGCACGATAACCTTGAATTTCAAGGTCAGACCAAAGAGCGGCTCAACAGCAATGTCGCTTTGCAGGTGGAGCCGCTGGTGAGGACGGCCTTCGAGACCTGGCTGCATCAGAATCCCACCCAGGCAACCGCCATAACCAATCGCGTGATCCTGGCCGCTCAGGCACGGACAGCTTCCCGGGCAGCTCGGGAGGAGGTCACGAGGAAAGCCGCAACTCGAAGACTCACCTTGCCGGGAAAACTTGCGGACTGCTCCTCGCCGTTGCGGGATGAAACCGAACTGTTCATCGTGGAAGGCGATAGCGCAGGAGGCTCGTCGAAACAGGCCCGGGACAGAAAATTTCAAGCGATTCTTCCCATCCGCGGGAAGATACTCAACGTGGAACAGGCCTCCGCAGAAAAACTCAAGGCAAATAAAGAAATTCACAATTTGGTACAGAGTGTCGGAACCGGCGTCGGTAAGTCCTTCGACTATTCCCGATTACGCTACGGCAAAATCATAATCAATACGGACGCGGACGTGGACGGCCATCATATAGCTACCCTGTTGCTCACATTCTTCTACCGTTTTCTTCCGGAGTTGGTGCGCAAGGGGCACGTGTACCTCGCAATGCCGCCTCTGTACAGGATCCGGGTTGGATCCGGGAAAAAGACGGAAATCAGGTACGTATTCTCGGACATGGAAAAAGATAAGCTCCTCAAGCAGAAGAACGGCAAAGAAGTGGAGGTTCAGAGGTTCAAGGGGCTGGGAGAAATGGACGCTTCCACCCTGAAAAGTACCACCATGGACCCTTCCACGAGGACCATCCTGAAAGTGTCGGTGGAAGATGACGCAATAACCAACAGGATTTTCGATACGCTGATGGGAAAAGACGTAAGAAAACGATTCATCTTCATCAAGGAACACGCCCGGGAGGTTCAGGATCTGGATATCTGATACGAATTCGCTTTTTTTGCAGGTAACTCGATTCTGGGCACAGGCTGGGGGGCACTCCTTCGCTGCAAACGACGCCGAGCCGTCTCATCACTTCGCTCAGGAGAGCCCCCAGCCCCGCAATCTCATAAATCTTGTGGCGAATGCGTATGAGTCTCTCGGACGCCCCCGGAAATCCTATTTCATATGGTCCGATGCTCGGGGTTGCGGTTTCTTCAAGCTATCCAGCGCAGACGATATGGAACGTTTTGTCTGGTCGTTCGTTTCAGCCGCAAGCGCCTGCTCAAGTATCACCGAAGCTTTTTGGGGATCGGCCGTTCCAATGCGGCGCAGTATTCCTATCGCGGTCATCCGCACCCGGGAATCGCGATCCTTCATAGCTTTGTCGAGTGCCTGAAAAATGTTCGGTTCGGGGGGAAAAGCCCCGAGGGCGCTGATTGCCGCATTCCGGACGCGCAAGTCCGGATCGTCAATAAGAACTATCAGTTTCGGAACCGCTTTGACGCCTTTTTCTCCCAGACCTTTTATTATTCCGATCGTGAGAAGGCGATTTTCCAGATCGGAGTCGGAAAGCGAATCCGAGAGCGGGCCCAAGAACTCGTCTGCTTTCGAACGGAATCGCAGCACGCTCATCAGAGCTTCCTTGCGATCCTGGGGATCCGGTTCTTTCAGTGCTTTGATGAGCACCGGAAGCGCATGGTCCCCGTGGGTGTCGATCGCCACGAGAGCATCCACGATCTCAATACGATCCATCGGTTCCGCCTTGTCATACAGTGCGGCAATTTTCTGCAGAGCGGGCACGGCCTGGGTTTTCATCTGCCTCAAGACCCGTAACGCATTTCCGGTTGACGGCTGCTCCTTGCGATCCAGCAACTCGAGCAAGCCCGGCAGAACCTTATCCGGTGTTTCGGCTGCCATGCCGCCCAGAACCCTTCCCGCTGCTTTGGCAGTCATTTCATCTTTGTTCCCAAGAGCCGAAGTAAGAACCGGTATGGTGGAATCATCAAGGTGGCCCACTCCGGCAAGCGCCACCAGGGCGTTCAACTTTATTAACGGATCGGGATCGCTGGCGAACTTCTGGAGTGCGGGTTTCACGCTGTCGGTTCCTCTGCCGATTCTCCCGAGAGCCTGGATGGCCGCCCGACGAACGTCGGCACTCGTATCCGAAAGTCGTTCCAGCAAAACCGGAATGGATCGCTTGGATTCATTCGGAAAAAAACCTAGTGACTCGGCCGCGTTACTTCGTACTTTGGCATCTTGATCTTTGAGTGCATCCATGAGAGGCGGGACCGCCCTCGCGGATTTGTTTCAACCACAACCAAGCTCGTACGCGGCTTTCGCCCTTATTTCCGGGTTCGAGTCCTTCAGATCCTTGATGTATTTATCAGTGGATACGTCGTCTGCCCACGACAACCCTGACAGGGCTGCTACCAGAATCACCGATGCAAGTATCACGAAACGCTTCATTTTTCTTGCCTTTGCTGCCCGAGAACCTCTCGCTTCTTTTTGTTCAGGTACTCCCGGTCTATTTTCAGGAATCCCTTCTGTCCGAACAGAACGAATCGGAGCCATTGGCTCGCAAAGTACA
>DATHCX010000135.1:0-6957 GCA_035319325.1 Desulfomonilaceae bacterium
CCAGATAATAGGCAACGCGTTTTTCGTCCCGCTCCGGGAACATTCCCGCGCCGTGTTTTCCCTCTATCCGCTCATTCTGTTGGCACTGATGACAGGTGCGCGAATACTCCAGCAGCTCGCGTTGGAAAAACTCGAACGCAAACCGCTGGAAGGCCGAAAATCCAAGAATGTGCTCATTTACGGAGCCGGCCGTCTCGGTTTGGAAACGGCTCAGCGCCTGCAGTTCGAGGGGGGAATTCACATAACGGGCTTTGTGGATGACGATCCCAAAATGCGGAATCGCTCCCTCCTGGGAATCAAGGTAATGGGTACCGGCAGTGATCTGGCATTTCTGAAAGCACTTCATCGGGTGGAGAAGGTATTCATCGCTTTCAATCCTCAGAAATCCAAAGCCCTGAAGAGGGCTCGACAAAGGTGCATAGACGCTGGGCTGCCCGACATTCTGATTCGGTCCGGCATTCCGGAAGTCCCTGGGAAACTTCTCTCTTCGAGAGCCTACTTCAGGGGAATCCGCTTCAGCGACGTTCTTGGCATGAAGGAAGTGCAACTGGACCTGGACAAACTGGAGCCGTTTGTTGAAGGTTCCGTGGTCGCCGTGGTAGGAGCGGGGGACCAGCTCGGTGAGCAGATTTGCCGTGAGCTTGTACGCCTCAGGGCAGGCAAGCTCGTCATCATTGAAGAATGCCAGGCGAGATTGAGCAGAATAAACGAAGTCCTTCATTCGATTGGCGGCTCCAGGACGGCCTACTTTTCCTATTTTCATCCCCTGGGATTCCATGAATTGACTGAAAAGGTGATGAAGAGCCATAACGTGCGATGGGTGATCTTTAACCAGACAAACCGGGCGATGGCCAACTCTGATTTGAACTTACCCACACTGGTGTTCGCCAATTTTGTCAATGCGGTCAGGTATGTCGAGATGGCGAAACGCCTGAAATGGAATTTTCTCACCTTTGTCTCGCCGTATCTCAAAGCCTCCTTTTCTCCTGCAGAGAGGAACCTGCATCTTCTGGCGGAGAATTACGTCACCTATGCTGCCCGATCTGCCGACACGGGCTTCGGAATAGTGAGGGTTTCCAACATCCTCGAAAACGATGACGAAACGTTCAGGAACGCGTGCGAAAGAATAAGCCGCGAAAAACCGGTATCATTCTTGGATGAGGAGATGAAATTTTCGTCGGCACGATATTCGGCACGAGTTGTGCTCAATTGCCTGCCCCTCCATGACCGCGGAGAGACGTTTGTTGATGGAGCAGGCCTCTTCATGGATCTCCGAGCTTTGTTGGATTTCTACTATGAAATACAAGGAAATCAAAAAGCTCGAGCTTTTGTCCGCAGCTTGCCCCTGGAGAAAGACGACCAAAAGCATATCGCATCGCCGCAATCGGACGTGTGCTGTTTGCCGACGAATAGTCCTAACATATTGATGTTGTCCGGGCAAAAATTGGTTGAAGCCGACGGCCACGAGGAATTGATAAAATTGAACATGCATTACCTCAGTCCCCCTGAAAAGGAAGCAATAGACTGCTTTTTTTCCTTCCTCAGAAACGGGGACGGGCAAAGTGCGTATTCGACTATGAAGTCTCATCACGAGAACACTACTGTATTGAGAAATTATTGCTAGAAAGCAACCGTCCCTGTGGGCGACGTCACATGCGTTGCCGTAGTGAGGCAGCGCAAGAAAAACGTATGCTTGGTAGAAGAAAAAAATGAATGTACAACATGAACACATCTTGGTTACCGGAGCAGGCGGGTTCATCGGAAGTCATCTGTGTGAGGAGTTGGTCCAACAAGGCGCCAGAGTTCGCGCTATGATCAGGTACAATTCGCTTGGGTCTCACGGCCTGCTGGAGCACCTGCCCAAGGACGTATACGAGAGTCTCGACATCGTCCCCGGGGACGTGCGAGATTCCCACGCGACGGCAAAGGCCGTATCCGGATGCCGCCTGGTATTTCATCTTGCCGCTTTGATAGGGATACCCTATTCCTACCATGCGCCAAAAAGTTATGTTGATACGAATGTGTGCGGGACACTCAACGTGTTGCAAGCCTGCCTCGAGGCAGGGGTGGAGCGCGTAGTCCACACCTCCACAAGCGAAGTATACGGAACGGCCAGGTACACACCCATAGACGAAAATCATCCGCTTCAGGGGCAGTCTCCCTATTCCGCCAGCAAGATCGCTGCGGACAAAATAGCCGAAAGTTTTCACCTGTCCTTCAATCTTCCGGTTGTTACCATCAGGCCTTTCAACTGTTTTGGTCCGCGGCAGTCTGCCAGGGCGTTCATACCGGCAATGATATCCCAACTCTTGAACGAAGCTCAGGTGCGGTGCGGACTGCTCACGCCCGTGCGGGATTATACCTTTGTCAAGGATACGGTTTCAGGGTTCATTCTTTGCGGAACAATGCCGGGAATTGAGGGAATGACCATCAACGTCGGTTCCGGACAAAAGATATCCATGCGAAACCTGCTCTATAGAATCATGGACAGGACGAACGAGCAAAAAGAGACCGTCTCTGATTTGGAAAGAGTCAGACCGGAAAAGAGCGAAGTGATGGCGCTGGTGTGCGACAACAGTAAAGCGAAGACTTTCTTGGGATGGACGCCGAAATATTCCCTCGATGAGGGGTTGGACCAGGTAATAGACTATTTTCGCAACAATCGCCGCTTAGTCAAAACCGATCATTACGTGGTGTAACATGTCTTGGAAAATAGCACTTGCAGAAGTCTCATTCGGTACAGAGGAATACGATGCGATCAAACGCGTCTTGGACTCGGGATGGGTATCCATGGGACCCGAGACGGAAGCATTCGAATCCGAATTTGCAGATTATCTCGGCATAGGACACGCTGTAGCGGTTTCGTCGGGAACCACGGCACTTCACCTTGGACTGCTTGCTGCAGGGGTGGGGTCGGGAGATGAGGTTATCGTTCCTTCGCTTACCTTTGTTGCAACAGCGAATGCGGTTTTGTACGCCGGAGCGATTCCTGTTTTCGCCGACATTACCGGCGTGGACGACCTGAACATCAGCATCGATCAGATCGAGCGAAAAATTACCCCCAGGACGAAAGCCGTCATTTGCGTCCATTACGCAGGATTTTCCTGCGCCATGGACCGTCTGAGATCTCTCGCGCAATCCCGGGGTCTCGCAGTGGTGGAGGATGCCGCTCATGCGCCTGGAGCCAGCTTCCGGGGCAAGAAATTAGGTACCTGGGGGGACGTAGGTTGCTTTAGCTTTTTCTCCAACAAGAACATGACCACTGCCGAGGGCGGAATGGTGGTGACTGACAGCCTTCCGATCGCCCGCACAATAAGGATGTTGCGGTCTCACGGCATGACGACGCTTACCTGGGACCGGCACAGGGGCCACAGTTTCTCTTATGACGTGGTTGAACCCGGGTTCAACTATAGAATGGATGAGATACGAGCGGCATTGGGTAGAGCCCAGCTTGCCAAATTGGAAGACAACAACGCAATGCGCAGAATTGCGACTGAAGGATTGCGCGATCGCTTGGCCGGTGTGGATCAGATTTCGATTCCGTTTCAGGATCAAGCGCTCGAAGAGTCTTCCTGCCACATATTCCCCATTCTAATCGACAAAGCCGGCAGACGGCCCGGCCTCATGGAACACCTGAAAAATCAAGGGATCCAAACGAGCATACATTATCCACCGGTGCACCGATTCTCAACGTACCAGTCGAATGGCCCGGCACGGGCCGACGGCCTTGCCTTCACCGAGGACGTCGCGTCTCGTGAGATAACGTTGCCGCTTTTCCCGCGTATCTTGCCCGAACAGTTGGATGCAATCTCCTCCGAAGTCCGCTCATTCTTGGAAAAGTGAATGACCGTCGCAATCCAGGCAGGACACATCGACCGCAGGGGTGGCTCTGGTGAGAAGGGGGAACTCCGGCAGCGAGGCAAATCCAGCGACAAACTGGCGTGTAGTGCCGTTTTTCCGGACCCGATCCCTTTTTGGATATTATCATACGAAATCAAAATGCTCATGCGTGAGGAGGTGGCGATCTGCAATTGTTACTATATTGCTGCGCATTGAAAATGGTGCTTTCCGTCTGCAGTCAGCCAGGTTGTCCTCGCAGGTAAGCAGGCCGTCCGAAGCGAAGGGGACACCCGGCTGGTAGACGCATTCCTGATGCGCAGCACTATGGCAAGCTTGATTCAGGCGAACACGGCGGAATAATACATCAAGAAATTAATACAAATACGAGGAACGGTCATGAGAGTTTTTATTGCTGGTGTGGACGGTTATCTCGGTTGGGCTCTGGCACAGCACCTTACAAAAAAAGGGCACACCGTAGCGGGTGCAGACAATTACATGAGACGGGATTGGGTCGCGGAGATGGGCTCCCAGTCTGCCACGCCTATCCGGAAAATGACGGAAAGAATAGAAGCCTTTCGCGAAAATTTTGGAAAGAACCTTCAGTTTTTTCGGGGTGACCTCATCGATCATGAATTCGTCATGAACATATTCAGGCACTTCAGGCCCGAGGCAATCGTCCATCTCGGCGAGATGCCCTCGGCTCCTTACAGCATGGTGGACGCGGGACACGCAGTCTTTACTCACAAGAACAACCTCTTTGGCACCCTCAACATCCTCTTCGCCATGAAAGACGTGTGTCCCGAATCTCATTTGGTGAAGCTCGGAACAATGGGAGAATACGGGACCCCGAACGTGGACATTCCCGAAGGATTCTTCACCATTGATTATCGAGGGCGAACGGACACGCTGCCGTTTCCGCGCCAAGCAGGCTCATGGTATCACCAGACGAAGGTTCACGATTCCAATAACGTGATGATGGCCTGCCGTCTGTGGAAACTGCGCTCCACCGACGTTATGCAGGGAGTGGTCTATGGAACCAGAATAGACGCTATGGGTGACGATGCCAGACTCTTGACCCGTTTCGATTTCGACCAGTGTTTCGGCACGGCGATCAACCGTTTCTGCGCTCAGGCAGCGGTAGGCGAACCTCTGACCCCGTACGGCAGAGGAAGCCAAAAAAGAGGGTTTCTGCCTCTGAAAGACTCGATGCAATGCCTCACGCTAGCCCTGGAAAATCCTCCGGAAAAAGCGGAGTACCGAGTTTTCAACCAGTTTGAAGAAGTTTACGGACTTACGGAATTGGCCGAAAAAGTGCAACAAGCGGGCGCCGCACTCGGGCTAAACGTACAGATTCGAAATGTGGAAAACCCAAGAATGGAACAAGAACAGCATTATTACAATCCGGATCACAAACATCTGCTGGAATTGGGATACCAGCCGACTCACGACATGCAATCCGAGCTGAAAATTGTTTTGAAGGACCTTCTGGAGAACAAGGAGAGGATAGAGGCTCGTCTCGAGGCTTTACTCCCCGATATTCGATGGGACGGCAACCGCAGGCCGGTACAATTTATGGATGAAATCGAGAATTCTTTCCCGTTCGGGATGGAGATCCCTTTGACCACGTTTATTAGCAAGAAACACCGATAGGCGGGTCGAGTTCGGCCCCTTTCCACCACTGAGAAGACCTTCGCCAAAGGTTGGTCTATGAGAGCTTTTCAAATTACATCTCAAACTGCCACGGCCTTTCTTGTCAGATTGTTCGGACTGGGCCTCATGTACCTGTGCACAGTCGTGGCTGCCAATTGTTTGGGTGCTGAACAATTCGGGGTTTTCAGCTCCGTTGTGTCGCTCAGTCCCATATGGGCCGTCATAGCTGCGGGAGGGGTTGATTTTTTCGCCACAAAGTCCATAGCAACGATTTCGGACAGACATTCCATCGAGATCGCAAGAGAAGTCGCTCTTTCCCATGCGGTCGCGATGGTCGGAATTCTCGCGGGATTGGTCACTATTTCCTTGCTCGTGGTGCTGGCAGTCGATTGGGGTGTGGCTGAAGTCAAATACACAGTGCTCATCCAGTGCATGTTCATATTCCCTCTCATCCTGCTGATGAACATGCGCCAATACGTGGCGCTGGCACTCACAAACGCTTCAAATTCCATGTTGCCCGCTCAAATAGTGCTTCCTACGGTGTTTTTGGCAGTTCTGACAGTTGCACACGCTTATGTTCCTGAGATGAGCGCCCAATTCGTCGTGATAGCCTATAGCGGGGCCACTCTGGCAGCCGTGATTTCCGGGATTATTCTCATCCGAAGGACAATCTCCATAAGCGAGATCCTTTTTCTTCCCCTGGGCTTTCGGGACGCATTCGACCGGCTGGCGTCAGGGCGTACGTTTCTCATGGCGTCGGTTGCAATCATGATCATGAGCAACGCAGCCACCGTCCTGTTGGGATTTCTCATGGACTTCGAGTCTGCCGGGGTTTTCTTTGCAGCATTACGAATCGCGGGTCTCGCGTACATACCGCTCAACGTGATCGAGCAGGTGGTCATGCCGCCGGCGGCAAAGTTTCACAGCGTGGGGGCGCATCAGGAATTGTCGAATCTCGCGAGATCGGCCACAACGCTTAGCTTTATGGGCGGAATTAGCGTGACGCTGCTTCTTGCGTTCTTTCACAAACCCATCCTGGCCGCTTTCGGCAAGGATTTTTCCGGAGCAGGTCCCGTGCTGTTGATACTTCTGGCAGGCTTTGCCATATGCGCAGTGACCGGGCCGAAAGTCTCTCTGATGCGCATGACCGCACTGGAGCGGGAATGTTCGATATGTTACTTCATTGCTTCCCTGGCGCTCCTGCTCACCGTATATGTGACGACTCGTTTCGCTGGCATACTGGCGGTCGCGGTATCGTATGCGCTCATTTCGGTGACGTTAGATACGGCGCTGTGTGTCATTTTATGGAAGAAACGCGATCTTCTGCTTTTGCCGTACAAGCCGGGAATCCTCCTCGCAAGACTGAACAGGACCGGATGGCGCCAGGCCTCTTTCAATGAAAAAATGAGGCTCGTGCGGAACATGTTAAGCTCATGAACACAGGCGGAACATGCACCATGCACCATC
>DATHCX010000136.1:0-27500 GCA_035319325.1 Desulfomonilaceae bacterium
CGATATTGGCGAAAAAACCGAAGAAATGCTCCACATTCATTTCCGGTGGTATTTCTCCGCTGGACGCGGTTCCTTCTTCGGGAAAAAAGACGGTATAGGATCCGCCCTGCACGACTACATTCTGTTTCTCGGGGGATTGCACGTCCAGTGAGATCTTGCCCGGTTTCTTCACGTACATGGTTCCTGCAAATTTGTCTGTAAGATCCATGGAAACATTGACGGTCAATTGATCGAAATGTGCTTTGAAGCAGCACCGCTGAGAATAGACGGCCTGAATGTTCTTCACCAGCTCATCGGGATTCGAAGGCGGATTCTCGGAAAAACCCGGGATTTCCGTAACCAATACCAGCAATAACACAATGCCGTACACGTGCCGGATCAATGCGAGCCTCCTGTTGGGTCAACGGTTCCGATGAGCTTTTCGACCAGGACGGATATTCTGAATTCCTTAGCAGGGACTTCAAAGCCTGCGTCCCGCAGCCGATTGAGTACGAGGGCCATGTCGGGCAATAATTGCCTCAAGCCAGGGTCCTGTTCCAGAGTCCGGCACACGTTGTCCGGTTCCCCGAATGCCACGTTTCTCCCATTATCCAGAACCATGAGAAAGTCAAGTAAGTGAAGGAACGGCTCCATATCGTGTGACACCACGATCACTGTTTTGTCGCCGGACTGTTTCATTTCTTCCAGAAACGCGCACAGATCTCCAAGAGAAGGAGGATCCAGGCCCACGGCAGGTTCGTCCAGGACAAGTACTTCAGGTTCGTTTACCAGTATTCCCGCGATTGCCACTCTACGCTTCTCACCTTCGGAAAGGGCAAGAGGGGATCGTGTCCCGAACTCGTCCATGTTCAAACCGAGCACTGCGGCCGCAGCGCGGACGCGTTCTCGAACGACCTCCGATGGCAGCTTCGAGAATCGTCTCAGGACGAAGGAAATGTCCTTGAATACTGTTTCTTCGAACAGCTGACGTTCCGGTCTCTGGAATACCACCCCGACTTTCTTCCGGAGATGGGGACCCCATTTTCGGGTATCTTTTCCGTCTACCAGAACTCGACCGCAACCGGGCGTCAAGAGCCCGTTCAGATGCCTGATCAATGTAGTCTTGCCCGAGCCGGTGCCGCCCAGAATTCCAAGAAACTTCCCGGTCTCGAGAACGAAATCTATCCCGGAGAGCGCTTTGAATTCCAGCGGGGTCCCCGGATTGTAGACATAATCGACTTTTTCCACCCGTATCTGCACTGAACCTATCCGTAACAGAGCCCCTCTTGGAGCAGTTCTGGAGAGTTTGGTCGGATTCCTTCATAACTCTCGCCCACGCCGAACGATCCAATCATGTCATTGCGAGGAGTGGAACGACGAAGCAATCTCTGTTTTGGTTAATTGGAGATTGCTTCGGGCTTCGCCCTCTCAATGACAGTCTTCGAATCTTTTTGCGTAATCAAAACCGACACTACTATTGAGAATCCCTATAGTAAAGAGTTTCCCCCAAGCCCCTCCCCAGAAACTTCCGGAATTGGCCGGTCCCGGCGAGTGGTAAAAGCCCTTGAGGTGGGCTTCGGGGAGGAACTTCTTGTAAGAGGTTCCTCCCCGATTTTACATGTTTGAATGCGAAATGGGTATCAATGTACTTTCCAGGTTGTTCCCGCGGGCCCATCTTCCAGAACAATCCCCTTGGCAGCGAGGTCATTACGAATCTCGTCGGCCAGGGCGAAATCCTTGGTCTTGCGTGCTTCCGTCCTCTTATCTATCAGAATGCGAATTTCGTCTTCGCTCAACCCTCTTTTTCTCGTCCCTGCTTCTCGAATTGCGTCCTGAAATGCTGCGGGTTCGTCGTTGACAATCCCGAGAACTTCTCTGGCCAGCTTCAGGAATTGAGCCCTGACTTCAGAAAGCTCATCCGCGGCAGGAATGGATTCGCCAGCCATATGCTGGCTCGAAAGCCTGTTTATGGCCCTTGCAGCGTCAAATAACACAGCCAGAGCACGGGGAGTACTGAAGTCGTCATCCATTGCTTCCGTAAAGCGTTCAGTCATTCCGATCAATTCTTTGGGAAGTTCAGTTGTCGAACCCTGCGCCTCTCTGAGATTGTCGAGTGCCGCCAGCGCGGCATACAATCGTTCCAAGGCAGCCGAGGATTCCTTGATGGACGTTTCGTTGTAGTCGAGGGGACTTCGATAATGACTTGAAAGCAAGAACAGCCTGAGAGCCTCCGGATGAACGTCTTTCAATATGTCTCTTATATTGAGTTGGTTGCCCAATGATTTGGACATCTTCTCGGAGCTGATGTTCACAAATCCGTTATGAATCCAATACTTGACGAACGGCGAGCCCGTAGCGCCCTCAGACTGAGCTATCTCATTCTCGTGATGAGGAAAAGCGAGGTCTGCCCCTCCTCCGTGAATGTCGAAGGTCTCGCCGAGCCGGGCCATGCTCATGGCGGAACATTCGATGTGCCAACCGGGTCTGCCGGGGCCCCATGGGCTGTCCCAGGAGGGCTCCCCCGGTTTGACTCCCTTCCACAGGGCGAAATCCAGAGGATTTTGTTTTTTTTCGTCGATATCTACCCTGGCTCCAGCTAACAAGTCGTCAATTCGCTTTCCCGAGAGTTTACCGTACGATTTGAAACTTGCCACAGAGTACATGACATCGCTGTTTGCCTGATAGGCATGGCCCCGGTCAATGAGTTTCTGAATAATCGATTCGATCTGATCTATATACTCCGTCGCTCTTGGTTCGAAATTCGGTCTGAGTACTCCCAGGGCATCCATATCGGTATAGAATTCACGGATGAACCTATCCGCAAGACCTTTCCAGTTTTCCTTCAGGAGGTTCGCCCTGTTGATGATCTTATCGTCCACGTCGGTGAAATTGCGTACGTACATGACTTCGTAGCCGCTGAACATCAAGTACCGATAAATTACGTCGAACAAAACAGCTGAGCGCGCATGCCCTATGTGGCAAAAATCGTATACCGTGACCCCGCAGACGTACATTCCGACTTTCCCCTGCCGAAGAGGCTCGAAATCTTCCTTTTTTCGGGTCAGCGTGTTGTGTATTTTGAGGCTCATCGGTTTCTCCTGCTCTGATGTTTTTCCGTCTGCCCGAGTCTTTTCGGCCGACAACCGGCTATCGGACGCGCGAGACAGCTTCCGATTTCTTGGGGATACGAGCCAAACCTCGTGCGGCTATCTGCTTCGTATTCTCGCAGCAAAAGGCCGTCGCAAAGTAACGATCCACGTGCAGTCCACGAACGTTGCCGTTGGGGTGTGGGTTCGCCTACGGCATTACGAGAGCCAGGTCTCATTACCTCCGTAGACAACCAAAGCGCAGTTGTGCAGAAGGCCCGAAAAATATTCCTCCGAGAAGTCTTCCGTCACTCGAAGCGTTCTCAATTTTCGCGAAATGGGCATTCAACTGCTGCATGCTTCATGAGATCGAAAAAAATTCGTTCCAGCGATTACATCAGTCTATTTGGCCCTCTTCCAGGAGTGCGACGGCCGACGCAGCTATTCCCTCGCCACGTCCGACGAATCCGAGGCCTTCCGTAGTGGTGGCTTTAATATTTAATCTTTCCGGATCGACTTTCATTACCGTAGCCAGATTGCCAAGCATCGCCGCCCGATAAGGCCCTATTCTCGGTTTTTCCGCGAAAACTGTTATATCAATGTTCCCTATACGAAAACCCAATGCTTCAACTGCATTTATGATTATTTCCAGCATGGTCATGCTTGACGCGCCGTGAAATGCGGGGTCTGTATCGGGAAAATGAATACCTATATCTCCCAGGCCTGCCGCGCCGAGAAGGGCATCAATCACGGCATGGATGACTACGTCCGCATCGGAATGGCCTTCCAGGCCGAGGGGATAAGGAATATCATGACCTGCCAGGATAAGCTTTCGCCCCTCTGCAAATTTGTGCACATCAAATCCTTGACCTATCCTCAAAGTGCTCTCCTGGTGTTCCCGCTACGGCAAACATTAAATCATCGCTTCTGTTTCGTCAAGAAAGGCTTTTTATGCTTTTGAGCGTTGCCTGCTTCGGCATATGGTAATCATTCGGTCTGGCGAGGGAGCCATCGCACATGCTTAAGTGCGAGGAATGAAACGACGAGGCAATCCTGTATACAAGCCCGGAGATTGCTTCGCCGTGATCGCAATGACAGCCTTTTTCCCGCCCGTGACTGAACGGATACGGCATATTGGAGCTTGGAGTTGACGGCGAGCAAGGTCCTATCGTAGACTTCTCCGACAGTTTAGGACGACACAGGTGCAGGATTCATCATTGAGCTCACACGGGAACAAGAAAACAGGGGTGACCGCGGCAGTAATCGCGTGGTTGGGAGCAGGTCTACCCGTTCTGATTCTCTGCGCAAGCGCATCGGGTCTTGCGGGTGCGGCATTGGGATGTTATTTGGCTTTTTCTGCAGATCTCCCCAACATCCCTGACCTCCAGAGGTACCGGCCCAAAACGGTATCGACTTTCTATGCGGAGGACGGAACGGTTATCGGGTTATTTTATAAAGAAAAGCGTTTTCCGATTCCCATTGATTCCATTCCGCCGCATGTGGTGAACTCTTTTTTGGCTGCGGAAGACGCGCGTTTTTATACCCATACCGGAATCGACGTTTTTGGTGTGCTCAGGGCCATCATAAAGAACGTCCAAGTGGGGAATTTCGCCCAGGGCGGAAGCACGATCACCCAGCAAGTGACCAGGAATTTTCTCCTATCCAAAGAAAAAAAGCTTTCCAGAAAAATTCGTGAAGCCATTCTCTCGTACAGATTGGAAAAAACCCTGTCCAAGAAGCAGATACTGGAGTTGTACCTCAATGAAATTTATCTGGGTAAAGGCGCATACGGGATCGAAGCTGCGGCCAGGACGTATTTTGCAAAGTCCACTTGCGAATTGAGCATAGCAGAATCGGCACTTCTTGCCGGTTTGGTAGCAAATCCGACGAAATATAGTCCTCAAAAAAATCCGGAAGGCGCGCTGAAAAGAAGGGAATTCGTCCTGGGAGGTATGCTCAGACATTCTTTTATCTCCGAGGAAGAACATCGAACCGCGGAAGCAGATATTCTTAACATACGGGATACGTTGCCTAATCCTTATGAACGGGTGCCGTACTTCACTGAAGGAGTCCGGCAGTATATTGTCGCAAAATATGGAGAAAAGAGGCTCTACAATGAAGGACTACAGGTGTGGACCACCTGCGATGTAGCTCTTCAGAAAAAGGCTTCCGATTCCCTGCTCCTGGGGGTGACGTCCTGGGAAAAAAGAGAAGGCCGGCCCGCAGGGCTCATCCGCAGACTGAAACCCTCAGAAGCCCGCGAGTTTCTCGAAGTGTCTCCGGATCAGCCTCACCACGCGGGCGACTTGCTTCAGGCAGTAGTGATCACGAATCACACCCAACCGAAGAAGAATGCGAAAACCAAGCAGACTCCGGACCCGATGCAGGATTGCACCCTCGCCCTTGCGGGAAACAGGCAGTTCCGCATGAGTCTGCGCAGTGACGTCCGGTACAGGTCGAACGACCTGCTGGAATTCAAAATAGTCGAGGCGGACGGCGGGCGGCTCACCCTGGAGCATAACAGCCTTCCCCCGGTTGAAGGCGCTCTGGTATGCATCGAGAACAATACCGGCTACATACGGGCTCTCGCGGGCGGACTGGATTTCGATCGCTCAAACTTCAATCGTGCCAATCAGGCACTTCGACAGCCCGGGAGCGCGTTCAAGCCGCTCGTTTACGCTGCCGCTCTTGAGTGGAGCCAGTACAGCCCCAACACTCTGGTAGTGGATGATCCTATTGCGGTGGTGGTGGATCCTCGAGTCGCTGAATGGCTGCCTATGAATTCCGACGGACAATTTCAGGGACCGATGACACTCAGACAAGCGCTCGCGACGTCGAGAAATATTGTTGCGGTAAAACTCCTCATGGACGTGGGAATCGAGCCTGCAGTTCAGATGGCGCGCAAGCTGGGTATACAATCGCCGCTGGGAAAGAATCTTTCTCTGTCTCTGGGATCTTCGGAAGTGACTCCCCTTGAACTAACGGCAGCGTACACGGTTTTTCCGAACATGGGTATAAAGGTGAATCCTGTCATGGTGAAGAAGGTTGTCGATAGATTCGGCAACGTTTTGGAGGACAATACCGCGCAACCCCTCGACCCGGCAGCCCGCATTGCGGAAGACGCGGCCAAAGGTGAGATGATTCCTGCATACGACACCGGGAACTCTTTTGACCAGGGATCGGAGGATTCGGGGCTCATTGACGAAATGAGAAATCTCGCAACCCGTGAGAAGCAGACCTCCGGAGAAACCGCAGCGGAGAAGGTGTTGGTGGCAACCTTTCCCCCTTTTACCGGTCAGCCTCGTTTCAAACGAGTGCTGAGTCCGCAGACCTCCTATTTGATGGCCAGCATGTTGAGGGACGTGTGCGTGTCCGGGACGGCCGCAACAGCCGCAAGGCTCAAGCGCACGGATCTGGCAGGGAAAACAGGCACGACCGACGACTGCACGGACGCATGGTTCGTGGGGTTTAATCCCAAATTCACCACCGGTGTGTGGATGGGATATGACGCGAAAGTATCCCTGGGACGCCAGGAGTACGGGGCCACGGCAGCATTGCCTGTCTGGATGGATTTCATGAAGGACGTTCTTCGTCAGCAGCCCGTTGTACCGTATCCTCTGCCCCCCGGCATTGTCTTCGCCGGTGGCCCCGGCCAGAAAGTCAACGCACTGCTTGAAGCGGGACCCGACTTTGAGCCGGACACGTCACTCAAGCAGGTATCGCCGGTGGACGCGACGTTTCTTCCCTCCTCAGGTCAGCAGGAATTCGTTACCGGCATGCCTCTCGAGCTTGTTCAAGCATCGGCGACCTATCAGCCGGACGCGGTTCGCATCCTGTCCGTCACGGGGGAAACGCTGGGATTCGGGTCCTACACCAGAGACCAGAAGGGAAAACTTACCTTGTACGCCCATTATCCAGTGATGCAGGATGAAGTCCAGGATCGGACGCAGGCCGACGGCCAACCTGAAGAATCTTATGTTCAGGGTGCGGCGCGTTTCTTGAGAAGACTGCCGCAGTTCATTGCGCCGTATTCCGGAGAAGGCTGGTTGCAATGAATCCCTCGGGAAAATGGTCCGTTGGCGTGACGCTTGCCGTGATATTCGGCCTGGGTCTGGTTCTGGGAATGTGGCTCAACCAGCGAGCAGCCGTGCCGCCGGCACCGGTGTTGCCTCCTCCGCCGAAATACGAGGCCCTGGAGAGCGGAGAGGCCGTCGTGATGCGCGTATATCGAGACCTTAGCCCTGCCGTGGTCAATATAGTCGCTACGAGCCTGGCGGTGAATTTTTGGATGCAAATCGTTCCTCAACAAGGCCAGGGAAGCGGTTTCGTTATCGACCCCCGGGGGTATATCCTTACAAATAATCATGTTGTGGCAAACGCTGAGATTCTAGAAGTCACATTCGTGGGTTCAAAAAAAGTTCAGGCGAAACTGGTGGGCAAAGACGCGATCAGCGATCTCGCAGTGATAAAAGTCGAACCCTTTCCCGAAATGCAGGTCGCGGCGATGGGAAATTCGGACAGCGTTTCAGTCGGCCAGCGAGCAATCGCCATAGGAAATCCCTTCGGTTTTCAGCATACGGTGACTGCGGGTTTCGTCAGTGCTCTCAACCGCGACATTACTATAGGTCAACGCACCATGATGGGACTTATCCAGACCGATGCCGCCATAAACCCCGGCAATAGCGGCGGGCCTCTCATCAATTCACGAGGCGAAGTGGTCGGAATAAACAGCGCTATTTACAGCCAAACCGGCGGATTCATGGGAATAGGCCTCGCCGTACCCATCAACAAGGCCAAAAAAGTGGCCGAGCAGCTCATGAAAGTCGGACGGGTAGTGTACCCATGGGTGGGCATTCAGTCATCCATGGACATCGATCCCCAAATTTCAGTGCAGATGGGCCTTTCCCCGGTTCGCGGCATATTGATTTTCCAGATAGCGGCGGACAGCCCGGCAGATCGTGCCCGCTTACGGGGCGGCAATCAGCGAGCCTATTACGGCGATAAACCGGTGCTGCTCGGAGGCGACGTGATCCTTTCCGCAGACGATACGCCTACGCCCACACAGGACGATTTTCAAGCCTTCTTGTATAGCAAGAATGTAGGAGACCATATTCAGGTAAAGATTCTGCGGAGTAACAAAGAACATATCGTGGAGTTGACGCTGGCCGCAGATCCGAGGATCAAGAATTAGGCTCTCGGCGGATGGGCAGGTGAGGTCCGAGGAAAACCGGTTTCTCGAAGCAGGGAGCAAGCCGGTACAACAAGAGCCAACACTATAGGGATTTTCCACTGTTGTGTCGGTTTGGATTACGCGAAAGGATTCGAAGACTGTCATTGCGAGGAGCGCAGCGACGAAGCAATCTCTCTTGGTCATGAAATCCGGCACCGAACTTACGAAAAGCATTACTTATATTGCTTCGTGGTGTCACTCATCGCACTGAACGGAGTCAGACAGTTCCCCCGGGTACCTGAACGATTATAGAATACTGCAAAATACCATTGACTTTCATCGCTATCCTGAAGTAAGCAAAAGAATGTGAAATCAATTTGTTGTGGCTAGACTGGCGAGAATCTCGCAAGGTTTGCAGAGGCTGACAGCGCAAGAAAACTACGCACACAAAGAGTTCGCCACGTTTCCCCGTCTCGGCAGGAGGTCTTATGGAGGCTAGTGAGGATGTTCGCGGCATAGAGCCCGGCGCGGTAGAAGAATTCCTCAGAAGAACAGTACCGTTCGACGAACTGGACAGGGACACACTCCAGGATCTTTCGCGACGTTTTGCCGTACGATCCTTTCCCAAGGAAACGGTGGTGTTCCGGCAAGACATAGACGACGTGGACGATTTCTTCTTGATCTACAAGGGTGGAGTAAAAACATACCTCACGGGAACAGACGATTCCGTAGTGCTCCTGGATTTTCGCGGGGAGAGGGGGTATTTCGGTGCCCTCGCACTCATACGAGGTTCCAAGGCCAACTTCAACGTGGAGACGCTCGAGGAAACGCTGTGTCTCGCGTTGGGAAAAGAATCCTTCCTTGAGCTGGTTCACGAACATCCCCGCGTCTCTCAGTATTACCTTAAAAGATTCTCCGAGGACCTCGTGGGCACTGCGTACACCGAGCTTCGGCTGAGGGAAAGCAAGCCACGGCCGCAGGAGATGCTGTATCTGTTCAACCTGGAAGTGGGCCGGGTAATCAAGCGCCCTCCGGAAATCATTCACGCTTCTCAAACGATTCAACAGGCGGCTGAACGCATGTCCGACCTGGAGATCGGATCTCTCCTCATCCAAGACCGGAGCGGCGAGATCGTCGGCATTGTGACAGACAAGGATCTTCGAAAAAAAGTTGTGGCCAGAGGCCAGGACTACAACTCTGCCGTGGCGGGAGTCATGTCCTCACCGGTACAGACTATTCCATTCCATGCCCTGTGCTTCGATGCTCTCCTGAACATGATGAACGGACGAGTTCACCACCTCGCGATCGAACGCGGAAAACAGATCGTGGGAGTAGTGAGTGTCCACGACATCATGGTACAGGCGGGTTCCTCACCGCTCCACCTGTTTCGGGAGATCCTGAGCCAGAGAAAAATAGAGGATCTTTATTCGTTTTCCCGGAAAATCCCCCAGGTTGTGAGGGTTTTGGTGGAGGAAGGCGCACGGGCGAACAATATTACGCGTATTGTCTCCGTACTCAACGACCAGATCGTTCATAGGCTGCTCGCTTTGTTGGACGAACAGGTGGGACCGGCGCCGAAACCCTTCTGCTGGATAACCTTCGGCAGTGAAGGGCGGAAAGAGCAGACGTTCAAAACGGATCAGGACAACGCCCTCATTTATGCAAATCCCACAGATGACTGGGATGACGTAAAGTCCACGAAGCTGTACTTTCGGCGGTTTGGAAACGAAGCGTGTCGGCATCTGGATGCGAGCGGTTTTCCGCTGTGCAAAGGCAAAATGATGGCCTCGAATCCGAGGTGGCGCAAACCGTACCGCGATTGGAAAGACTACTTCGATAACTGGATGAGCGCGCCCGAGCCCGAGGAGGTCCTGCACGCAACCATTTTTTTCGATTTTCGCCCGGTTTACGGGGTCACGGAATTCGGCGACGATCTAAGAGAACACCTGAGCGTCCAAGCACCGGACAAAGGGGTCTTCCTGCTGCACTTGGCGAAAGACTGCATTTCGGCAAAACCGCCGCTCACGTTCTTCAAGAATTTTATTGTGGAAAAAGACGGCAAGTATAAGAACCACCTGGATTTGAAAACACAGGGCCTCACCACATTCGTGAACTTTGCCCGCCTCATGGCGCTCAGGAACGGCATCAAGGAAACCAATACGATGGGGAGATTCGATATCCTGGCCGAAAACGGATGGCTTCCGCGAGACGTATATCTGGAGACCCGGGAAGCGTACGAATTCCAGATGCAGCTCAGACTCGTAAATCAATTGCGGAAGATCGAAGCGAATCAGCCCCCGGATAACCACATAGACCCTGCCGAATTGTCCGAACTGGAGAAGCAAACACTCAAAGAGGCATTCGCCGTGATCGGGCGCATCCAGGCGTACGTGAAATCCGAATTCCGGGTCCTGGAATAATCGAGAGACAGGGCTCCCGGAGAAGGAGCCAAGATTACTGTGTCATGAGCGACGTTTCGCCGTACACGTGCTCCGTGATTTCGGCGACGCATTTGACGAAATCCGTCTTTGAGGCGCCGGTGAAGGTAACCTGGAAGATTTCGGTGTCAATGCTGTTTCCGTAATGGAGTTCTAACTCTTCGGCCGTCTCTTTGACCATCATGATGAAGAACTTCGTGATCTTACCGTCTTTTATCTCTTCCGGCACCGAGAACATCCAAACCGGCTCGTCTTTTATCGCAGGCCTCAAATCCCGTGCCTTGGCAGCTTCCAGTTTTCCCAGTAACTCGTGAAAAAACTGTTGTACATCAAATTCCACATACTGACCGATATCCTGATTTCGAGTCATGTGCTCTCCGCTCTTCTTTTTTCGGCGAGTCCCGTCCCCGCTGGACCGATCTCCTTTCGGTTACGGGTGGGAGAGGCTGTCATTGCGAGTGCAGCGAAATATAGCAGTTCTCGAAAACTGTATCGAATTTTCTCATAATTCTCGCCCGTATGCCGGTGGTCCAATCATGTCATTGCGCGGAGCGGAGCGACGAAGCACTCTCAGTCCTGGTCAGTTGGAGAGTGCTTCGGGCTGTGCCCTCGCAATGACAATATACCAATCTTTTCGCGTAACAAAAACCGACATTACGTTTGAGAATCCCTATAATCTCCGGTTTCAAGCATCGAGATTGCTTCGTCGTTCCACTCGTCGTACTGGCAGATGTCAGGCACTGCCCCGAGCAACTGATACGCATTCGCCACAAAATTTATAAGATTGCCGGGCTGGGGGCTCTCCTGAGCGAAGTGATGAGACGGCTCTGCGTCGTCCGCAGCGAAGGAGTGCCGCCAGCCTGTGCCCAGAATCGAGTTACCTGTAAAAAAGCGAATCCGTATGAATGATTGCTTGGAGCTTGTCATTCCTCCTCAAAGTATCCGAGGGCCTTCATGTAATGTTTCAGGGAATAGCGGGAGATCCCCAGCATTTTTGCCGCCATTTGCCTGCTACCCGCGGAAACGCGAAGAGCTTCATCAATAAAAAACTTCTTCAGTTCTCTCGTGATCTCGTTGAGGGAACGGTCGTTGGGAAACGATGTCGAAAAAATCGTTTTCGCGGGTTCCTCTTCGCCGCATATATTGCTGCGAAACGCCAGCATCGCCGGATTCAACTTTTCCCCGCGGGAAAGGATGAGGGAGCGTTCCAGGACATTCCTGAGCTCGCGCACGTTGCCGGGCCAGTCGTATCGCGTAAGCAGCTCCATGGTTTGCGTCTCGATTCCAGGCATGGGGATTTGGAGCTCACGGCAAAGCTGTGTCAGAAGATCGCGAACCAGAAGCGGGATATCTTCCCGCCTTTCCCGAAGCGGAGGCACCTCAATAGACATGACGTTAACCCGGTAGAACAAATCCTTCCTGAAACGGCCCTCGTCCACTTCTTTGGCGAGATCTCTGTTTGTGGCTGTAATGAGCCTCGCATCCACGGATATTTGTTTTTCCCCGCCGACACGCGTAAAGGTCCTCGTGTCGAGAAAAGAGAGCAATTTTGCCTGGAGAGGCAGCGGCAGTTCCCCTATTTCATTCAAGAGCAGCGTTCCGCCCTCCGCCAGTTCCAACAATCCGCGTTTACGGCCTGCAGCTCCGGTAAACGACCCTCTTTCATGGCCGAAGAGTTCGGATTCTGCAAGTTCCGGAGCAATCGCTGCACAGTTCACTGAAAAATAGGGACCATTCGCACGGTTTGACAAATTGTGGATGTACCTGGCCAGATAATCTTTTCCGCTTCCGCTTTCTCCGGTGAGGAGAATGGTTGTGGCTCTCGAAGCAGCAACTTTGGCCCTGCTCAGGGTCGTGCGCATTGACCTGGAATGACAGTGATCCTCCATTTCCGGAAGATCTTCCGCGAGTTTACGCTCGGTTATGTCCCGGGAAATAGTAAAGATGCCGGAAATCAGGCCGGAATCGTGCCGCAGGGGAACGCTGGACTCCAGGAAGACGATAGGTACGCCCCTGATTTTTAGGGTATGTTCTTGTTCGATGGACTGCCCGTTGAGCACGCGTTTGTCCACTTCTTCAATCCGCTCTGCGTCATCGGAATCGAATAGATCCCGGCTGGTCAGCCCGATTATTTTGGAGGCGGGGAGGCCCAAGAGCCTCTCTGCAGCGGGATTCACGTCCGTATATCGCAACGAAGCGTCTTTCACGAAGATGTAATTGTCGGCCGCCTCAAAAACAGCCCTGAATCGCCCTTCTGCTTCGTGCAATGCCTGTTCCGCCTTTTTGCGGCTTGTGATATCCAGAAAGGTTCCCACAATTCGTACCGGCTGGCCCTCGTCGTCCCATTCGACAACCTTTCCGCGGGTCAATATCCACAGCCACCCTCCTGATTCGCGCTCGAAACGATATTCCAACTCGAGAAAAGGCGCTTTGCTGTCCAGGTAATTCTGCCGCGCATTCGTCACGGCATCTCTGTCGTCGGGATGAATCCTCTGCATCCAGGCTTCGAACGTAACTTCTGGTACATTGGTGGAATAGCCGAGTATTTCCGCGCCTCGACAGCTCATCCTCGCTTTTTTCGTCGCGGCGTTCCACTCCCACAAACCCAGGTCTCCTCCCTGTATTGCAAGTTCCAGTGTTTCTTCGGCCCGCCTGCGCTGGTCCGCCTCTCGCGTGAGGTCTTCAAGAGCCAGGGAGAGCTCCCAGGTTCGCCCCTTCACGGTGCGTTCCAGATCTTCATGTGACGCCCGAAGCTCATCCTCAAGCTCGACGCGGCGGGTCATATCCGTAGCCGACACCCATATGGAGCCCGTTCCCTGTATTTCTTTCTGGAAGACCATATGAAGTTGAACATGCACTTCGTCGCCATTCTTCTTAAGCAGCACAACCTCAGAGATCGATTCGGATTCTGTCCGAGCTACCCGGCACAGGTCGGTAAAGCACCGGCTCTGGTAAACACCCAGAACAAGACTGGGAAAGGTTTTATTCAGCAGTAATTTCTTTTCGATTCCCATGAGCCGCACTGCGGTGAGATTCGCGTTGGTCACGATGCCCGCATGGTTCAGGGTGAAATATGCCACGGGGGCATAGTCGTACAGATTTACGTAGGTATCTCTGGCTTCTTCGATAGCTATTTGGGCAGTGCGCAATTCCTCGTTCTGCAGTTCGAGCTCCACCTGGTGAACTCTCAATTCGTGGAGTAATTTCCTCAGGTCGTGAATCGGCAATTCGGACACGTCTTCAGCGTTCAATTTCGCGAGTGCTTTTTCAGCCCGGTCGCGTAATGTCGAATTTTTCTTTTTCATACCACCTTCATAGAAAGCAGCTCCGAAAAATTGTGTCGGATTCGCTCATGATCCTCGCACTTATTCCGGTGATGTCGTGATATCCTTACAAACAAAGTAAGCTCAGTCCTTGGTTATGGAGATTGCTTCGTCGTTTCACCCCTCGCAATGCCTTTCAAACAATGGTTCCCTCATGCGCGTAGAACTCCGCAGGAGTTCCGCGAGGATGCTCTTGTGAGTCGGGTCCAAGTGCTGAAGGATCAAGAAAGCCATGCCGGACCGGATCGGCATTTTTCTAAAGGATTTGTCGAGGGCCTCGAGCCCTCCGGGAGACGCTCCGATCCCCATGACGGGGAAGCAGTTTTCGTTTTCTCTCTCGCCGATCTCGGAAGCCGTTATTTTCTCTCCGGTAGCCTCTTTGGGAACTTTGGTACCTGGTTTTCTTTCAATTTTCTCCATCACGGTGACCCCCAGATGACTCTGGCACCCACATACATAGACACCTGCGTACGGACCCAAGAAGCCATACCTGTGCTCGCGGTCAGCGTTTATTCCGGTAAAATTATGGACTATGTTATTGAGATAACCCCCCGCCGCCAGTAGTATCTCACACTGACAAGTTCATTGTCACGTGGAAACGTTAGCCTAGTTGAGTAATTATACGGTTGCGCGTTCAAGAACGTAGGACTGGGGGATTCTTTTTTGTAAGGAACGGCCTCCCAAGCCCCGCCCCGTAATTTCTCCGGGGATGTTCCAACGTAATGTGGGTGTTGATTACCCGAAAGGTCGAAAGACTCTCATTGCGAGGGCAAAGCCCGAAGCATTCCCAGCGGTCAAAAACAGAGATTGCTTCGCTACGCTCGCAATGACACCGGTCGCAGGTGAGCGTCGATCCCTGTATGGCTGAACATTCATAATGATGAGCGGAGACGGATTGTCATTGTTGCGAGGGGTGAAACGACGAAGCAATCTCAATATTCAAAAGGCGAGAGATTGCTTCACTAGGCCGGCAATGACAGGCTTTTCCCTTCCGTAACCGAATGGAAACTTCCGCCGCGAATTACCAGTGGTTGAGGTGGGGTTCGCTGAGGAACTTCTTGCATGAAGTGCCTCCCCGATTTCCCCGGTTTGCAAGCGAAATGGCATGTACGGCCGCTTGTACGATCTGCGGCCCGGCAATCCACAAAACCTGTGGATAACTCACCACGAGACCTGTGGATAACTTTTCCAGTCGACATAGATTGCTCGGGATTCAGCAGAATGCTCACAATCTGAACAATTCCTAAGTGACCGTTATTTCGTTCTTTTGTCTAACCTGCCATTCTCATTGTACCCGGTCCTGTACCCGCACCCACAGCTGCTTCAGTTATAAACAACTGTTGATAGACTGTTTTTTGCAGGAGCGAGATGATCAGTGATCTCGGCTACCCAACGACGAATGCAAGGAACTGGGTTCAGTGTCATATGGATGTACCCCCATCCTTCCGCGAAATGACGGCTTTCTCGAAAGACAGAGCGAACACCAGAGCAGCCAACACGGCATAGGATTCTGCGAATTGATAGGGAATCTCCCGGGCGGGCCCGGTCAGCAGCCAGGGAAGGTATACGCTCGCGTCAGGGGAAAACGAATGGATGATCCCGAAAAAAGCCAGGATTCCGAGAATGACCAGGTACAGGGAACACACTTTCAAGCGGTGATCGATCAGTTCCGCGAGAAATGCACCCCAGAGCATCCCCGTCAATATGAAGCCGTTTCCCAGCGCCACCATGACAAGCGTTTCCGGTAAGGCACCACCCGTTTTTTCAAGGAGATGCTGAAAATGATCGGGGGGCACTATTTCGGGATTTTCCAGATAGATGGACACCAGCCTTGCCACCGTGGGAAATGCGGCAAACGTCACAGCGGGAATATGGGACCGCGGGGAGTGGATAAAAGCTTGGGAAACTATTTCCAGGGCGACGAAAACCATTATGGGAGCCAGAACAGCTCTGGGTATCAGTTCCACGAAAAAGGAGACGTACCCCGCTATTCCACCAAGACCGATGAACAGCCCGGTCAGGATCGTGTACCCAGACCGGCAACCCATCTGCTTGTATGCAGGATGACCGATATACGGGCATGATTGGGCAACTCCGCCGCAGATTCCCGCGACAAGCGTCGCCACCGCTTCGGTCAGCAAAATATGGCGGGAATCATAGTCGTCTCCTGCCACCCGGGCGCTCTCCGTGACGTTGATGCCTCCCACGACCGTGAGAATCCCGAACGGTATTGCGATGGGAAGATACTTGAGAGCAGGAACGATGCCGTTGATAAAGTCGAGAGTGGGAACGGGAAAGCCGAAATGAAACTGCCATACGGGCGGAGCGTACGTCGCGGCCTGAGCTCCCGGCCCAAGCAGGTGGTACGCATGGTACGACGCAGTTCCTATCACGATGGCCGCAAGCACTCCGGGTATATTTTTGGGCAGGTTGATGCGGGCAACCAGAGTATAGAGTATCAGTCCCAGTGAAATCATGCCCACCACCGGAAGACCGAAGATGTCCACCAGGGGTATGAACCCGATGAGGCACAGCCCCACCCCTGCAATGGATCCCAGCAGTCCGGCCCGGGGAACCACCCGTTGCACCCATTTTCCGCAAAAAGAGAGGACCACCTTCAAGACGCCGATCATCACCATTGTTGCCATGCCTATATACCAGGCGTTCATGGCCGCGCTTTCCGGCGTGTGACCATCCTGTTTGAGCGCGACGAAAGCGGGTCCCAAAACAGTGAGCGCAATCCCGATGGTGGACGGAGTGTCGAGCCCCAGCGGCATCGCGGTGACTTCTCTTGCGCCGGTCCTCCTGGCAACCCTGAACGCCATCCACGAATACAGCAGATCTCCGAACAGCACTCCGAAGGTGGTTCCCGGAAACATGTATTTGTAAACGATTTCGGCAGGAAAATTGAACCCGATGGTAAGCGTGCCCGCCAGGAAGGAGAGAACCGCCAGGTTATCGAACGTAAGGCCGAAAAAACCGTTGATGTCGCCCAGAGCTATCCAACCGTATCGTTCGCCCTGTTGTCCCATTGAGATTGCCTCGATTTCGGGGAGTCGTTATGGAGGTATGTTGTGAACCTCGCGTGCTATTAGAAGATTCCCGAAGATAATGTCGCTTAAAATTCCCTTGAGAGTGGACCATTGTTATTGCGAGCGAAGCGAAGCAATCTAATAAGTCGAAACCGCATCACATCGAGATTGCTTCGGGCTTTCCCTCGCAATGACACCTGCCGGACGCGAGCATTATTCCTCGTGTCCCTTATTAGATCTTCTTCGCGATTGCCTCGAACATCTTTTCAAAATCTTCCGCGCTGGTGTCCCAGCTCCTGTTGGACTCAAGTATCAAATCCCTGCCTTTTGCACCCATGGTTCTCCGGAGGTCCGCATGGTCTACCAGGGTTTTCAGGCAATTCCGCAGGCCTTCGATATCTCCGGGATTATACAGCAGGGCTGTCCGCCCTTCCTCGACCATATCCGGTATGCCTCCGATTCGTGTGGTCACCACGGGCAAGCCTGACGCCATGGCTTCGTTCACCACGTTGGGTCTTCCCTCTGTGTAACTCGGCAGGCAGAAGATATCTGCGTCCTGCATTTCTTTGGCGACTTCCGCATGCGGCTGCAGCCCTTTCCATTCGACCCTGTCGGTCAATCCCGCTCGTTCTGCGAAGTCCACGAGATCCGGCCGGTAAAAACCGTCCCCCACCAGGACCAGCCGCACCTCACGCAATTCGTCGGCTGCCACGGCCTCCAGAAGGTCGCGTACTCCCTTCTTGGGAAGCATGGCTCCTGCGTACATGATGCGTATTTCGTCTCCGGTCCGTTTCGGCGCGGAACGCGGGCGGAACAGGTCCGGATCGACACCGAATCTGGGCAAGAAGCATTTTTCGGGCGGAGTGCCCAATGCGACGATGATGTCATTCAGTTCCCGACTGACGGGAGCCAGGGCATCGGCACGGCGGATGACCCATTTCGTGAGCACACGCCATAGCGGGCGATCCCGAGCCAGGTATCCGTCATCGCCTCTGAACGACACGATGAGCGGTTTGGCGGACCACAATGTTCCGATTGCCCCGATCAGGCCTGCTCCGAGCCAGTTGGCATAGATCACGTCAAACTTTCGCGCCTGGAACAGGGTGGAAAACAGAAACGCGGACATCATGGGAACGATCTGGATTCGCGCCAAAACACTTTGGCTCATGTTTTCGGGAATGCCGCCCAGGCCTCTCGTCAGTCTTTCAAGAGAACGCGGGAGAAAATAGGAAAATCGCAGTGTCGGGACTCCGTCCACCACGCGTTCTCCGTGAAAGAGACCGTTGGACGGAGCGATCACTTTTACGACATGACCTCTCCTCTGCATAGCCTTCAAGAGGCTGGCAATGAATATCCCGGAAGGATCGTGCTCGTCCGAGGGATAAGACGTGGTGAGGACGAGTATGCGCAACTGGTTCTCCTGCGATTCCAGTGTGTTCAGTACTGAATTGGCGTTCTTGATCTCGATTTGTTCCGTATGGTAACCTCAATCCACCAAAAATGTGAAGCGCCAAAATTGCGTATGCCCGGCCGCGGCAACCCGTGGAGTCCTGATGTTCGATCCATGGTTTGGTTGCCCGGCGATTTGTATCATGCATTGCATTGTGGCGGAGCGGAGATTAATAGAACTCTGAAGTTGCGAGAGTCTCGCAGACGATACTGAATCGAGTATCCGGATTATATCCATTAGCTGCCGGGGTAGTCTATATATGTCACCATGGAGAACAATACGTACCGAAGCCACTGATGCTCCCGATTGGTACAAGGATGCCATCATATACGAGTTGCACGTCAGAGCCTTTTGCGACAGCAACGGCGACGGAATAGGGGATTTCCAGGGTCTTACCGAAAAACTGGATTACTTGCAGGATCTGGGCATCACCGCCATTTGGTTGCTGCCTTTTTTCCCTTCCCCATTACGGGATGACGGATACGATATTTCCGATTACAGGGGAATTCACCCTGCATACGGCACGCTCAAGGATTTCAAAGCATTTGTCAGGGAGGCTCACCGTCGCAATCTGCGGGTGATCACGGAACTTGTGATCAACCATACCTCGGACCAGCACCCCTGGTTCCAGAGAGCCCGCCGCGCTCGACCCGACAGCGCGTGGCGGAATTTCTATGTTTGGAGTAATAACCCTGCACAATATTCTGAGGCCCGCATCATTTTCCAGGATTTCGAATCGTCCAATTGGACGTGGGATCCGGTAGCCAAGGCGTATTTTTGGCACCGTTTTTATTCTCATCAGCCGGATCTGAACTACGACAACCCCCTTGTTCGCCGGGAAATACTCCGGCTCTTCGATTTTTGGTTCAAACTGGGCGTGGACGGACTCCGGCTCGACGCTGTTCCTTACCTCTTCGAACGAGAAGGAACCAACTGCGAGAATCTTCCGGAAACCCATCAATTCTTGAAAGAGCTCAGGCGTCACGTGGACGAGAATTTCAAGGACCGGATGCTCCTGGCGGAAGCGAACCAATGGCCGGAGGACGCAGCCGAGTATTTCGGCGCGGGCGATGAATGCCACATGGCGTTTCATTTTCCCATCATGCCTCGATTGTTCATCGCATTACGCATGGAAGATCGGTTTCCCATCGTTGAATCTCTCAGACAAACGCCCGCGATTCCCGAATCCGCCCAGTGGGCTATTTTTCTCCGAAATCACGATGAATTGACTCTGGAAATGGTCACGGACGAAGAACGGGACTACATGTACCGGCTGTATGCCAAGAACCAGCAGGCCAGGATCAACTTGGGGATACGCCGTCGCCTCGCGCCCCTCATGAGAAACCACCGCCGTCAGATCGAATTGATGAAAAGTTTGCTGTTCTCGCTTCCGGGAACACCGGTAACCTATTATGGGGATGAGATAGGCATGGGCGACAACATCTATCTCGGCGACCGCAACGGGGTACGGACTCCCATGCAGTGGAGCGCGGACCGGAACGCCGGGTTCTCTCGCGCGGATCCGCAAAGCCTCTATTTGCCTCCGATTATCGACCAGGAATACCATTATGAAGCGGTAAACGTCGAAATCCAGCAAAACAACCCCGGATCGCTGCTCTGGTGGACGAAGCGCATAATCAATTTAAGAAGGAATTTCAAGGCGTTCGGAAGGGGCACCGTTGAGCTCCTCTATCCGGACAATCGTAAGATTCTGGCGTTCATTCGTCGGTATGAACGGGAGTGTATTCTGGTGGTGGCAAACTTTTCGCGGCTGTTTCAGTTTGTGGAACTGAACCTATCCGAGTTCCGGGGCATGGTTCCTGTTACTCTTTACGGCCGTATCGAGTTGCCGCCCATAGGAGACTCGCCCTATGTGCTGACTCTGGGAGCTTACTCCTTCGTGTGGTTTTCCCTCGAATACCCTTCTGGAGATCAGGCTACCGGAGTTATTGCAAAAAAAGATGAACTTCCCGTTCTCGAAGCCCCGACCGGGTGGAAGGCGTTGTTCGACAAAAAATCCCTCCGAAAGTTGGAAAGAATATTGCCGCGCTTCATTGTGGCGCAGCGCTGGTTTCAAGGCAAGACCAGGCGCACGCGGGAAGCGTTTATCGAGGAATTGATCTGGTTACGGACGGGCAAGAGTGTCATGTGCCTGGCATTGATCCGGGTGGAGTTTGCCGAGGGGGAACCTGAACTCTATTCTCTCCCCATATCGTTTGCAGGGCAGGAAAGAGCCTCTACCATACTGGACACCTCAGGTCATGCGGTCATTTGCAGCGTTTCCACCCGGAACCCTGATCACACGGGAATTCTGTACGACGCGACCATCGATCCCGAGTTCGGCGTACGAATCCTGGACATGATTGCACGGCACCGGGGCATAAGAGGATCTGAGGGAGAATTGACCGGCAAGCATACCGCCGCGTTCAAAACATTATCCGGTAGGCGGGGAGAACATACGGACGTGTGGATTGTGGGTGCAGGTCAAACCAACACTTCGGTGAGATTCGACGAAAAGTTTATTCTCAAGTTCTATCGGAAACTCGAGGAAGGTATCAATGCGGAATCTGAAGTAGGTCGATTCCTGTTGCAGAAAGGGTTTCCGTTCAGTCCTCCGTTTGCCGGTGAACTGGAATATCGGTACACCTCACCGACTCCCAGAGACCCGACCTGCGTCGCCGTATTGCACGGATGGGTGGAAAATCATGGAGACTCCTGGAAATACACACTGGATTGGTTGTCGCAGTATATAGAAGAGATGCTGGCACGTCGCCCGAAACTCGAGGACCTGGTAACTCCTCAAGCTCACGTGCTGGATCTCGTGAAGGAAGACTTTCCCCCGGAGTGCGTTACTTTTCTCGGTTCCTACCTGGAATCGGCCAGGCTCATGGGAGAACGAACCGCAGAAATGCACCTCTCACTTGCTTCTTATGAAGACGACCCCAGCTTCAAGCCGGAAAAATTCACGCGGCTGTACCAGCGCTCTTTGTACCAATCAGTACTCAATTTGACCGGGCAAGCATTTCGTGCTCTCAAGCAGGCGTTGAACACCTTGCCCGACAGCGTGCGGCAAGAGGCTGAAGCTCTCCTGCTCCGGCGGGAAGAAATTCGGGACAGGCTAAGATCTCTTCTGGATTCAACGATGACGTCGTTTCGTATTCGCTGCCACGGAGATTACCATCTCGGAAAAATTCTGAACACGGGGAATGACTTCGTGATCATGGATTTTGAAGGAGAACCTGCAAGATCCATAAGCGAGCGCCGGCTCAAGCGGTCCTGCCTGCGGGATGTGACCGGCATGTTTCGGTCTTTTCATTACGCAGGGTATTCGTCCCTATTGGCTCATACCGAAACGGGACTGGTACGGGAAGATAATCGGCAATACACGGGGTCGCTCATTCTGTTCTGGCAGTATTGGGTTGGCGCGGCATTCTTGAAATCGTATTTGGAAAAAGCCGGCCAGGCTCGATTCCTGCCTCAGACCGGAGAGGAACTGAAAATTTTATTCGACGCTCTGCTCCTGGAAAAAGCGATATACGAATTGGGTTATGAATTGAACAATCCTCCTCACAGGGTCCAAATCCCGCTCGACGGAATCCGTCAGATCCTCGCCTGAAACGGATCCGGGCGTCAGGTTCTCATGCGGGGGTAGTAGCGGTAGGCGGGCGGTAACCACGTCGCTTTCAACGAGGAAAAATCATGACTATTCGAGCCAGCGGAATTCTCTTGCACATCAGTTGTCTCCCGGCACGATTCGGCATAGGAGACATGGGCCCGTGGGCATACAGATTCGCGGACTTCCTGTACGAAACGAGACAGACCTACTGGCAGATCATTCCCTTGACGCCTCCGAACCCTGTTCATTATTCGCCTTATCACAGCCCTTCTGCTTTTGCGGGAAACTCGCTGCTCATCAGTCCCGAGGTGCTCGTCCAAGAGGGGCTGTTGGATGCGTCCGCGGTGGAGTCGATACCTTCTTTTCCGGAAGATCGAGTGAATTACCCCTTGGTGTTTCAATTCAAGGAACAGCTGATCTGCAAGGCGTACGAACGGTTCCGGACCGCGTCCACGCACACCTCGGAATGTGCGGAATTTTGTGATGCCAACGCTGGCTGGCTGGAGGACTATGGCCTTTTCAGGGCACTGTCCACACGGTTTCAGGATCGAGTGTGGGGCGAGTGGCCGGAACAATTCCGGGACAGGAACCCCGAGGCTCTGGCACGCGCATCCGAAGAATTGCGGGACGCGATCGACAAAGAAAAATTCGTTCAGTACCTTTTTTTCAAACAATGGTCGGCTCTGAAAACGTATTGCAATCGCAAGGGCATCCAAATCATCGGAGATCTGCCGGTTTATATAGACTACAACAGTGCAGACGTATGGACGCATCCGGAGCTTTTCAAGCTCGACCCCCTGAAAAGGCCGTACGTGGTTGCAGGGGTTCCTCCTGATTATTTCAGTTCTACAGGCCAACTGTGGGGCCATCCCATTTATGATTGGGACGCTTTGAAAAGGAGCGGGTATTCCTGGTGGCTCGACCGCATCCAGCACAACATGGCTCAATGCGATTTGATCAGAATCGATCATTTTCGCGGGTTCCTGGGATTCTGGGAGGTTCCTGCGTCGGAAAAGACCGCGCTCAACGGCAAATGGGTCGACGGCCCGGGTTCGAATTTCTTCGAGGCTATGTTGAGGCGTTTTCCAAGTCTCCGTATTATAGCGGAAGACCTCGGAGTCATTACTCCGGATGTTCGGGAGGCCATGTGCAGGTTCGGCTTCCCCGGCATGAAGGTGCTCCTGTTTGCGTTCGGAGAGGATTTCGCTGCAAATCCCTACATTCCTCACAATATTCCGCGTAACAGTATCGTTTTCACGGGTACTCACGACAACAACACGGCGAAGGGGTGGTTCAGACGCGAAGCCACACCGGAAGACAGGAAACGATTTTTTACGTATATCGGTCGTGAAACGGGCGAAGACGAGGTGGCGTGGGAGATGTGTAGGCTGGCCATGATGACCGTGGCCGACACCGTGATCCTACCCATCCAGGACATTCTCGGGCTGGCCGAGGAAGCCCGGATGAACACGCCCTCACGGAAACAAGGCAACTGGCTGTGGAGGCTTTCACCCAATCTCATCACGGAACAAGTCATCCGGAAGCTCAGGCTCATCACGGAGACATACGGCCGAGCATAATCCACATCCCATGCTGCTTCGCATGTTACTGGCGATACGAACGCAGCGTTTTATGCGTATGATTATAAAATGATTGCTATATCGAAGGCTTATGTGCTATAATGAAAATTGTTGGTCCGATTCCACGTGCAAACGAAGATTTCACGGAGCGCGGACCTTTGCAATGCAGTCCCGTTTTGGAAGTTAAGGGCATGGAATCCAAGCGTTTACCATATGACGCCGGGGGGATCTCACGTCGCGGTTTTTTTGCCGTCGTCGCGGGAGTTTGCCTGGCGAAACTCGCTCACGCGGCAGTGGGAAAGTCGAGATCGACGTCCGAAGAATCAGAAGATCACGTTGAAAATTCCCGGGAAAACGATCGCTTCCTGAAGCGATACGACAAGCATTCCAGCGTTGGTGGCACATCGTTGTTTCTCACGTTCGACGACGGTCCGCTGTTTTGCACAGGCAGAATTCTCGAATCCCTCGCCGAAAAAGGACACAAGGCAACTTTTTTCGTTCTGGGTAGAAATCTGGAAAATCCGGATCTCCGGAAGTTTGCGGTGCAGGCACTCCGGGACGGGCATGATCTTGGCAACCATTCCTTTAACCACCCGAACTTTTCGACAATTTCGTCCAAAAGGGCGGTTCGGGAAATCGCACTGACGCATGCTCTGATCCAACAAGTCGTGGAGGAAGCAGGGGCCGACCCGAAGAGGCAGAATCGATTCTTTCGATTTCCGTATGGGGTAGCGGGGTCAAGGGCAAATTTCACGCACTGTCGCGACGTACTGGAGGAATTGGATTATAAAATCGCCGGATGGGATCTAGACACCCGGGACTGGGCGATGGAAGCGGGGTGGTTTGGCAGGTCTTCCGCACAGGTCGTGGCCTGCTTGAAATACGCCAAACCCTGGGACGTGGTCCTCTTGCACGACCGATTGAAAACCGCTCAGAACCTGACCCGAATGCTCAACGTCCTGGAATCCCACACGCTGGTATCAGTGCCTCTCTCGCACCTGCAGCCGGGGACTCAAAACCTGCCCGAGAAGACCATCGAAACAGTTCCGACCCCGGATCTTGCCGAGCCCACCCCAATAGATCGATTGATGGACGAATTCATGCAGAAAATAATCCATCACGAGTAGGATCGAATCCCGTGTGTGCGAGCGGGTGGCCAGCGCAATCCTGCCTCACGTTCGATCCGTATGTCCCGGCTCATGCAACTATGGCTATAGCAGTTCTCGACATCCTGCCGGACTCGTTCATGAGACTCTCGCCCACAATCCAACCAGCCAATCATGTTATTGCGAGGAGTGGAACGACGAAGCAATCTCAGTGTTGGTCATAGTAATTCTCGAAAGTATTGTCGGCTTGATAAGCCCTCCCGTGCATGTACAATGTTGTAGCATGTCATTGCGAGGAGTGGAACGACGAAGCAATCTCGCTTTGGCGAACGAGATTGCTTCGGGCTTGGCCCTCGCAGTGACAATCTTCCAAATCTTTTCGCGTAATCAAAACCGACATTACTTTTGAGAAGCCCTGTATGTCCGGCTGCGAAGGTATTCCAGAAATGCCGCGCACACGGGGGAGATCTGACGCTTTTTTCTCTGGATCAGGTAAAGCGGCCGGGACAGACGCAATCCATCTATGGTGACGGGAACTAGGGTGCCGTGAGTAATATCGTCCTCCACCGCCTGCCGGGACAGAATGGAAACGCCGATGCGCGCCTTGACTCCCTGCCGTACCGCCTCCGTACTCCCCATTTCCGCAACCATGGGGAGAGTTGACGGATCGAAGCCGTATGTTTCCAACACCTTGGTCATTACCATACGCGTGCCTGACCCTCGCTCTCTGAGGATAAACGGCTCTTCAGCCAGTTCCGTCACCGGAATCCGACCGCGGGCTGCCCAGGAATGTCCTGGATATACAACCAGAACCAGCTCGTCTGAACCCACCTCCTCCAGAGTAAGCCTTCTGTCCGTCAAGCTCGATCCCACAATTCCCGCTTCCAGAGTGGTTTCCAACACCTCCTCCACGATATTCGCGGTATCTGATATGCGCAAGGTGATCTGTATCGCAGGATGCGCGTTTTTGAAGGAACCGATGAGCTTCGGGAGCAAATACGTGCCTGGAATCGTGCTCGCGCCAAGAACCAGCGTGCCGGCCAGATTTCCTTTGAAATGCTCGAGCGCTTGTAAGGCTTCGTCGCGCATCTGCACGATGTTCCTGGCGTATTGATAGAAGATGCGTCCCGCAGGCGTAGGCCTTACCTCGCGGCCCAGACGATCCACCAGTTTTTCACCGAGACCGTCTTCCAGGGTACGGATATGCTCGCTCACGGTAGGCTGGGACAGCGACAAGGCCTCAGCTGCCCGGGTAAAGCTCCGGAGTTCCACCACTTTGCAAAATACTTCCAGACGACGCATTTCCATCTGTTCTATCCTGAATTGATGCGGTCGACGGGCTATGGCTTTCCCGTGCGCAGTCTCACAGTTCATTCCATAGCAGTTACCAAAAGTTCCGGCGGATTCGTCCGGCCGATCTCATACGCATTCGCCACACGATTTATGAGATTGCAGGGGTGGGGGCTCCCCTGAGCGAAGCTGTGACGGCTCTGCGTAATCCGAACTGTGGGAACCCTGAAGTCGGGGCCCTCCCACACGGACTAGATTTTTGGCAACCGCTACAGTCGGGAACCCTGAAAATGGGGTCTCCTTTCAGCCTCCATCCTGCACGAATTCTACCACGAACAACCAGCTTCTTGTATCGATTTCACGATCTTGCCGCGATCACAATTTCTTGACACTCCATTTCCGATGGAATAAGATAAAATCTCCTGTTTAAGGGAAATCCCGTCGCATCAGGTCTATCCATATCTCGGAGTACATCGAAGGAGCAAGCAATGGCCTACCGAATCGTCGCGGAGGAATGCAAAGGCTGCCAGACATGCGCAAGAGCCTGCCCCACCAGGGCATCCAATGGCGAAAAAAAACAACCCCACAGCATTGACTCGTCCAGATGCATAGAATGCGGCGTCTGCGCAAGAGGCTGCCCGTACGGGGCTATTCGCGATCCCCAGGGAGCTAAACCCGAAAGGATCAAGAGAACCGATTGGCCCAAACCCTATGTCTGGAAAGAAGACTGCGTGGGTTGCGAAGTCTGCGCGGCCGTGTGTCCGTTCCAGGCGCTCGGCATGGGTGAAATCGACAACGAAAGCATAGCCGGTCTGTACGACCCCAAAGCATGCGTGGGATGCGGCCTGTGCGAACAAGCATGTCCTGTTCACGCGATACAGCTGGTGTGGCCGGCATCAGCGAAAAAAACCGCCTGACCCGAGCCCCCGGCCAGTGATTCCCGCCCGAATGAACGAGGGAGCCAGGTCGAGAACCGTCGCGGTGCAGTCCTTTGTGCGGCGACCGGCCTGGCCCCACCATCGCACAGTCAATCAGGGTTCTTCATGACGGGAAGCCGTCCCTCAGCAATACGCTGATGTACGGATCCGTGAGCGGGTCCGTTGCGAGACGGTCTTTCTCGAGGACTCGAGCGGTGCGGCCGAGCGCCCTCCACGCAGTGCAAGGGTCCGGGAGAGCGCGGGCGCGCAGGCGATAGCCGGCAACGCGCTCTTTTCGAACGCGCGGACGAGACTGGGGAGCAGTTATCCGAAGATTTTTCGGGAGCTGCCTGGCTTGAAAGCGTGATAAGCGCTGAAGCAAGCCATTTTACGGGATATCGAAATTCTCTTGACACATTTCCGTTGCGGGGGTATACATATAGCTTCCCTAACGGAACTTGAGGGAAAACCGAGGAACTTTTTCTTTAGTCGGCTGACTCATCGCAAAGGCGA
>DATHCX010000137.1:0-10901 GCA_035319325.1 Desulfomonilaceae bacterium
TGCGGTCACCAGTTGGGCCAGGTTGTGGGCCGTTGCCCCCGCGAGGCTGACGCCGATTTCGGAGAATATGCCGGATCCGTACCTGAATACCAGCGCCATCGTCAAGAGTGCGCAGGTCCCTCCGGACAGGGAAAGCAGGAATGCCGGAGAACCGAACAAGCCGGTGGCCAGCGATCCCAGAAAGATCCTCCCAATGGTCACGAAGGCAGCATCCCGGAATCCGAACAGGTACAGCGTGGAAAGACCGATGATGTTTGCAAATCCGAACCTGAACCACACAAAGGTCACGGGGATGAAAGCCTCCACCGTATGAATCACGGTTGCAAGCGCCAGGAGCAGCGCCAAACGTGCCAGCTCGCGAACGCCACCCGTCATTTGGTCACCGCGTCCAGGCCGTCAGCGCGTTCCTTGCTCACCCTCACCAGCACCTCATTGGGTACGCAGGCAAGGAAGCCGCCCTCGCTTCCGAAATCGCCCATATGAACGCAGACTCCGTGAGGGCACGGCGACGACAGCACTGAAACGCGACCGCCCTTCACTTGGATTGTAGTGACCCCAAGCGGTCCGCGGACGTCGACGAGCCGGTCCTCGGTCAAGGAACACCGATCCACAAGCTGGTTCCCTCCGTGTATCTCCACTTCCTGGGAGTGAGACAACACCAGGCGAGGAACAAGGAAAAATGACGCTGCAGAAAGAATCAGGAGCAGAACCATCAGAACCGTGTCCGCGGGCGTCATGTGCAATCGAGAAATCATGATTTCCTTATTGGAAACGTAGAAGTGCAGGTCCGTTCCAGGAAAGTCCCTGTCGCTGTTGGGGCCGGCAACCAAACCCAGTCTATCCCCGCGAGCATCTTTTCGCAATATGAAGGACGGTGTTCTTCTCAAGAATATGAGCCTAATCCTCCAGCGAGTCTAAAGCATTAGACTATCGGACAAAAAGAAAATTCTTTAATTTTGCTTGCATCATCCCGAGATTCGTTATAAATATCCGTAGTGTCCGTGGTATGAGCTGACGATTCGGTAAAAGGCGGTTACAATGAAATGCCCGGCATGTGGAGCCATCGATGATAGGGTGATCGACTCCCGCCTCGGTAAGGACAATTCCGTGATCCGGAGACGGCGTCAGTGTCTCAACTGCAAGAAAAGATTTACCACTTACGAGCGGATAGAAGAAATCCTGCCGTACGTCATCAAGAAAGACGGTCGACGGGAAGCATTCGAGCGTCATAAAATTGTTGAAGGAATGAGGCGGGCATGCGAAAAAAGACCCGTCAGCATCGACAGGATCGAAGCGGTCGCGGATTCCATCGAGCAGGAACTCATGGAACGGCCGGAAAAAGAAATCAGTGTGTCGTACATCGGTGAACGGGTGATGGACGAGCTTCAGCGGATGGACGACGTTGCCTATGTGCGATTCGCCTCCGTTTACCGTTCGTTCCGGGATATTGAGGAATTTATCAGCGAGATAAAGGAACTTTATGAACTCAGGGAAGCCCGGGAGCAACGTCGCAGCCAAAACGTCCCCCCGGATGAAAGCCAAGGAATACAAGGTTCCCCGTGAGGCTGAGCGTTTCATGGGGCTCGCGCTCAAGCTTGCGCGCAGGGCCCTCGGACGTACCTCCCCCAATCCTGCCGTCGGCGCGGTAATCGTCAAAGATGGGAGAGTGGTGGGGAAGGGCTATCATCGTGCGGCCGGCGAACCTCACGCCGAAGTGGAGGCTATTCGAGCTGCCGGATCCGACGCCAAGGGTGCTGAGCTGTTTGTGACCCTCGAACCGTGCAACCATCACGGGCGTACGCCTCCCTGCACTGAGGCCATTCTGGAAGCCGGAATTAGTAAGGTCTGGTACGGAACGGACGACCCAAACCCGGGAGTTCGGGGAGGAGGCGCCAGACTGCTGGGCGAGGCTGGGGTGGAGGTTGTCGGTCACGTCATCGAAAACCGGTGTCGGCGAATAAACGAGGTATACCTGACCAACATCAGCTTGCGCCGTCCTTTTGTTTACCTGAAGCTCGCCATGAGTATGGACGGGAGAATTGCGACGCGTACCGGTCACTCGCAGTGGATCACCTCAGCGGCTTCCCGCCGCAAAGTACACAGGCTCAGGGATCGGGTATCGGCCATCATGGTGGGTGTGGAAACCGTCATCGCTGACAACCCTGCTCTTACCGCAAGGCTGCCGGACGGAAGGGGACACGACCCGATCCGCATTGTTGCCGACTCAAACCTGCGTACCCCTTTGGATGCCGGCATTTTTAACCCCGATTCTCCCGCGGGTGTTATCATAGCGACCCGCAAGGACCCTCCGGCAGATCGCAAAGTGGCTCTGGAAAAAAAAGGCGCCAAAATTGTGGGCACGTCGGGATCGGAACGGGTGGACCTCCAGGAATTGCTATCGAGGCTTTATGCCATCGGCGTGACTTCGGTTCTCATCGAGGGTGGGGCGGGTCTGGCTTGGGGCGCTTTGGAGGCAGGAGTTGTCGATCGTTGTCTTTTCTTTTATGCTCCCATGATTATCGGCGGGTCAAGCGCACCCGCAGGTGTGGGAGGTACGGGGATCAGTAGATTGGAAGAAGCTCCCAGGCTTGTGGACGTGAGAGCGTTTCGGATCGGACCGGATATTTTGCTGGACGGAAGAGTCGCATATCCAAATACGGATCAATTAAAAAAATCTTGACACATACTAGGTAGAGTAACGATTTCCGCGTCGCTGTCGTTGCGGCACAGGAAAGCCCACCCAGCATCCGGGTGCTGCCTGGGGATTCTTCGGATCTGGCTCCGGTCCCAATCGACGAGGAAAGTTTATGATTGTTCAGATAAATCCCAATCATCCGCAGCCGAGACATATCAAGCGTGTCGCAGACATACTGCGCGCGGATGGAGTCATCGTATATCCCACAGACACCGTGTACGGTCTTGGGACGGATATCAAGAGCAAGAAGGCGATTGACTCGGTGCGTCGAATCAAAAAGATGGATAACAGGAGACATCTGAGTTTCGTGTTTCCGGATTTGAAATCAATTGCAAATTATGCGCAGGTCACCGACAGAGATTATAAAATACTCAGGCGCTATCTGCCCGGACCCTACACGTTTGTTCTCAAGGCAACGCGGCTCGTCCCGAGAATAGTGTTGACAAAGCGAAACGAAGTCGGAATCCGGATTCCCGATAACAGAATTTGTCAGGCCCTCCTGCAGGAAATGGGGAACCCCATACTCAGCTCATCCGTGCGCATGCCCGACGAGCAACTTCTCGACGATCCCAAAGAAATCGATAGGATGTACAAAGGGCAGGTCGATCTGGTGATAGACGGCGGGGTATTCCTCCCCGAACCGTCTTCCGTGGTCAGCCTTCTCGACGAGGAACCGCAAGTAATCAGAGTGGGTAAAGGGGATGTCAGCGAGTTTCAATGAACCCCGGACACCAGTCTCTATCTCTCAATATTATGCGACTTACCGAGTAATTCCACGAGACATTCCGCAATTTTTCCGGCACTCCCGACATTTCTCATGATCGCCTCTCTGCCCAATGCCCCGCGGGCCGCAGCGTCTTGGGGGTGCAACAGAGCATCGGAGACATGAGATACCAGGTCACGAACGCTTGAGATTTGAATTCCGGCTCCGCACCGGACGAGCAGATCGCGCGCGTCTCTGAAATCCTCCATGGATGGGCCGAAGAGAACTATTTTACCCCAGGCTGCGGGTTCAAGAATATTCTGCCCACCCAAGGGCACCAGTGAACCGCCCATAAATACCACCGAGGCGAGCGAATAGATGCCGAACAGCTCCCCCATGCGGTCAACAACGACAACTTTCCTCCCTTCTCTCATTTCCCCCGTATCAGCCGAGCTTCGCAGGAACGGCGGCTCCATCCCGCGGTCGGCCATAGCGGAAATGATGGCGGCCGTTTTTTCTGTATGGCGGGGTACGAGGACCAGAATCAAATCAGAGAATCGCCGGGAGAGTTCAAGAAATGCATCGAGCACCAATTCGTGCTCCCCCGGGTGTGTGCTGCCGGCAACGAGTACTCGAGTGCCGGGTTCGATACTAAGAAGACGCCTCATTTCAAATTCCACAGCCGGTGAAGTGTTCCCCGGGATCGCGTCATACTTGGTGTTTCCCGCAACGTGAACTCTCACCGAGGCGGCGCCCATCTCCTGGATTCGAGAGGCATCCGTTTCCGAAGCCATCAAGAACAGATCGATCTTTTCCAACGTGGGCGCAAAAAACTTCCGCAATCTCCTGTATCGAGGAAAGGAGCGGTCGGAAATCCTGCCGTTTGCGAGTACGATTCCCGCACCGTTCGTCTTAAGGCAGTGAATGAGATTGGGCCAAAGCTCCGTCTCCATCAACACGAACAGATCCGGGCATATTCTTCTTACTACCGGATTGACGAACTCCGGAAAATCCAGGGGAAGGTACAGAAAATCGTCTGCATCTCCTATGGTGCTCCGCGCGCGATCCTGCCCCGTTTCCGTCCCCGTGGAAATGATGAGCGACGATTCCGGCATCATGTGTTTGAGGCTTTTCACCACCGGCCCCAGAGCCACGACTTCTCCTACGGAGACGGCATGAAACCAGATCTTCGGCCGTGAGAGCTTTTCAGGAAAGAACGTGTCCGGGAGTCTCCCCAATTTTCCGCTGATGGAGCGATTGTACTTGCCCCGGACCAGAATCCCGGGCAAGTAGTACGCTGCGAGAAACGGCGCAACAAAGAAGTGCAGGAGCAGATTGTAAACGAGTCGGTTCATATGAGGAGGACTTCAGGTGCGAAGAAAATCCGGATTGCCGAGTATGCGATTCCCGTTCCGGTGAAAAAGACACTCGTGCACCCACCGCTGCTTCTCAACGCGCCGGGGCATGCACGTCCCGTCATCGGCAGTCTTCCGTCTTGGCTGAGAACGCGGTTTCCAATTTGAAATTCTTCTCAACGAGAAAAGGATTCGACTCGATCTTACCGATTTTTACAAGAGTTTTCCACTGACCGGCCGGCGATTGCACCTCGAACCGTCGAGGCAGCCAACCGTCACTACCGCCGGCGAAGTCACCGAAATCCGCAGTAAGATCCACTTCACCGGCAGGATTGAGCCGGACCAGGCGCCTCAGGAAGAGACTTTGGGGGTCAAGGGTCGCTCCCCATACCTTCCCTTGGAAACTTACCCGGATTACTATTTTTTCCGAATCTTGGGCCAGCAATCTGTCGAAACGCACATCCTTCCACTGGAGCAACACCATGGGAATGAGTCCCTCGATCTCGCTCACATCGGGAAATTTGCGGTGGAAGCACTCTTTCCCGCCTTTGAGTATCTTTCCCTCTGCAGGGATGTACAGTTCAAACAGGTTCGCCTTTATGACCAGCTCGAAAAGGGAATTTCCTCCCGGACCGACGCCCTGAAACCGGAAGTCGCTGGGTCGTCGATATAAAAGAAAACCTTTCACATCTTGCCTTGATTTTCCCGCGTCATATGTGCTGGTAATGTTCATGACCGCCTTGAATGCGGAAAGATTTTTCCCTTTGTTCGAAAGAAACTCGGGTATTTCCGATGGAGTTACACCGGGTTGAGCTAATGCGCCGTGCTGGAGTGCCGTGTCAAGAAATCCCATGAGGACAATCGGAATAAAACTCGACAACACGAGAGTTCTGGCCGAGTTCAGGATAGAACGCCGTTGACGCCATCTGTTGCTTATTCTCATGAGTATTTTACTTATCAGAGCGTGAAAGACGATGCAACGGTATTCGCAGGAACAATCGGGCGTTATTTCCCGACAGACGGCGTCCTTGACCGCCTCGTTCGATATGATGCAGAATGAATGCTACGTGCGTCACGTGCTACAGGAAGGAAACAACGGCAACTTATTGATAATAAATGAAATGCCAGGGGGCGTACATGAATTGGGTCACAATAGACAACATTTTTCAGCATGAGCATGAGACGGTGGAACTCAGAGGCTGGATAGCCAACAGGCGCTCCTCGGGGAAAATACGTTTTCTGCAACTCAGGGACGGCCATGGTATCATTCAGTGTGTGGTAACTGCGGATCGAGTGTCACCTGAAGCATTCGATCTGGCCGATCGTATTCCCTATGAGTCGTCGGTAATTGTTCGTGGAGAAGTCAGGAAAGACGTCCGGTCTCCCATCGGATTCGAAATCGGAGTTACGGATTTTGCAGTAGTCTCCCAGGCGCAACCTTACCCAATTTCCAACAAAGAGCACGGTGTGGGATTCCTCATGGACCATCGGCACCTCTGGTTGCGATCCTCCAGACAGGCTGCGCTCTTACGGATGCGATCGGTTATCACGGCCGCGGCCCGCAGGTACTTCGACGACCTGGGATTCGTTTCCGTAGAGGCACCTGTATTGACTCCGACGGCATGCGAGGGGACCACCACGCTCTTCGAAGTAGGATACTTTGACCGCTCGGCATATCTGACACAATCGGGGCAGCTGTACGGCGAAGCTGCCGCAATGGCTCTCGGGAATATCTACGTGTTCGGTCCCACCTTCAGGGCCGAGAAATCGAAAACCCGCCGGCACCTTACTGAATTCTGGATGATCGAGCCGGAAATGGCATTTTACGAACTTCCCCAGACCATAGATCTCGCACAAGGATTGATCTGCAAGATCGTGGAAGAAGTCCTGGAAAAATGCGGACCTCTCCTCAAAGTGCTGGAACGGGACACGAGCGCGTTGGAGAGAGTGAAACCTCCCTTTCCCAGGATTACATACACCGATGCCGTGGACATCCTGAAAAGCAAAGGAGTGGAAGTCAACTGGGGAGACGATTTCGGCGGAGACGAGGAGTCGGTCCTTTCAGAAGGTTTCGACAAACCGTTTTTCGTGACTCACTACCCATCGGATATAAAAGCCTTCTACATGAAGAGGGATCCGGCAGATGCCCGTCTGGCCCTGGCAGTAGACCTGCTCGCACCTGAAGGGTACGGCGAGATCGTTGGCGGAGGCCAACGCGAAGATTCCCTGGACGAGCTTGAGAAGAGAATAAAGGCCCACGATCTGGATCTCGAACCGCTGGAATGGTACCTGGACCTGAGGCGGTACGGTTCGGTTCCCCACGCGGGGTTCGGCCTGGGAATAGAACGCACACTTGCCTGGATAGCGGGTATTCATCACGTGCGGGAAACTATAGCGTTTCCACGGCTCATGGATCGCTTGCATCCATAAAGTGACGGTGGCGGTCCAGGTAGAATACGTCCTGTACGGATTCGCTTTTTTAGAGGTAACTCTATTCCGGGTACAGGCCGGGGGCATTCCTTCGCTGCGGACTACGCAGAGCCGTCTCGTCACTTCGCTCAGGAGAGCCCCCAGCCCGGTAATCTTATAAATCTTGTGACGAATGCGTATTATTATTCCAACTCGAGCAGATTTGAGACGAATTCTTCGTTGATCAGCTCCGGATCTTGCGTAAACACTTTTATCATGTGCTTCAGGTGGAGAAGGCTGTCCAGGTCAATTTTCGTGAATTTCACTGCAATTCCGTCTTCCTGCGCCCGTACAACCTCCCCGTCTATTTCGACACGCAGAAGGCTCGCCGGGCCGACAAGTTCGATTTCCAGAGTGCAGCAAGCGGCAACGGGAAACGAGTCAGAGAGTACAACAAAAGCGCCGCCGAGACTTATGTCGCGCAGCCGATGCGAGACATGCGTGATTTCACCTGCTGTTATTCGGATTTCCGTATGAAACGGAATACGCGTAAATTTTCTTTTTTCGCTGAAAGACATTTTGTTCCCGCGGACCTCGTCTCGACTGACTAATACAGCCTTTCTTCTGCAAGAATGCAAGAGAAAAGAAAAGCACACACTTGCGAGCAGGGGTGCGGGCAACGGAATCCCGGAGATTCTATTACAATAATTATTTTGGTCCCAGGACCATGGTCATGTTTCGGCCTTCGAATTTCGCCGGCTGCTCAATCTGGGCCCCATCGCCGACCAACTCCAGAATTTTGCCAATAAGAACGTGCGCTTGCTCAGGATGCGTGATCTCCCGGCCGCGAAACATTATTGTCACTTTAACCTTGCAGTTCTCTTCCAAGAAGCCCATGAGTCTCTTGACCTTATAATCAAGATCGTGCTCTTCGGTTTTGGGCCGCAGCTTGATCTCCTTCAACACGACGGTAGCCTGCTTCTTTTTCCTTTCGTGTTCTTTCTTGCTCTCCTCATACCGGAATTTCCCGTAATCCATGATTTTGCATACCGGAGGTTCCACGTTCGGAGCAACTTCCACGAGATCAAGACCGTATTCCTCAGATCTTCTCAACGCTTCGGGCACATCCAGAATGCCGAGCTGCTCTCCGTCCGGTGAAATGACCCTGACTTTGGCTGCACGGATTTTCTGGTTTACCCTGACCTTAGGTTCCGCTGGCACGGCGCCTCTTGGTCTGCCTCTCATCAAGTGAGCCCCCTTGATTTGGTATTTGGTTTGATACCAGTCGTTTTGTTGGTCAACATCGTCTCTCAGTGTCCTCCTGAAGTCGCGATACAAATGCTTCCGGGGACAGGGTGTGCGTCGCCTCGTCACCCCGCTTGCGAACGGCAAGAGTCCGGTTCTCCGTTTCCTTGTCGCCGAGTATCACCATATAGGGGATCTTCTGATTTCGCGCTTCTCTGATTTTGAACCCTATTTTTTCGTTCCGGAGGTCTTCCTCCACCCTGAATCCCGCATTCCTCAGCAGTTGAGCCATCTCCTGCGTGTATGCATCCTGACGATCGGTAATCGTCATCATAACGACCTGAACAGGGGCAAGCCACAACGGAAAAGCGCCCGCATAATGCTCGATGAGCACCCCCAGAAAACGCTCTATGGCTCCCAACACTACCCGATGTATCATCACCGGCCGTTTTCGTTCTCCATCCTTGTCTACGTACGTGAGGTCGAATCGGTCGGGCAGCGTGAAGTCGCACTGAATTGTCGCGCATTGCCACGAACGAGACAGGGCGTCTTTTAATTTTATATCAATTTTGGGACCGTAAAAGGCTCCGTCGCCCGCATTTACCTGGTATTCCGCATTGATATCCTTCAGTGCCGTTTCCAAAGCAAGGGTCGCTCGATCCCAATCTTCATCGGAACCAATGGATTTTTCCGGTCTCGTGCTCAGCTCCATCGTGTATTCGAACCCGAAGATCCCCATGACTTCACGGACAAAGTTTATGATCCCGAGGATTTCGGCGTTGAGCTGTTCCGGAGTGCACAGAATATGTGCGTCATCCTGCGTGAACTGCCTCACCCGCAGAAGCCCGTGCAAAACACCGCTTTTTTCGTGCCGGAGAACCGTGCCCAACTCGAAATACCGCAGGGGCAAATCACGATAGGAACGGATCTTGGATTTATAGATTATCATGTGAGCCAAGCAGTTCATGGGTTTAATGCCATAACCTACCTCGTCCACAGACGTGAAATACATGTTATCCCGGTAATTGTCGAAGTGTCCGGATCTTTCCCACAATTCCCGTTTCAAGATCTGCGGGCCGACAACCATCTGGTAACCGCGTTTCAAGTGTTCCTTGCGCTCGAAGTCCTCGACGAGATATCTCAGCAAAGCCCCTTTCGGATGCCAGATGACCAGACCGGGGCCCGCTTCGTCCACGAGTGAGAACAGATCCAATTCTTTGCCCAGTTTGCGGTGGTCCCTCTTTTTGGCTTCCTCAAGAAAATGCAGGTATTGAGTGAGGTCTTCCTTGGAAGCAAACGCGGTCCCATAGATCCTTTGGAGCATGGGATTGCGCTCATCGCCGCGCCAATACGCCCCTGCCACCTTGGTGAGCTTGAAAGCCTTTATGTAACCGGAGTTGGGAATATGGGGTCCACGACACAAATCCGTAAATTCGCCTTGTGAATACAAGCTCACATCATCCGCTTCCAAGCTGTTTATCAATTCGACTTTGTATGCTTCCCCTTTAGCCGAGAAAAATCTGACCGCCTCTTCCTTTGGCAATACCATCCGGCGAAACTGGAGTTTACTCTTGACAATTTCCTTCATCCGACCTTCGATTTTTTCCAGATCGTCGGGAGTGAAAGGCCGGGAAGCGTCGAAATCATAATAGAAGCCATCCTCTATAGACGGACCGATAGTGATTTTCACATCGGAAAACAGTTCTTGGACTGCCTGCGCCATCACATGGGCAGTTGAATGGCGAAGGATGTCCAGACCTTTCGTAGACCGTGCGGTAATGAATTCCAACTTGCCGGAAACGGTTACGGCAGCAGACAAGTCTATTGCATTGCCGTTGAAATCGGCAGCGAGAATGTCCCGCCCGTTGTCTACAGGAACTTCCTTGAGGATTTCTCCGGGAGTGATACCGGGTGAATAAGACTTTGTTTGGCCTAGAATTTCGATCTCTATGGAGGGATTCATGCTGTACAAGGACTTATGTAACGTATGGGTACGTCCCACAACCCGTTCATGATCATATATTCAATTTCCCTCCTTCGTCGGCATTTCTTTGGAGGACTCCCTGCCTCTTGGTAGGCGCGTGGGGATTTGAACCCCAGACCCTCACCGCGTCAAGGTGATGCTCTCCCCCTGAGCTACGCGCCTGAACACACAAAAAATTATCAATCGTCCTGCAATTTGTCAAGGGAAAACAAGGACGCCTGCTGACCGGTCGGCCTTAGGCGACAGCCATGACGCACGTTGACCTGAAGAGCGCTTCACCGGCTCACGCCCTTAGCCGGCCGACCCAGGACCGCAGCTCAGGCAGGCGGACGCCCGGGTGTATCGAAGGGGAATAGAGCCTTCCGCCGGAAGCGCGATGAGAAGCTTCGCCCGGATACACGGCTTGTGCGCCATCGGCCGGATGCTCCCGGCCTGTACGTAACCGGCTACGCCGCGCGAACCCCGGCGTTTCAGTCCTGTCCGCACGGGGATGTCAGACGCAATTCCCAC